>JBEHXR010000040.1:0-15853 GCA_048498595.1 Bacteroidota bacterium
GCGTTGCTCAAATAAAGTTTTGATGTCTTGCTCATCATCAACAACCAATATTTTCATAGAGAATTATGTTACTGATATATAAATTGTGAAAGGTAAATTTATAGTCTTTCAATTTACAGAAAATTAAAATCAAATAAAATAAAAAATTTCTTAAACAATTAACCTGTAAAATAATCCTTCTTATTTTTTCGCTTGTTTTAAGTGTTTTTAATGGAAGAATTAATTTTATTTATTAATCATTTCAACAACGCCGGACCAGTTTTCGGGAACACCTTTTTGAAGACAGCGCATAGAATGGTCGAGAAAAAATTGCGCAGTACTGTCTTCAGCATTTATTTCGGTAACAGAAAGAAAACATTTAATAGCTCCGGTAAAAGATTTATTTAAATAATGATGAATGCCCTGGTTAAATAATGCGAGTGTTTGTTCTTTTTTAGTAAGCTGCTCTTCATTATCACTGCTAAAACATTCGTAAATACCGATTGATGAATGCCTGCCTTTAACCTGCACTTTTCCAAGATAACGTAAATGAAAATTTTCAGGATGTTCAATTTGCTGCAGCGTGTTTTCACTTAATAAAATATTCGCCTTATAATGTTTTGTAAGACTTTCAATGCGCGATGCTGTGTTTACCGCATCAGAAATCGTTGTGGCATCAAGCCGCTCTTTATCGCCTGTAATGCCCATTATCAGCAAACCGGTATGCATTCCAATTCCCATTTTAATCGTTGGCAAATTCATAGTTCTCTGCAAGGCATTAAAGGCATGAATATCTCGTTGCATTTCTATAGCCGCCGTTAAAGATGCTTCGGCACTTTCAGGAAAAAGCGCCATAATAGCATCGCCTAAATATTGGTTTACAAATCCATTGTTATTACGGATGATTGGTCCCATGCGTTCATTATAAGAACTAACAAATTGAAAATTTTGTTCCGGCGTCATTTGCTCCGACAAGGAAGTATAATCTCTTATGTCAGTAAAAAGAACTGTAACATTTTTTTCTACCTGGTCGCCCAACTTCACATCTGTTATTACTTTATGCCCTAATGAACCAATGAATTCGTAAGGAACAAACTTTGCCGTTGTTTCATAAACACGGCGCAGCGCTTCTTCTCTTTCGTATGCTTCGCGAATATTTTTCTCGTACAGCAATGCACTTTCAATTGCAGATGAAGATTGCAACGCAAGCGTAGTTAAAAATTTAAGATCTGATGCTGCATATTGAGCAGGTTCATCACCCGCCAAAATGATTGCACCCATTATTCTGTGCTTTACTTTCAGCGCTGCATATACAATTGATTGAATTTTTTCATCAATTATTTTAGCTTCTTTTAATGAAGACAGATCGCTCATTATTTCTGACTGCCCGCTTAAACCAATTTTAAGCAACACGTCAGCATGATTTACTAAATTTTTTTTATGGAATAAAGCTTCGCCTGCCATTGCAGGTATTTGTAATTGCTTACTGTTTTCATCCCACAACACAACTACACCGCTAATTGCATGAATAAGATGCATTGCTTCATCAACTGCTATTTGTGCAATGGATACAGGATCGATTGCCTGCGCTAACTTATCAGAAAAATTAAAAACCATGTTTACTTCCTGGTAGAGTGTTAGCACTTCATTACCTAAATTTTTTCTTTCAAATTCTTTTTGTAAAAGCAGTGTAAGCAATGAAGCAACATGAATTGATTTTTCATCGCCTTTTACCCAGCCAACAACATCCTCCTGCAGTTTTATAGGATGTTCGTGCTGCGTTAATATTTGCGCATTGCCCAACAAGTAATTGTGTTTTTCATCGGTAACACTTATGTGTGCTTTCATCTCATTAATTAATGAATGCACTAATGCTTCTGTTTTATTTTTTTTAGACAGCGTACTTCTGAGCGTTACCCTCGACATATTTTTCTTGAAAAGATGGTTACGGATATTATTGCAAACCCAATACTTCTTTTGCTTTATTTAAGATCGCTTCGGGATCGAAAGGTTTTGTCATATAAACATCTGCGCCAACCTCCTGACCTTTTTGCCGGTCTAACTCCTGGCCTTTTGCAGTAAGCAAAACAATAAACACATCATTCCGCACCAATTCTTTTTTTACTTTTCTGCATACTTCCATGCCGTTCATCTTCGGCATCATCACATCAAGAAAAACCAGTTGCGGGTTTTCTTCCTGAATAATCTCAAGCGCAATCTCGCCGTTTTCTGCAGTTAAAAATTCCACGCCTTCATCTTCTAATTCTTCAAGCGTTTGTTCAATCAGCATTCTTATGTGCGGTTCATCATCAACAATTAAAATTTTTTGTTCCATTTATTAGCCTTGATTTTATGTTCAAAATATTTTGACAACTCCTGTTTAATGAATTTTAATTCATTTATGTTTACTGATAGATCAGAAACAACACATTCTCTAATCCTTTTTCAAAACGCAAGCTTTGAACGATCTCATTTTTATCTGACAAAACAGAATTAAGAATTATAATATCTGGCTGCGCAGAGATTGCTTTTTCGATCAATTCTTTTCCGTCAGATTCTACAACAACATAACCTTTTGTTTGCAACACTTCGGTTAACGAACGCACTGCAGAAGTATCTTCATCCACCACCATTACTTTCTTTCTCGACTTACCCTGCTCTAATAAATTGCCTACTTCTTCAAACAATTTTGCCGTATCAATTGGTTTGGTAAGATAACGGTCAACACCAATTCTAAAACCCCGTGCTTTATCCTGCACAATAGATAAAATGATGATTGGAATATCCATTGTTTGCGGATCGTTCTTTAAAATTGCCGCTACATCAAAACCATTTATTTCCGGCATCATCACATCAAGAATAATTAAATCAGGCCGGTTCTTGCGAATGCTGTCGAGTGCCAATTTTCCATCTTTTGCTTCTTCCACCAAATAACCTGCATCACTTAATTCCTGCTGCAATAATGAACGAATAGAATCATCATCATCTACAACTAATATGGTTGCATTCTTTCCATTCATTTTTAGTGTTGAAAAAACCATTTGCTCTTTCAATTGCTTCATCAATTCATTTAAATGAATTGGCGTTTCCCTGTTTTTTTGTACAGATGGAATGAGCGGCAATGCAAATGAAAATGTGCTTCCTTTACCTGGCACACTTTCAACCCAAATACGACCGCCATGATGTTCAACAATCTCTTTGCAAATTGGCAAACCCAAGCCGGTGCCTTTTGGTTTATCGGTTAATGTATCACCACCAACCTGTTTAAATTGTTCGAATACGGCGCCGTAATCTTCTTTTGCAATTCCAATTCCTGTATCGGTTATGCTTACAATTGCTTCACCATCTTTTTGAAATAATTTACACGAAACAGAACCTTCATCTGTAAATTTTACTGCATTGGAGAAAAGATTAATAACAACTTGTATAAGCTTGTCTGTATCGCCAATAATGTCCGGAATATTTTCATCAATATTTTTTACAAGCTTAATATCTTTTTGTTCGAACAAAGATGTTGTAGCGGCAACCGCTCTTTCAATTACTTCAGCCAGCGAAACATTTTCCTGGTTCCATTCCATTTTTCCTGCTTCAATTTTTGCAAGATCGAGCACATCATTTATAAGATGTGTCAAGCGCTCACCTTCTGAAATAACTACGTTTAAATTTTCTGAAACCTGGTCTGTAGTTTTTTTAAGTTTAAGATCTGAAGGGTCTAACGTTGTAAAAATTTTTTCTTCCAATCGCTTCTTAATTATTTTGGCAAAACCTAAAACGGAAGTAAGCGGCGTTCTTAACTCATGACTTACCGTTGAAAGAAATGCGCTCTTAGCCTCATTTGCTTTTTCAGCCGTTTTGCTTGCTAACTCTGCTTCTTGTTTTGCATGCTGTACTTCTTCAAACAAAGTAGCATTGCGCAAAGCAACGCCAACAGATGATGCAATGGTTGAAAGGACTCTCAAATCATTTTCATTATACATGTTTTCATGTTCAGTGCTCTGAACGCTTAGCACGCCAATAATTTGATCGCCTACAGGAATTGGCACTCCGAGATATGAGGAAGCCGGAACACCAACACGCTTTACACCAAGTTGCGCTGTTTGTTCTTTTACATCTTTATTAATAAGCAACGGTTCTTTTGTAAGAATAATTTTTGACGTAAGCCCTTCACCTAATTTCATCGGTCTTAGCTCATCACCTGACTGATACGGAAAATTTATGACGTTTGTTTTTTGATTGAGTATAGCGAGGTAAACAATGTTCGCCTTAAACAAATTCTTCATCTGGCCGCCCACCAGTTGAATTAATTCATCGGGATTTAATTGAGAAGCTAATGCCTTGCTTACATTATTTACTGTAGCTAATTCACTCGCTCTTTGTTTTGCATCTGCAAGCAAATGTGTCGTTTCATCAAACAACCTTGCATTTTCTAAAGCCACTGTCATACTGTTTGCCAACGTTTCAAGTAAACGAATATCAGACTTGCTGAATGCATGTTCAGTATCTATATTTTGAATGCTTACATAACCTCTGACTTCATTTCCGGAAAGCAGTGGAACAAACAAAAGCGATTTGGGCATCTTCGTATTTCCAAGCGCTGTTATTCCAAATTTATTTTTAGCGTCTTCTTCTGTTTCAATGTCAATGATCTGTCGCTTATCAATAAGCTGTTGGCGCATGCCTGTAATGGGTCTTGAAGGCAATTCGAATTTTTCACCGTTCTCAAAAACATAATTAAAATGCTCTGTCTTTGTTGCAAGATCAAAACTGGCAATAATTACAGCTTGCGCACTAAATAATTCACGTAAACGATCACCAACCAAATCATAAATTCCCTGTGTATCTATTTCTCTAACCAAACCATCCTGTACATTATTGATTACAGCTAATTCTGCGGTGCGTTGTTCTGTTTCTTTCAATAATCTTGTTGTTTCATCAAACAAGCGTGCATTTTCCAGCGCAACACTCATGCTATTTGCAAGTGTTTCTAATAATTTTACATCTGCATCGCTGAATGCATTTTCCTTATCTACATGTTGTAAGCTTACATATCGTTTTACTTTATCACCAATAATCAGAGGAACGAATACGCCAGATCTTATAGGTTGCGAATCTTCAATGCCGTTCTTTTCGCCAAACCATTTTCTTGCATCTGCGGTGTTTCTAATAATAATTTTCTGTTTAGTTTTTATAAGTTGTTGCCTTAAATTATCGAGTGGACGGGAAGCAGGATAAAACCGTTTTCCGTTTTCAATTACATAATTAAAATGTTCAGTGTTTGCATCTTCATCAATGCTGCCGATAATTACAACCTGCGCATCAAATGCATCACGAATTTTATTACCAACCAAATCATAAATTGATTGCATATCTAATTTACTTACCAGCCCCTCCTGTACATTATTAATTACACCAAGTTCTTTTACACGGTCGCTTAATTCGGATGTTCGGTGATGAATAACTTTTTCTAATTCGCGATGCTTTTCTTCTAACTTTTTGGTGCGTGATCTTATTAAAAGATAAATAATGAAAATGACGATTAAAGCATACAACAAATAAGCCCACCATGTGCTGTACCAGGGCGATAAAATGGTAAATGAATAAACAGATTCACCACTTATGGTATGATATAAATTTTTTGCTCGAACATGAAATGTATATTTTCCTGCGGCGAGATTGGTGTATTCTTTATAGGTATTACTTCCCCAATCGCTCCAACCTTTTTCAAAACCTTCGAGCCAGGTTTGATATTGCGTTTTATTTTCCTGTTCATAAAATGGTGCTGCATATTCAAAACGCAGCGAATTATTATTGTGTTTTACTTCGGGAGATTTACTTGCGGGTAAAGCCGGATTTAATTTTTGCTTATCAGCTGAAATACCTGTTATTAATACTTTATAAGATTGATCAACTGTGCTTTTTATTTTTTCATCATATCGTACTAACTCATCGTTTCCAGTAAACCATACAATGCCGTTTGCTTCCGGGTATATAGTAGTGTTTGCTGAAACACGGTCAATAACGGGTAATAGAGAATTTGAATCTATTGCGTAATTGCCATTACCCTTAGGCGTTGCAATAACAAGTTTGAAGTTATCTGTAACACCTACAGTCAACCATAATTTTCCTGTACTATCCGCAACTCCTCCAAAATCGGGCAAGTTATTAAGGTGCGCTCTTTCGAACTTTTTTGTTTGGTCATTAAATGTAAAAGTTGCAGAATCGCCTTTAAGGAAATAAATTTTATGATTCAGCGCAAACGTATAGCCAACAGGAAAATCTAAATTGTTCTCAGGTCCAAAATTTTCAACACGCGTTTTTGTAATATCTGGTTTTCCTTGCGCATCAAATACCGGTGTTATACGAAAAGCTGGTGTATTATTGCCACATACCCATACACTGCCATCATCTTCTTCTGAAAAAAAGTACATTTCTTCTTTTATGCCAGGTAGATAGCCAAGATATTGCCAGCCGCCTGGTTTTGAAGCATCACGGGAAAATAAACAAACGCCAAAAGTTGTTGCACAATACAACACATCAGGATGTTTTTTCGAAACCAAAATACCTGCGATTTTTAGATTGCTGTTGATTGATGGCTGAACCAAAATAGTTTTACCATTTTTTATCATGTACAAGCCATTGCCGGGCACAAGCAAATTATTTCCATCAATAGCAAGTGTAAAAATTTGGTCGCGGGGCATAACATTATTTACTTCAAATTTTGAAGTAGCAGGATTGAATTTTAATAATCCATTATTTGTGCCTACATAAAAAGAACCATCACGAAGTCTTGCTATTGAAAGCGGAGCTGCAACAATGCCACTTTGAGAAGTGAAAGCAGTAAAGGGAGAATTAATATTCACTTTCGCGACGCCATTATCCATCGCAAGCCAAAGATTGCCTTTTGAATCTGTACAAATGCCGGAGATTACATCACTTGGCAAACCTGAATTTATATTGATCGTCTGAACAATTTTTCCCTGCGGATTTATTATTACCAATCCTGCGCCGAGAAAACATAACGCATAATTTCCATTAACGCGAACAGCTTTATAAAGCATGTAATGATCTTTTAAACTGTCTGCTTCAGTTTTAAAAGGCTTAAAATTTTTTCCATCGAACAGGTATAAATTTCCTGTAAAAGTGCCGCAGAGATATTGTTTTTGAGCCGGAGAATTTCTTTGTGTGCTGTCATTTATATATGGCAGCATTATCTGCATGCGGTTGGCGCCCAAAAATTCACTACCCGGTATTAGCGTCAACGAATCATTTATCATTTTTAAAAGACCAACACCTTGTTCATGCACATACAGTATACCATCCAAATAAAAACTATACATGAAATGTGTTGCAGGTTCCCATGCTTTTACACTCCATGTTTCTTCATTGCCCGAATTATTTTTTGTTAAACGAAACAATCTTTCCCTCGCCTGGAAATAAATGCCATTATCAGCAACATGCACAGACCATATATCTGAGAATTCGCGTTTATCTTTTGGTATAAATTGTACAAGTGAATATTCATAGGGTTTACCAATGCTATCTTTATCGAGATATCCAAAATCGCCTGAACCTCCATAGTAAATAGTTCCGTTTTTATCTTTGTCCTCACTGCGGCAAATGATTGATGTTCCGGGAGATGGAATCCGTGTCCATCTTACTCCATCGTATTGTAAAAGGTTAGAGCCGGTATTAGATTGACCAAAGTACATAATGCCGTCATCACCTTGTATTACACTCCAGTTAACAGGAGAACCGTTATAGGTTTTAGCAGTATAACTTGTAACAAACGGTAACCCTTTTTCAGATTTATTTTGTGCAGTTGCAGAAGTATAAGTTGCGAGAAGTACAACAGCAAGCAACGTGAAACAAAAAACATTTTTGTTTCTCATAATACAGATTTTTTTGTGAGCATACAATCAATAATTATTATAAAGGAATGCTTGTTTGATGCGTTAATAAGTTCTCATTTAATACAGAAACCCAGCAGTTAAACTTGGGAGTAAATATAACCACGATTTATGAAATTTGGATTGATTCACCTGAATATATCATGCCTTCTCTATGTTAGTTCAATCAGGTAAATCAGTAAAATCAAAGTTCAGACAATTGGCAATTGAATTATAAACTGCGTGCCTTCACCCTCCTTGCTTTCAACTTTTATATTCCCTTTATGTTCTTTTGTAATGATGTCATAGCTCAGGCTTAATCCTAAGCCGGTTCCCTCGCCCGTTGGTTTAGTGGTAAAGAATGGTTGGAAAATTTTATCAATAATATTTTGCGGAATGCCATTGCCATTATCACTTACTGTTATCTCGATCACCTCACCGCCTGCAGGAAAATCGTAACGTTTTGTTGTAACAGAAACAACGGGTTTGTATTCAGTGTTGAGTTTTGAATCTTGTGTTTTGAATTTTTCATTCACTGCATAAAATGCATTGTTGAATAGATTTAGTAATACCCTTCCTATATCCTGCGCAACAATACTTATTTTGCCAATACTTTCATCAAAATCCGTTTTAAAATCTGCATTAAAACTTTTGTCTTTTGCACGCAAGCCGTGAAAACTCAAACGTATATATTCATCACACAAAGCATTAATATCTGTTGGTTCTTTTTGCCCGGTATTTTTTCTTGAATGCTGCAACATGCCTTTTACAATTGCATCCGCTCGTTTGCCGTGATGATTTATTTTTTCTTCGTTGTCTTCAATATTTTTTGCCAGCGTTTTTACTTCATCCAAATTGCCTTTGTCAATTTCTTCAAACATTTCAGCAATTATTTCTTTATTTATTTCAGAAAAGTTATTTACAAAATTTAAAGGATTTTGTATTTCATGTGCAATGCCGGCGGTAAGCTCACCAAGACTTGCCATTTTCTCGCTGTGTATTAATTGCGCTTGTGTTGATTTTAATTCTGACAGCGTTGTTTCTGCTTTTTCTCTTTGCCCATCTGTTTCTTTTTTTTGTTTTTGCAAAAGCGTATATGCTTTTTGCCTGTGCCTGTTATTTTTAAATTGAATAGATGCAATTATAATAACTGCCAGCACAACAATACCCAGGGCAGTAATGATAAAATATTGCTGATTCTTTATGCGCTTCGCGTCTGCATCTCTTTTATCTTGTTCAGCTTTTGCAAGCTGTTGTTTTTTTGCAAAATCATAATTTAATGTAAGCTCTGTTGCCTTCTTTATATTCTCGCGTGCAGTGGTGGAATCAGAAATTTTTGTTGCAATTTTATAAGTAGCCAAAGCCTTATTAAAGTCACCGGTTTTTTCATAGCATTCAGAGAGATCGAGATAACTTTTTCCAACTTCTTCATCGTAAATGTCGGATGCTGCCAATGAATGAAAAGCTTTTTCAAAATATGGAATGGCGTCCTTGTATTTATTTTCAAGCTTAAATATAAAACCCATGCTTCTATAAACCTGGTATATATTGTAAGGCTGATTAGACAAATCAGCAACAACAATTGCCTGCCTGTTTAACTTTTCTGCATCTTCAAACTTGTGTTGATATGCCAATGCTTCTGCTGCCCTTGCTAAACTGCTTGCTTCTATTCCTTTGTCGCCTATTTCTTTTCCTAATGCGGTTGCCTGCATGGCAAAGTCATACTCCTTATCATATTCAGTCATGTCCTCATACACAGTTGCAATGTTGGCGTATGCATAGGCGAGCACATTTTTTAAACCTAACTTTTTACCAAGCTCAATTGCTTTTAAGTAAGACTGCTCTGCTCTTTTTTGATCATTCAAACTATTATAAGTAATGGCTATGTTCACATAAACGTATGCTTCACTTTCTTCGTCCTTTTGATTTTCAGCAATGTTTAGTGCTTTCTGGAAATTAATGAGCGCCTGTGCATAATTTGATTGTTGCTGGTATGCAATGGCATTATTTTGATATATGGTGCCAAGTAAGGTTTTATCATTTTGCCGGCTGATAATATCGATTGCAGTTTGATACAAAGAATGTGATGAATCGAATTTGTTCTGCATTGAATACATCATGCCGTAAGTGCTGTACATGTTAGCAAGCGTTAATGAATCGTTTACCTGTGAAAGGATCATTTTACATGTATCCAAATTGTTTTCAGCTGCCTCATAATCTCCCGAAAAACAGTAATTGCCTGCCACTCTAATTCTTGCTTTCGCTTCTCCAATCTTATAATTTATTTCTTTTGCTTCGTTAATAATTTCATTGCCAAAAGCAATTCCGGAATCAAGATTATCATTAGCTAAAATTCTAAGTTTTTCAATCTTTAAATTAATTCTTTGTGTATCAGATTTTGCTTTGGTAATTAAATTATCAAGGCTGTCGATTTTTTTATTTTGTGCATGTGTATTTGAAGCGCAAAAAATTACAATCAGGATTGGTAAAACTACTTTCATTAATTCGTTAAAGATGCAACAAAACTCTTATTCTAAATTGGAATTGTTACAATAAAATTAGTTCCTTCATTTTCCTTACTCTCTGCTTTTATTGTTCCATTATGTTCTTTGGTGATAATGTCGTATGCAAGTGATAAACCCAAACCTGTTCCTTCGCCGGTTGGTTTTGTAGTGAAGAAAGGTTGAAAAATTTTGCTGATGATATTTGAAGGAATGCCTTTGCCATTATCGCTTACAACGATTTCAATTTTAGCCCCCTTCCCCTGAAGGGGAGCTATTTTTCGTGTGGCAACAGAAACAAGTGGTTTCCATTGTTGTCCCTTTAGGGGGTTAGGGGGCTTTACAGCATAAAAAGCATTATTAAATAAGTTGAGCAATACTCTTCCAATATCTTCCGGAACAATATTTATTTTTCCAATGCTGTCATCAAAACCTGTTTTGAATTCTGCATTAAAATTTTTGTCTTTCGCACGCAAACCATGATAGGAGAGACGCAGGTATTCATCACACAAATTATTTATATCGGTTTCTTCTCTTTGCCCGCTGCTTTTTCTTGAATGCTGCAGCATATTTTTTACAA
The DNA here is from genome assembly GCA_048498595.1 of Bacteroidota bacterium. Taxonomy (GTDB): domain Bacteria; phylum Bacteroidota; class Bacteroidia; order Chitinophagales; family Chitinophagaceae; genus Parafilimonas. The sequence continues at coordinate 10,947 of JBEHXR010000040.1, forward strand.
TGGCATCGGCACGTTTACCATGCAACAAAATCTTTTCATTGTTTTGTTTAATATCATCTATTATTTCTGTTGCAAGTTGCAGGTTGCCTGTTGCAAGTTCTTCTTTTACTTCATCCAATAATTCATCACTTACTTCAGAAAAATTATTAACAAAGTTGAGCGGGTTTTGAATTTCGTGTGCAATGCCCGCAGTAAGTTCTCCAAGCGAAGCCATTTTTTCACTTTGTATAAGCTGCGCCTGTGTTGCTCTTAATTTTTGCAGTGTTTTTGAAACTCTTTTGTTATTTCTCCAAAGCAAAATAGCAATAACCAAAAAAGTGATTGCTGTAAAAATTACAATGAACAATTTTATGGTGCTGCGTAATTTTAATCTTGCTGTTTCTATTGACTGCTGGCGTTGTTGTTCGCTGAATTTTAAATCCTGCACTTTTCTTAATTGCTCTGTATTAAATAAGCTGTCTTTTGTTGCTATACTTAATTGCTGGTAATAAAAAGCGCTGTCAAATTGTTTTCTTTCTTTAAAAAGTTCTGTTGCAAACTCACTTATTTCCAAAACTTGTTTAAAGAATGACGCCCGCCGTGCAATGTTTAAGGCTTTGGTTGAATAAAGTATTGCAGAATCAGGATTTGTTTTTTTGAGAATTTTAGACAAACCATAATAGTTTGCAATAATTACTTCATCATCCTGAACCCCTTCTGCATAAGGAATGCTTGCGCGATAATATTTTGATGCTTGTGTTGTATCATTCAATGCTAAATAAATTTCTCCGTAAGTATTTAAAATAGCACCCATCATATCTTCATCGTTCAGTAATTGCGCAAGGTTGTAAGATTGATTTATATAGAACAATGCAGAATCCTGCTTTTGCATGCGTTGGTAATTTGAAGCTAAAGAGTAAGCATCATATAAAATTGCAGAACTGTCTTTTGCTCTTTTATCCAATTGCATTGCTTTAAAAAGATACATCAGAGCTTGTTTATAATCCTCCTCTTCAGTATATACCGCAGAGATATTAAAATAGGCAACCGAAATATTGTCTTTATCTTTTAGTTCTTCTTTTATTTTTAAATATTCAAGATAATACTGAAGCGCTTTTGCGTTGTCGCCGATATGAAAGTAAACATTACCTAAAGCGTTTATACAAATTGCTTCACCTTTTCTATGACCAATGTCTTTTGCGAGTTGTAAACCATTAAGCGCATACTTTAAAGCAGTGTCAGGGGAAGAATTCAGGTAAGCAAAACTTAATCCTTCAAAAATATTTATACGCTTTGGAGCATCTTCTGTTATTGCAAGCAACTTTTTCAAACTATCTATTTCGGCAGTTTGTGCTTGTGTTAAACAGCAGATGAAAAGCAATGCAGTAAGTGTTAGAATTCTCATTCTTTACGTGATGTAAGTTTTAATTACCGTGTATTAGTTAGCTCTTTAAATTTAAAAATAATTGCTCTTACCAACACTGAAAATGAGAATTAGTATGAATTGTGATTTTGAAGGATGTACTGTTATTTCACAATCATGATTTGCAGAAGCTACGGTTCTTGCTCTTCATCACGCAATTGGTAATTGAATTCTAAACACAGTTCCTTCATCAACTTTACTTTCAACTTTTATGGTTCCGTTATGTTGTTTAGTGATGATATCATAAGCAAGACTTAAACCTAAGCCCGTTCCTTCACCCGTTGGTTTTGTTGTAAAGAATGGTTGAAAAATTTTATCAATAATGTTTTGCGGAATTCCGTTACCGTTATCGCTTACAACTATCATCACTTTGTCGTTTACTTTTTTTGTTTGAATTGAAACGAGCGGTTTGTAAAGAGTTGATAACTTTTCAAAAGTTGTCGACTCTTTTGCTTCAAGCTTTTGCTTTTCATTCACCGCATAAAACGCATTATTAAATAAGTTCAATAATACTCTTCCAATATCCTGCGGAACAATATTTATCTTTCCAATTGTCTCATCAAAATCTGTTTTAAAATCTGCATTAAAACTTTTGTCTTTTGCGCGCAAGCCGTGATAGCTTAATCTTAAATATTCATCGCACAAAGCATTAATATCCGCTGGTTCTTTTACACCTTTTGTTTGACGTGAATGTTGCAGCATACTTTTTACAATCGTGTCTGCACGCTTGCCGTGGTGATTTATTTTTTGTTCGTTCTCTTCAATGTTATTTGCAATTAGTTTTACTTCGCTGTAATTGCCGTTATCAATTTCTTCTTTCATTTCGGCAATCATTTCTTTATTCACTTCAGAAAAATTATTAACGAAATTTAACGGGTTTTGAATTTCGTGCGCAATGCCTGCTGTAAGCTCACCAAGCGAAGCCATTTTTTCTGCATGTATTAATTGTTGCTGGGTTGATTTTAGTTCTGCCAATGCATTTTCAACTTTTTCTTTTTGCAGCTGCAGCAATGTGTTCGCCTTTTTCTTTTGATTATTATTTTTCCATTGTATAAATACTATTATTAGTATAACTACTAACAGCGTGGCTAACCCTGCAATTGTAAAGTATTGAATGTTCTTAATTCTTCTTTGCTCAGCATCTTTTTTCTCCTGCTCAGCTTTTGCGATAGCCTGTCTTCTTTTAAATTCAGCCTGCATTTCTTTCTTCTCCGTTTCCTTTTTTTGAAGACTGTCGCGATACAAACTATACATCTTATAATTTTCATAAGCGCCCTTGTAATTACCACGCATACTGTCGAGCGTTGAAAGATTGTAATATCCGCCTTTTGCCTTATCAATGTCACCCATTGATTTTGCTCTTGCTACTTCTTTATTTACTGCTTTAAATATTGAATCAAGATTGCCCGGAAGGTGCTTTAAATAGAAATTTGATGAATCGAAATAAGAGTTATAGTTTTTCTCTTTAGGGTAATTTTGCTGAACCGATTTAAGAATTTCTTTCTGAAGTGAATCTACATTGATCTGGCTAAAAGTCTTAAATGAAAAGCAGCATGCAATTATAAGTACAGGTATAAAGTATAGTCGTTTCATTTGTTTGAACCGCGATTATAAGATTTATCTGATAGCAGATTAAATATTATGCAGGTAAATTAATTATAAATGTTGAACCTTCACCTTCTTTGCTCTCCACTTTAATAGTTCCGTTATGTTCTTTGGTGATGATATCATAAGCTAAACTTAAACCTAAACCAGTGCCTTGTCCTGTTGGTTTTGTTGTAAAGAATGGCTGGAAAATTTTATCAATGATGTTTTGCGGAATACCGTTACCGTTGTCTTCAACTCTTATTTCAACGGCAGCCCCCGTCCCCGGAAGGCGGGTTATTCGACGAGTGCTTACAGAAACAAGCGGCTTCCATTGTTCCCCCTTTAGGGGGTCAGGGGGTTTTACAGCATAAAAAGCATTATTAAATAAATTGAGTAATACTCTTCCAATATCCTGCGAAACGGTATTTATTTTTCCAATGCTTTTATCCAAATTAGTTTTAAAATCTGCATTAAAACTTTTGTCTTTCGCACGCATGCCATGATAAGCTAATCGTAAATATTCATCACATAAAGCATTAATATCTGTTGGTTCTTTTACACCTTTTGTAGCCCGTGAATGTTGCAGCATGTTTTTTACAATCGCGTCTGCACGTTTGCCGTGATGATTTATTTTTTCTTCGTTTTCTATAATATCATTTGCAATGGCATTTGCTTCATCTGCATTTCCTTTTTTGATTTCATCTTTTAATTCTGCCAGTAATTCCTGGTTAACATCAGAAAAATTGTTCACGAAGTTTAAAGGGTTTTGTATTTCATGTGCAATGCCTGCGGTAAGTTCGCCAAGCGAAGCCATTTTTTCACTTTGTATTAATTGCTGCTGTGTGGATTGTAACTGTGCAAGTGTTTCTTCCGCTTTGATCTTTTGCGTTTCTATTACTTCATTTTTTTTCTGCAGTTCTTTGTTAACGTGATTAAGGTGCTGCCTGTTGCGGTTAATAAGCCATAAGATTATGGCCAATAAAAGCAATGCTGCAAAGGCAGAAATTATTATCCATCGTTGCTGCAAAGCTTTACGCGCATATTCATTTTCTTTTTTTGAAAAAGCATATTTATCTCTTTCAATAGCTACAGCACGCTGGCTTGTGATATTATTCATACTGTCAGAATAAAATTTATATGCTTTATAATATTTAAGCGCATTGCCGTTATCGTTCATCGCTGCGTAAATATCAGAAAGCACTTCATTTGCATCACGTATAGCTTCTACCTGTCCCATTGAATCGGCGCGCTGCAAACCATTAAGCGCATTTGGCAAAGCCTGTTTTGGCAAGCCTTGTTTTAATTGTGTTTTTGCAAGACCGATAAATGCATTGCAGGTTGATATGCCATTACCTGTTTGTTTTGAAAGTTTCAACGCATATTGAAAAAGTGAATCTGCTTTTAATAAACTATCTGTTTCATAATAAACCTCAGCAAGTGAAAGCGTTGTTATCATCACCATTTTTATATCATTCATTTGCACGGCGAGGTTATGTGCCAGCATTAAATTGTCTAATGCTTTTGCAGTATGCTTCTGCTCCAGGTCTATTTCACCAATTGAATTATAAGCTATGCTCATACTATTGGTATCGCCTGTTTTTTGAGCAAGCTTTAGTCTTTCCGTAAATGTGCTTTCAGCTTCGCTGAACTTATTTTCATTGTATTGAACGTAAGCAATGTTATTTAAGGTTGCACCAATTAAATCGTTATCGCCGGTGTTTTCTGCTGATTGCAAAGACGCGTAAAACTTGCTTAAAGCCTCTGGATAATTGCCCTGGTTAAGATGTATAATACCAATCCTGTTAAGAATTAGCGGAATGGTTGACTTGCTGTTTGTTTGCTGTGCAATGCGAAATGAAGCATTATAATTTTCCATTGCTTTATCATACAATCCTTTCGTTTCATAAGCGTCACCCAG
>JBEHXR010000041.1:0-15750 GCA_048498595.1 Bacteroidota bacterium
TCAACATTAAAAGTGATTGCAAAAGTGCCTGTTGGCGAAGATCCGCATGAAGTGATCGCTTCATCAGATGGAAAAACGGCTTACGTTTCTATTTATGGCGGCGGCAGTTTGCATACAATAAATGTTATAGATCTTATTACACACAAACGTTTAGATGATATTGATACAAGACCGTTGTTTGGTCCGCATGGATTAACATTTGTCAATAATAAATTATGGTTTACGGTTGAAGGTTCCAAAGCGATCGGTTGCTATAATCCATCAACAAAAAAAATTGAATGGGTAATGGGAACAGGACAAGACAGAACGCATATGATCTATGTAACAAACAATGCAAAAAAAATTTATACTACTAATGTTGCTTCAGGAACAGTAAGCATTTTACAAGATACATTAATGCATTTTGCGCCACCGAGAAATATGCCAAACATGCCGCAGCCTTCACAAAATAAAATGCCGCCACCACCTATGCAGGCACATGAAAACTGGGAACAAACTTTAATAAATGTTTCAAACGGTTGTGAAGGATTTGATGTATCGCCTGACAGCACAGAATTGTGGACAGCCTCTGCAGAAGATGGAAAAATTTATATCATCAATCTTGCAACAAAACAACCGGAACAAACCATTGATGCAAATGTGCATGGTGCTAACCGTTTAAAGTTTACCACAGATGGTAAGATGGTTTTTATATCAAGTCTTAGTTCGGGCAATCTTACCGTGTATGATGCAAAAGCACGCAGCCTCATCAAACAAATAAATATTGGTAATGGTGCAGCAGGCATTTTAATGCAGCCAGATGGTGCAAAAGTTTATGTGGCATGTACACCTGATAATTATGTTACGGTTATTGATCTTAAAACATTAGCGGTGGTAAATAAAATTGATGTTGGCGGTGGGCCGGATGGCCTTGCATGGGCAACGCAACAATAGATGAAAGCTATTATTTAACTTAGTTTGAAACTGCTTTTAACATAAGCGATTTTTGCTTTGCATTTAAATAAATAATTCCAAACCTTTTCGGAAGATGGTGAATGAATAAAATTTTAAAATCTATCTTATCAGGCTCCGCGGAAAATAGCTTTAATAATTAATTAAGCCACATAACTACACAATTATACTAAGCGAACTTCAGCCAAAAATCATAATACCGCATGATATTAATCATGTGTTAAGCTCACGCATACAAATAAATTAGTAGTATTTATTTCTTACTTATAAAAATATATACTATGAAAAGTTTTACACTTTTTCTAACTATGCTTATGCTATTATTAAGCAGTTTGAGTTATTCGCAGGCTGGCACTTTAGACAGCAATTTCGGAAACAACGGAAAAGTAATGAGACCAGCAGGTTTTGCGAATGCGGTGGCTATTGCACCTGATGGAAAAATTATTGCGGGCGGACATACAGCAGCCGGTTTTACATTGGTGCGATATGGCATAGGCGGCACCTTAGATAAAACTTTTGGTATAAATGGTGTAGCTGTTGCTGATTTTGGAGATAACGATGATGCAGGTATAAGCGCTATTGTAATAAAACCCAGTGGTAAAATTATAGCAGCCGGTACAGATGGAAAGGATTTCGCAATAGCAAAATTTAATGCCAATGGTACTTTAGACAGCAGCTTTGGTAAGAACGGAAAAGTTACCACAGATTTTGTAAAACATCGTGATGAAGCAAAATTTGTAACTGTTGATGATAATAACAGGATTATTGCAGTAGGATCAGCATTCGATGTTAGTGGAGAAGCCCCCGCAATGGCTGTGGTGCGGTATAAACCTGACGGGACATTAGACAGCAGCTTTGATCATGACGGGAAATTAAAATTTCGTACACCTTACAGTGGTTTTTCAGATGGGCACGCAATGATTTTACAGCCCGACGGAAAAATGGTGGTGGTTGGAAATGCGTATGCCTCCAGCGGTACAGGAATATATGATTTTATGTTGGTAAGATTGCGTCCAAATGGAACTGTAGATAAGACTTTTGGAAGCAGCGGCGGATATACCGTTACAGATTTTAATGAACAGTTTGATATAGGTGTTTCCGCAGGCAAACAATCTGATGGGAAGATAGTTGTTGCAGGATATTCAACAACTCTTTCTGACGGCAGTTTCACAATGGATTTGGCCAGGTACAGTAAAGATGGAATTTTAGACAGTGCATTCGGCATAAACGGAAAAATTATAGTGCCTTTTAGCGGCGAACATGAAGCAGGTGCTGGGCTCGCTATTCAAAGCGATGATAAAATTATTGTTACAGGTGCGGGCAGTGGTATTGCCGTTACACGCTTTACAAAGGATGGGTTGTTTGACAGTAGTTTCGGCGGCAACGGAACTGTAAATATTGATTCAACCAGTGATGAGGTTGTACGCCCGGTAGTGCTGCAGAAAAACGGGAAGATTATTGCAGCAGGCAGTTCTTCAGGTAAATTTCTAATTTGCAGACTCAAGAATGATGTTGTAAAATCAATCGCTACCGCAAATGAAATATCTTCTGTTTCAAAAGCTGATGTAACAGTTTCAAATATCAGGTTGCATCCTAATCCTTCAAATGATATTATTTATATAGAAAATATTCCAAAGGGAAGTACACTAACAATATACAACGAACATGGTAATGCAATGATGCAAACCATTCCCTGCAATGAAACTCAAACTTTAAATATTCAACGATTGCCTGCGGGTGTATATTTTGTGCAATTTACAACAGAAGGGAAGGTAGTTGGTCAATTGAAATTCGTAAAGCAGAATTAGAGCGATTGGTGCATTGAATTGTTTGGTGCGTATAAACGATTACATTTCTGTTTCAAAAATTTTCGCATTAAAGATTCAGTTCATTTATAAATTGCGCGTACAAACGCTGCTATGTTTAAAACGCTCATTTTTATTTTCGCGCTATGCGTGTTGTGCAACGCTTCTTTTTGCCAGGATCATTTGCGCTATTTTAAAATCACTTCGCGTTACACTTCTTTTCCTGATACAGGCCGTGCATCAGGACATTTATATGATAGCGTTCTTTACACGGCAACGGAACATTATTCAGATAGTTCGGTACTTATCATAACTCCCAAACATTTTAAGGCAAATGCTTCAGTTGATTTTATTTTTTGGTTTCATGGATGGAATAATAATATTGATACCGCCATTATAAAATATGGACTGGCGCGGCAGTTTGAACAATCGAAAGTAAATGCAGTGCTGGTGCTTGCAGAAACAGCAAAGAATTCACCGGATAGTTACGGCGGCAAGCTGGAACAGGCAAATGATTTTTCAATGCTGGTAAATGATGTGATAAATAAGCTCGTAAAAGAAAAATTCATTTCAACAAAATGTAAGGCAGGAAATATTTTACTGATGGGACACAGCGGAGCTTACCGCGTAATGGCGCATATTTTAGATAATGGTAATATGCCCGTAAATGAAGTTGTTTTGTTCGATGCATTGTATGCAAACACTGAAAGTTTTATTAAATGGCTTACAGCAAACAGTGATCACAGGTTTATAGATATTTATACAGATCATGGAGGTACATTGGATGAAACAGAAAACATGATGCAACAACTAAATGCAATGCAGTCGCCTTTAGATTCAGTGGAAGAACCGCAGTTAACAGGTGAGATGCTAAAGTCAAATCGCATTATTTTTATACATACTACGCATCAACACGACTACATTATTCAAAACCCGGATAACTTCAAACGCTATCTTGAAAACTCGCCTTTTTTAAAAAAACAAGAATGATTATTTTTATGATACTGCTAAAGAAGCAATAAGCATGATTAAATTTCACTTCACTAAATACAAAGCATTATGCAATACATGGTCATAGAAAAATTTAAGCAGGGAAAGGTGAAAGAGATATATAAAAGATTTGAAGAAAAGGGAAGGCTTATGCCCGATAACTTAACTTATGTAAATAGCTGGATATCGGAAGATGTATCTACTTGTTACCAGTTAATGGAAACTGATGATATAGAAAAATTTAAAGGGTGGATCAGCAACTGGAATGATCTTGTGGATTTTGAAATTATTCCGGTGATAACCTCGCGCCAGGCAAAAGAAAAAGTGCGTGGTTAATTTTTAATCTGCTTGCAAGAAACAATTACTATTCAATATACACACATAATTTTTGCAACGTGTATTCAGCAAATGTTTCAAGCGTTATACATATAAAAAAATCAGGTAAGTTAATTTATTGCTAAGTGGATAAAATGATAGTAGAATTTTTTAACCTAAATGGGTTTTAGCCTGGTTTTTGCCAACTTCTCGCATTCTTAATTTTTATTCCTTTTTACTTTATGAAAGCAATCACTTTTGCATTGGCATTGTTTGCCATTGCGCTAACCAACTCCTGCAAAAAAGAAGATACGTTTACTACACCGGTTACTGCTTCAAATGTGAGTGAAATGTATACTGAAACGGGATTGCCTGTTCAAACTTCGATCACGCACAATGTGAATTCAAACATTGGTGGTTATCTTGAAGCGTTACCAGCGCATTATAGCGATCATCCTAAAAAAAGATTTCCGCTAATTATTTTTTTGAATGGTTCCGGTTCCCTGGGCGACGGTTCTAAATCGAGCCTGGGTGTTGAAGATAACATTGCAATTCCGCATTTGATACAGAAGGGTAAGTTTCCTGCAAACTTTACAGTGAACAATTTTACTTACCAGTTTATCGTGTTAACGCCTCAATTTAAAAATTGGCCACAACCAAATGATGTTAACGACATGATTAATTACGCAATTAAAACTTACAGGATAGATACAACCAGAATATATGTTTGCGGTTTAAGTATGGGTGGTGGCACAAGCTGGGATTATTCTTCAGATTACGGCAAGCGCATTGCTGCTGTTGTTCCTATTTGTGGAGCATCTTCACCCACTACGCAGAATGCAGATTATATAGCGAAAGATCAATTACCTGTTTGGGCATTTCATAACAATGGCGATCCTACAGTGCCCTGCTCGTACACAACTACCTGGGTTAAGGATATTAATAGTGATAATCCGGTTATAAAAGCAAAGATGACCATTTTCCAAAATAATGTACATGATGCATGGTCAACTGCAACCAATCCCAATTACACGGAAAATGGTATGAATATTTATGAGTGGATGCTGACTTACAAGAGAAATTAATTCAGCGAAATTTACCTGTTATTATACTTGATTATTGTATTCGATTATTTTTTAGTTGGTAACAGGTAAATTATTTTGAATCTGTTTTTTGATGCTCATTTGTTTTAAGCAAACCCATAAGTTGTTGCATGGTGCGCTGCATGCCTTCCGTGCTTCCGTCAAGAAACATAATATTCCCTTTACTTACTTCAGCGAAATTTTTAATGGCATCTGTCCACATGCTAAACAAAATAACGTTTGTATCAAGGTTCGCCTGTTTCATTTGTTCTGCAGCCTGGCTCATACCTTTTGCAACTTCTTCTCTAAACAATGCTACGCCCTGACCGCGTAAACGTGCAGCTTCGCGTTCTGCTTCTGCTGCAATTTTTATAGCGTTACCTTCTGCCTCTGCACCTTTGGTTTTTGTAATTAATAATGCCTGACCTTCATTTTCTGCTGCCGCCTTTAAATTATTACTTGCCACAACACGGCTCATGCTTTCCATAATTACTTTATCAAAAGTGATGTCGTTAATTTGCAGATCAAGTAAATGATAGCCCCATTCCTCTAAAACGTGATCTACTTCACTTTTTACAGATTCAACCAAATCTTTTCTTAACCCTAAAATTTCAGATTGTTTTTTTGTTGCAACATAAGAACGGATATTTCCTTCAATCGTTCTTATTAATGCCTGCATTAAATCTTTGTCACTAATAAATTTAAACGCTACCTTTTTTATGGTTTCTTCATCTGCATTCATTACAGCATACAGCAGCATACTCTTAAAATAAACATTTGCCTGGTCTTGTGTTACCGCCTGGAACTCCAGTTCAACAGAACGGTTTTGTATACTGATGCGGCGAAAAATTTGTTCGAAGATTGGGATTTTAAAATTCAATCCGGGTCTTAATATGCGTTGGTATTTTCCAAACATGGTAATAACAGCAATCGTTGCCTGGTTAACTGTAACAAGTCCGCTGAAAACAATGAACAACACAATCAACAGCCACCAGTAATTCGCAAAGAAATTCATAAGCGTTTAATTTTTGCGAAAGGTAAAAAGAGTTATGAATTAAGAATGATAAATTATAAATGATGAATGCAATGCCTGGTTCATAGATAATTATTTAAACATAAAAAGACTATGCTCTATCTTCTATGATCTATGAACTTTCCTCCCACACTTGTACCAAATTCACTAATACTTCAACTGCTTTTTCCATATCCTGAACACTTATCCATTCATGCTTGCTGTGTATTGCCTGCATGCCTGTAAAAATATTCGGAGAAGGCAAACCCATAAAACTTAAACGGCTTCCATCAGTACCGCCACGAATAGGTGTATTATTTATTTTCAAGCCTGCACGTTCATAAGCTTGTTTTGCATAGACAGCAACTTTGGGATTTTTATCAAGCACTTCTTTCATGTTGCGGTATTGCTCTGTCACTTTAAATTCCATCGTTGCTTTCGGATGATGTTGTAAAACTTTTTCTGCAATGCTTTGCAAACGTTCTTCATGCTTTAAAAGATTTGCCGTTTCAAAATCGCGGATAATAAAATCGATCATTGCTTTTTCTGCAATGCCATTTATTGCAACAGGATGAACAAAACCTTCACGCTTTTCCGTTGTTTCAGGGCTCCATTCTTTTGCAGGTAATGCAGCAACAATTTCTCCCGCTATCTTTATTGCATTCACCAATTTATCTTTCGCATAACCGGGATGCGCAATCACACCATGAATTGTTATACGCACGCCATCTGCGCTGAAAGTTTCATCTTCAAAAGAACCTGCTTCGCCACCATCCAATGTGTAAGCAAAATCTGCATTCAATTTTTTTAAATCAACTTTTGCTGTGCCTTTGCCAACTTCTTCATCGGGCGTAAATAAAATTTTTACTTCACCATGTTTTACATGTTGATCTTTTACAAGATAATTTGCCATATCCATGATTATGGCAACACCACTTTTATCATCGGAGCCAAGCAATGTAAATCCGCTTGCAGTTATAATATCGTCACCTTTTTTTTCTTTCAAGTAAGGATAATCTTTGGGAGAAATAATTTGCGTTGAATCATCCGGCAACACAATATCATCACCATTATAATTTTTATGCAATATTGGTTTAACCTTGAAACCACTGCAATCGGGCGCTGTATCAACATGCGCGCAAAAACAAACAACAGGAACTTTTTTATTTGTGTTTGATGGAATGGTTGCATATACATAACCATATTCATCGGCATGAGCATCCTGCAAACCGGTTGATTTTAATTCTTCCGCTAATAGGTTGCTTAACTGTTTTTGTTTTTCTGTTGTGGGATATGTTTCACTGTTTGGATCGCTTTGCGTATCAATCTGCACATAACGCATAAATCTTTCAGTAACTGTATGCTGATAATTTTTAATCATAGTATCAATTTCAAAAAACAAATAAACAGCTTAAATAAATTGTTTCACCATAAAAAAATAAATTCTTACTTTTCATTTATCAAAACCTTGCTATATGAAAATCTTTATTGGCGCTTTAGTTGGCGCTGTCATCATTTTTCTTTTGCAGTTTCTTTCATGGGGCGTATTAAACCTGCATCGCGCTGCACAACAGTACACACCAAAACAAGATGAAATTCTATCTTATCTAAATACACAATTTGATTCGAGCGGTGGTTATTTAATGCCGACAACACCACTTGGCGCATCATCCAAAGAAATGGAAGAACAACAGGCGCAATCAAAAGGAAAACCATGGGCGCAAGTTTATTATCATACTTCTTATGATGCAAATATGCCTGTAAACATGGTTAAGAATTTTATCAATAATTTCCTGATGGTTTTGTTTTTCTGCTGGATCATTTCAGGTTACACCGCAAACAGCTTCGGAAAAACTTTTATTGCAGCCATTCTTTTAGGGCTTATCATTTTTATGCATTCGAGTTATACCGAATACATCTGGTATAAAACATTCGACCTGTATGCACACCTCACTGATTATCTCGTAACATGGGGATTTACAGGATTATGGTTAGGCTGGTGGCTGAACAGAAGAAAAGTTTAAGGTTTCATGCCTGCATATAACTTTAAACGTTTAACATTAAACTTTTAAGGCATTATTATCAGCGGGCTCTTGCCTTTTACATCTACCAGTTCAATGTCAAAAATCAAATCTTCGCCTGCAAGCGGATGATTAGCATCGAGCATAATTGTATCAGGTGTAATTTCTGTAATTACAACCGGTATAGCATTACCGTCTTCACTGTGCATGTTTAATGTCATTCCAACTTCAGGCTCAATATCGGGCGGAAAATTTTTTCTTTCAAAAGATATGATCATTTCTTTTTGATGCGGACCATACGCATCATCTGCCGGAATTGAAATCGTTTTCTTCTCTCCAACAGACATTCCCTTAACGCCTTCATCGAATCCCTTTATCACTCTTCCGCTGCCTACTTCAAACTCAAGTGGCTGGCGACCTTCGCTGCTGTCGAAAACTGTTCCATCGGTTAGCCTTCCATGATAATGCACTTTTACCGTATCACCGTGTTTTACTTGTTGCATATTTTTATTTTAAATTATCCGCTCAAAAACGGAACCATTAATTTCAACTAAAGATTTGTTTAAATCGCGGTAAATGTAATTCAATAAAGCTTCATGACATAACTTTGAATTGTTTACAAAACATGAAAAAATTTTTTAAGATACTGCGCAATATATTTTTTCCGAAAAAGAAATGTTGTCAATAGGTTTGTTTGGCTGAAATAATAACACAACGTATTATTGCACTCCTTTTTTAAGCCCATGTGGCGGAATTGGTAGACGCGCCAGACTCAAAATCTGGTTCTCGCAAGGGAGTGAAGGTTCGATTCCTTTCGTGGGCACAACCTCTGTTAACGCAGGGGTTTTTTATTTGCTATTCCAAATACTTTTCAGCGCAGTATATTTTAAAGCATCGATTGTATTTTCCTTTGATTGAATGCTGATATGATTGTATGGCTTTGAAGGAAAAAATAATTCAGTCATTACAGATAAACCATCATCAGCAAATAATTCAACAGAGCTCACATCAATAATTAATGAAACATTTATTTTACCGGTGTTACTAAAACGTGGTGCAAAATGTTTCGCCGCAAATTCTTTATTAAAATCAGTATTGCCGGATTGTGTTCTGTCGATGAAATATTGATTCGCTTGTTTATCATATCCGATCACAACTTTTTCTCCTCCATCATTTGAAAGCGTTACAGAAAAATCATGCGCTTTGCTTAAATCAATATCTAACTTACATGGCAACTGTAGCGGATTGATTTTTGACGAGAGATCAAAATCATTATCAACAGATATATTTTTTAGAACAACAGGTTTTGATTCTATTGCACTTAATGCTTTAACAGGTTCAGAAGTAACATAAACTTCGTTCCCTTCATTTTTCAATTTTAGTTCACGAGGTATTGTCATTGCATTGCGCCAAATGGTTGTAGGAACAACGTTTGCATATAACCAGTTACTCATCCATCCTAAAAATATTTTTCTATCGCCGGTGTTACTCCATGTTATGCCTGCATATTCATCCGGACCGTAATCAATCCATCTCGTTGTTGTATCTTTTACTTCAAAAGTTTTTCCATTAAAATCTCCAAGAAAATATTGTGTAGCCGAGCCATTGTTTGGACCACCGGGATTTATATTTACAATCAACACCCAAACTTGTTTTCCATTGTCATCAAGCGTAAATAAATCGGGGCATTCCCAAACGCCGCCATGTGCACCAATGGTTTTTCCAAACTCACTTTCTTTCGTCCATGTTTTTAAATCGGGCGAAGAATAGAATGTGATATGATCTTTTGTTGCAAGCGTCATCACCCATTTTCTCTCTGGTTCATACCACATTACTTTCGGATCGCGAAAATCTGTGATGCCAGGATTTTTTAAAACAGGATTATGCGCATATTTGATCCATGTCTTTCCGTTATCATTACTGTATGCAATACTTTGATTTTGAAAATTATTTTTCCCCGCTTTTTCACCAACAGGATCATGTTGCGTAAATATTGCAACCAACGGTGCCTCGCCATGCTTTCCAAAACCGGATGTATTATTTTTATCAACAACAGTGCTGCCGGAAAAAATGTAGCCTAAAGTATCAGGATATAATGCAATTGGCTGCTGTTGCCAGTGAATTAAATCTGTGCTCGTTGCATGTCCCCAGTGCATCGGTCCCCAAACAGAACTTTCAGGATAGTATTGAAAGAATAAATGATAAACGCCTTTATAATAAACCATTCCGTTTGGATCATTCGTCCAATGTTGTTTTGGCGAGAAATGAACCTGCGGACGAAATTGCTCTTTATAAAAACTATCGCTTTGTGCGTAATCAGAAAATGTAATTATGCTGAAAGCAATAATTAAAGCGAAAAGTTTTACCGTAAATCGTTTCATAAATAATATTCTTAAACGCAACACATTTAACTAAGTTATAAAAGTTTCTATTTTTTGCGGCAAACATATGTATCTAACAACTGCATTGCAGTAAAATTTCCTGTAAAAAATCAATAACATTGAACAAAGCATTATTGTGAATATTTAAAACGTTGTTTAAGAGAAAATTCCAGGCAATTTATATTCTTTTTAATAGCGTAATATGTGCACATCTAAGTTTCAAATTTTGTTTTTAATTGCTATATTCACCCTTATAAAAATTAATGCTATGATCAAGTTAATGGTAATTGGCAATCTTGGAAAAGATTGTACAGTAAATACAGTAAACGGAAAAAATGTTATCAATTTTAGTGTTGCACACACAGAAAAATTTAAAGATAGTTCCGGCGCCCAGCGTGAAAAAACCATTTGGGTTGAATGTGCTTACTGGACCGATCGCACCGGCATTTCTCCCTATCTTAAAAAAGGTCAGCAGGTTTATGCAGAAGGCACGCCGGAAGTACGCACTTATCAAACCAATGATGGTAAAAGCGGCGCTTCGTTAACGATGCGTGTACAAAGCATACAATTGCTTGGCGGAAGAAACATGGAAGGAATGACGGCTGCACCTCAATCGCAATCTTATTCAAACAATAATGCGAACGCTTATGCAACAACTAATGCAGGCAGCAATGATGATATAAATGATGCGAGTGATGATCTGCCATTCTAAAGTTCTACAAAAAAGAAAGACGGTTAGAAAACCGTCTTTTTTTATCACCTTTTATAACCCTTAACCTTTCTTATATTCTTTTATTACTTCTGATTCGCCTTTATAAACTCTCACTGTTTCTAATTTTTTGTCGTTAGCTATATGCACTAAATAAATACTGTTGTTATCTGAGGGCAACATTATTTCTTCAACGCCGGCGATGTCATAATCTTCAAATTCATTTTCTACCATTCTTCTTACATTTTTAGGTAATGATTCTGACTGGTAACGTTTAACTGTGTACATCAATTTTCCTGCTTTATTATAAACTGGCGTTGCAACAATTGCTGCAGCTATTTTATCAGAAATATTTGTACTAAAGTTTTCAATGTTTACAGCTTTGGTTTGTGCATGTGCGCTTAATGTTAGTCCTGCTGAAAGAAGTAATACGGTTGCAGCTAAAAAAATCCTTTTCATAATTATTTTTTTTATTGTGATTAATTAGAACTTTTGCGTTCACATATCAAAACTACTTTCAACATACAGCCATGAAAAGCAAAAAGCGACCATTATAAATTTTTTGTCGGCAAAAGGCAATAATTAAAAGGCAGTATGTTGTATAATTTTTTGACTCATCGGTGAACAGCATCTTTTATCTTGCAGTATGGAAAAAATTTTTTCTTATCAGTCGTTATACAACTTCACTTATAACATATTTAAACACCTTGGCTGCAGCGATGAGCATGCAACTACCGCAACCAAAGCCTTGCTGGCTGCTGATTTGAGAGGAATAGACAGTCATGGTATAGCAAGACTTTCAGGCTATACAAGATTATGGAATGCAAAAAGAATTAATGCTCATCCAAACATTCAAATTGTACATGAAACTTTATCAACCGCAACAGTAGATGGTGATGCGGGTTTGGGTTTAGTGATTGCACCGTTTGCCATGAACATTGCTATAAAAAAAGCAGAACAGGCAGGCACAGGTTGGGTGAGTGTTCGCAACAGTAATCATTTTGGCATTGCGGGTTATCATGCAATGATGGCTTTACAACATGACATGATCGGTATTGCGATGACAAATGCAAGCGCGTTGGTTGCACCAACTTTCAGCATTGAAAGAATGTTGGGAACGAACCCGATTGCTGTTGCAATTCCTGCAGAAAAACAACCTGCATTTGTTGCTGATTTTGCAACAACAACTGCAGCAAATGGAAAGCTTGAAATCTTACAAAGAAAAAATGAAGACGCGCCACTTGGCTGGGTGCAGGATAAAAACGGAAATGCATCAATCAATGCAAATGAATTGAAACAAGGCGGCGCATTATTGCCATTAGGCAGTGATCGTGAACATGGCTCGCACAAAGGTTATGCGTTGGGAAGTATCGTTGATATTTTTTCTGCAGTGTTTAGTGGTGCAAGTTACGGACCATGGGCGCCGCCATTTCCTGCGTATGTTCCAATTCCCGAAAACATGCCGGGTAAAGGATTGGGACATTTTTTTGGTGCGATGAGAATTGATGCTTTTAGGCCTGCACAGGAATTTAAGCAACATATGGATAACTGGGTTGAACGTTTTAGAAAAGCAATACCTGCTGATGGCTATGAAAAAGTATTGATTCCCGGAGATCCTGAAAGAGAAATGGAATCGATACGAATGAAGAAAGGAATTCCTGTTGTTAAAAGTGTGGTAGAAGATTTAAAAAAATTAGCAGAACAATTTAATATAGAAGCGGAATTTTAAAGCTCATCAGTTTCTTCGGTGCTTTCGCTTTCATCCATATTTTCCTCTGAAACATTCTCCTCGCCTTCTTCAGAAAAACCTTCTGTTTTTTGCGGCAGTTCGTATTTCTCTTCTATATCAACAAACTTTTTTCCAAGCAAACTTCTTGTACCATATTGTTGCGGACCGATGCCTTCTGTTCTCGATGTGGCAGGATACGTTATTTTACTACTTTCTTCTTTTGAAACATTTATCAGCTCAACAAGAAACGTCCAGTTCTTCGCAAAATCGTATACATAAATAAATTTCTGATTAGTGTCGCGAATCTCACTGCCAATTGTTGTGACAGCCATTATTAATGGTTCAGCTTTATATTCCTTATCATATTTCTCAATTGATATTTCCCGGCCACGTTGCCAGTAATCGTTACTGCGATAAAAAGTTGCTGCATGCTTATTATCGAACTCATACGCTTTTAAAATTGCATTATGCAAATCGAGAAAAGTTTGGTTATGTTTAATCACTACATCCCTGTAAACCGCTTCATCATCTTCGTAATAAACTCTGAATTTTAAAACTGCCATTGTTATAAGAATTACTTAATAATTGCACAATTTATTTCCGTAAAACATTAAGGCAAATAACATGCACTAATTTAAAACAAGCCATGTTTAATTACAGAAACTATTAATTGCAAAAGCAGTTGGCAACATAATAAAAAAAATTATCATTGTTGCATTTAAATTATTCAACGGGGGAAATATTTAGTTCTTTGGCTTTATGCAGCATAAATTTATAAGCCTCATTATATTCATTAGGAATATCACCATCCAATATTGCATCACGAATTGCATCTTTTATAACACCAATTTTTTT
Organism: Bacteroidota bacterium; assembly: GCA_048498595.1. Lineage (GTDB taxonomy): Bacteria > Bacteroidota > Bacteroidia > Chitinophagales > Chitinophagaceae > Parafilimonas. The sequence goes on from JBEHXR010000041.1 coordinate 13,851, forward strand.
ACCCGGCTTTAATCCGAATGTTTGCATAATAATTTCACCTGTAATTGGTGGCTGCCAGTTACGCACACGATCGCTTTCTTCTACAGCAACTAATCGTTTTTTTACAATTTCAAAGTTGTTTAAATAGCGGCGAACTTTAGTTTTGTTTTTACTTGTAATATCTGCCTGGCACAACATCATCAATGCATCAATATCATCACCGGCATCAAACAACAATCTTCTTACTGCGCTGTCTGTTATATTTTCTTTTGTGAGACTTATCGGTCGCAAGTGCAACGCAACAAGCTTTTGTACAAAGCGCATTTTTTCGTTCTGTGGCAATTTTAACTTCGCAAAAATTTTGGGAATCCATTTAGCACCCAAAGCTTCATGCCCGTGAAACGTCCAGCCATGTTCACTATCGAAACGTTTGGTTGCGGGCTTTGCAATATCATGCAACAACGCCGCCCATCTCATCCACAAGTCGTTTGTATGAATAGAAATATTATCAAGTACCTGCAACGTGTGCGTGAAATTATCTTTGTGGCCAATTCCATCAATATATTCTGCGCCTTGCAACGCCAGCAATTGCGGAAAAATAATTTTTAATAACCCCGATTGATTTAAAAGATTCCATCCAATAGATGGTTTTTCGGCGAGCATTATTTTGTTTAGTTCATCTGTAATGCGTTCCTGAGAAATAATTTTTATGCGCTCTGCATTTTCACTTATTGCATTAAATGTTGCTTCATCAATTTTAAAGTGCAGTTGCGTTGCAAACCGAATTGCACGCATCATACGCAACGGGTCATCACTAAATGTTTTTAAGGGATCGGTTGGCGTTTTAATTATTTTTTCCTGTAAATGTTTTAAACCATCAAACCTGTCGATAACCGTTTTAAAATCCTTCTTTGATAATGCAATCGCCAGTGTATTAATTGTAAAATCTCTTCTCAGTAAATCATCTTCTAAAGTACCTGCTTCTACTTCGGGTTTGCGGCTGTGTTGACTATAACTTTCTTTTCTTGCACCAACAAATTCAATTTCAAAATCTGCAAGTTTGATTTGCGCCGTACCAAAGTTTTTAAAGTAAGCAACAGCAGGTTTTGGATTAAATAAATCAGCAACATTATGTGCAAGCTTAATTGCATCACCTACACACATTATATCTGCGTCTTTTGTTTGCCTGCCCAACAATTTGTCCCGAACAAAACCACCAATTAAATAACAATGCAGCTCTAACGGCTCGGCTGCTTTAATTATCTTTTTAAAAACAAATAATTCCTGGTCAGTAAACTCAATTTGCATAAGCGCAAATATAACGCTCGGTAAACGTGCATTATTTTATTCAAACTCAAGCTCACGGCTAAAGAACTCCCAATCAAACAAGATATAATCAGGATGAAAAATTTTTTGAAGAATATTTTTATCTATGAAAAACTTATCGGCTGATTTATTATTACGCGTTTTAATGCTGCTGACAATTTTTGAAAATGGCGATGCTTTTGGAATTGATGTGTGATGAGGCTTTTCCATAGATAAAAATTTTTAGGAATAAAGCATCAATTTTCAAAAACCATGCAGATATAGGCAAAAAGCTTTAATCGTATGATAATTAAGCACGAATAATTTCCGGCTTTCCATTTCGCCACCTGATAATTGAGGAGGGTTTTGCTTGAACTATTTCGTTTTGCCGGTATTGTACAACATAATCTACACCTTGCTTTATCGCATCCGCAATTTCATAAAAGTTAGCAGCAGCAGGTTCTCCGCTAATATTTGCAGATGTGCTTACAATTGGTTTTCTAAAACGCTTAATCAGGTGTTTGCAAAATTCATCTTTACAAATACGAATCGCAACTGAGCCATCTTCGTTGCAAACATTTGATGCAAGCCCAAGTGCATGCTCATAAATAACGGT
>JBEHXR010000042.1:0-15749 GCA_048498595.1 Bacteroidota bacterium
CCACTTGGTTACATTCCGATCGATTCCATCCACACTCCTATTAAGAACGTAAAATACGCGGTTGAAAACTATCGCGTAGAACAAAGAACAGACTATGAAAAGTTGTTGCTCGATGTGGCTACCGATGGTACCATTCATCCTGAAGAAGCAGTTAAACAAGCTTCAAGAATTTTGATTCAGCATTTAATGATCATCACGGATGAAAACATCACTTTCGATAATAAAGAAGATCGTAAAGAAGATGTGGTTGATGAACAAATGCTGCAATTACGCAAAGTATTAAAAACGCCATTGGAAGATTTGGATCTTTCCGTTCGTGCATTCAATTGTTTGAAAGCTGCAAAAATTAACAGCTTAAGCGAGTTGGTTCAATACGAACAGGAAGACTTAATGAAATTCCGCAACTTCGGTCAAAAATCTTTGAGCGAAATTGAGCAAGTACTTGGCGAAAGAGGTTTGCATTTTGGAATGGATTTAAGCAAGATGGGTTTGGATGATATTGGATAAAATTATTTAATGAATAATAGAGTTGGCGGAAGCCGACTCTTTTTTTATAACAGCTTTGTAATTCCCTGACCACGGTACAAGGCTAAAAATTTAAATCATGCGTCACGGAGATAAAATAAAAAATTTAAGCAGAACAAAAGCACACAGAGATGCTTTGCTGGCAAATCTTGGCAGCCAGTTAATCGTAAACAAACGTATTGTAACAACGCTTGCAAAAGCAAAAGCTTTAAGAGTGTATGTTGAACCGCTGATTACTAAAACACGCAAAGGTGAAAGCCAGGAACAGATCATGCATCAGCACCGCGTTGTGTTTAGTTATTTAAAAGACAAGCATGCAGTAAAAGAATTATTTACTGTTGTTGCACCAAAAGTTTCAGGTCGCCCCGGCGGTTATACACGCATTATAAAGTTGGGTACTCGTATTGGTGATAATGCTGAGCTCGCAATGATCGAGTTAGTTGATTTTAATGATGTTTATAACAAAACAACAGCAGCTACAACTGAAGCCGGTAAAAGAACACGTCGTGGTCGCAGCAAAAAAGCTTCATCCCCTAAAGCAGAAACAACTGCAACTAAAACTGCAGAAGTTTCAAATGAAGCAACTACCCCAGTTGCAACTGAAGAGACCGCACAACCTCCGGTTGAAGGCGAAGCAAACATCGAAAAAGGAACGGAAGAATAGAATCTATATTTTAAAAGATAAAGGCAAAATCAAATGGTTTTGCCTTTTTTATTTTTGTGTGCTTTGTAATTTTTTAAGCAGATCAACAACGCCTTCTTTCTTTAAAATTAAATATCCAAGCCTGTCGTTGCTAATGCCTTCTTTTAAATTATAATTGAAATAAAGCTGTTCATCTTTCACTTCAGTTTCAAAATACCTGAACTGAATATTTGAATATTGTTTCAGCGAATCACTGATCTCATATAAATGCGTTGAAAGAATAAACAATGCGTTATCAATTTTTCGCAAGCCTTCAATAACTGCAAGACTGCACTTCATTGCATCTTGTACATTTGTGCCTTTGAATAGTTCATCAATCAGCACCAGCCATGTTCTGCCGTCGGTAATTTGCTCAATTGTTTTTCGGATGCGCTGCACTTCATTAAAAAAATAACTTTCGCCTTTTATAACATTGTCAAGTACGTGAATATTGCTGATCAATCCATCTAAAAAATTCAATTGCAAATTTTCTGCAGGCACACCCATACCGATATGAGCTAAATAAGCACTGATACCAACGGCTTTAATAAAAGTGCTTTTACCTGCCATGTTTGCACCGGTTAAAAAAAGAAAGTTTTGCTGCGGTGTTAATGTAATATTGTAAGCAACCGGTTTCAACAATAAAGGATGATACAGTTGCTTTGCTTCAAAATGCGGAACTATGTCCTGCGTAAAAACAGGAAATGAAAAATTATATTTTACATGCGCTTTCGCCATGCTGTAGAAAGCATCAAACCTGCTGTAAATTTCTATTAACTCCTGCGCGTCTTGTTTGTAATTATTACGAATAAAGAAACCAAAATGCAAAACAGTTTGTTTTGAAACCCCGGTTGATTTTTTGTATTGAATCATTTCCTGCGCAACGGGTTTATTGAGCAACATTTTTATCCGTTGCAGCAACACGTCTAAAGCCACAGGATTATTTTCAGCAAACAACAAATCGTGAATTTTGGACATGCCTTGCAGAAAATCTATAAAATGAGAAACAGAATATTTCACCAAAGAATAATCGCCTGCATTAAAAACTTTATATAACCCGCTGTTTACAACGTTAGCATGCGAAGGCAACACCCCAACCTGCGATTCATAAAACTTTTCAATCATCAATACCGAACCGTTTGAAATGGAAGCAGGCCAATCTTCCTGCACTTCTATAATGCGTTTTAATAATTGCTGCCGTTCAGTTATTTCTTTTACCGATAACAGCGGGTGTTTTAAATAATGTTCAAGCCAGGTTCTGCCATTATTGGTTTTACAAAAATCAATGTGATGTAAAAGCGATTGCTCTTCGTTTTGATCGAATATGGAAAGATCATATAGCGTTGTTTTATCAATTATCATTGCAGGTGCTAACGATTAAAATTTAATCTCATTCCTTTATTAGATTCATCAAACACACCATTTTCATAAACTAAATTACCATTTATTAAAGTGTGTGTAACAGATGAAGGAAAAGTAAAGCCGTCCAATGGGCTCCATCCACATTTATACAAAATATTTTCTTTGTTTACCGTGAAAGGTTTATTTAAATCAACGAGCACCAAATCTGCAAAATAATTTTCCCGAATAAAACCGCGATCTTCAATCTCAAAACAGGTGGCCACTGCATGACTCATTTTCTCTGCAATTTTTTCAAGCGTAATTTTTCCTTCTTTATAATAGTATAACATGAGCCTTAAAGAATGTTGCACCAATGGCAAACCTGCATGCGCTTTTTCATAAGGTTCATTTTTTTCTTCCCATGTATGCGGCGCATGGTCGGTGGCAATTACATCGAGTTTATCTTCCAGCAATGCATTCCATAATGCTGTTTTATTATTGGGTGATTTTATTGCGGGATTGCATTTAATCAAATTGCCTGACCTGTCATAATCATCACTTGTAAAATGTAAATGATGCACACACACTTCGGCTGTTATTTTCTTTTCTTTCAGCGGAATTAAATTAGTAAAGAGTTGTAATTCTTTTTCCGTACTGATGTGTAAAATATGCAAACGGCTTCCATATTTTTTTGCGTATTGAATGGCTCTGAACGAAGATTCAAAACATGCATCTTCATTTCTTATGATTGGATGGTCTGATGCTTCGAGTGTGGGTTTCTCTGCTTTTAGTTTTGCAAAATTTTCTTTAATGATTTTTTCATCTTCGCAGTGTGTAGCAATTAATAATTCTGAATTAGAAAAAATTTTATCTAATGCAAGCGGGTTATCAACCAATAAATTTCCTGTTGATGAACCCATAAAAATTTTTACACCACAGATATCTTTTCGCTTTTCATTGCAACGCATAACTTCATCATAATTATCGTTGCTCGTGCCCATAAAAAAAGAATAATTACCCAGCGAAGTGTGCTTTCCAATTTCATATTTATCTTCTAACAATTTTTGTGTGAATGCAGGTGGTTTTGTATTCGGCATTTCCATAAAACTGGTAACACCACCCGCAACTGCGGCTTTCGATTCAGTATAAATAGTTGCTTTATGCGTTAAGCCCGGCTCACGAAAATGCACCTGGTCATCAATAACGCCGGGAAACAAATACAAACCGGCTGCGTTAATTTCTTTTACAACATAATTCAAGCTGATATGCGGTGCAATTTTTTCAATGCGTCCGTTTTTTATAAGCACATCACTTTGAAAAATCTTATTTTCATTTATTATACTTGCATCTTTAATAAGGTAATTCATACGCTTGTTGAGCTTTACATGCAAATTAAACCTGCTTATTGAAAATTAATCCTCACCAATAAAATTTCTTACACCTTTGCAAACTTAATTAACCGTTATGGCAAAAGAGCGCAAACCAGCAGTTGGCTTTATTTTCATCACGTTACTGATAGATACCATGGGATTTGGTTTGATTATTCCTGTGTTACCAAACCTTATTGCTGAATTAAAAAATATTTCTGTGAGTGAAGCAAGTGCTTATGGCGGTTTATTATTGTCAACTTATGCCATTGTACAATTTTTATTTGCACCTGTAATTGGAAACTTAAGCGACAGGTATGGAAGGCGACCGGTTATATTATCATCATTGCTTGGTTTTGGTTTTGATTACATCATTCTTGCATTAGCGCCCACGTTCGGTTGGTTATTTCTTGGACGCATTATAGCCGGAATAACGGGCGCAAGTTTTACAACTGCATCTGCATACATAGCAGATGTAAGCACACCTGAAACACGCGCAAAAAATTTTGGAATGATCGGCGCTGCATTCGGATTAGGTTTTATCATTGGTCCTGCATTAGGCGGTTTGCTTGCAGGCTGGGGAATACGCGCTCCTTTTTATGCAGCAGCAAGTCTTTGTTTGTTAAACGCATTATATGGTTACTTTATCTTACCAGAATCGTTAAGCGAAGAACATCGCCGTCCATTCGATTGGAAAAAAGCAAATCCCTTTGGCGCATTACAATTCTTAAGAAAAACACCAGCCATCAGTGGACTCGCCGTTTGTTTCTTTCTTATTTATTTAGCAGCACAGTCTATACAAGCTAACTGGAGTTTCTTCACTATTTATCGCTTTAACTGGACGCCGGGTTTAGTTGGAATTTCACTTGCTGTTGTGGGTGTGCTTGTTGGTGGTGTACAAGTTGGATTAACACGTGTGCTCAATCCAAAAATTGGCGATGAGAAAAGCATTTATCTCGGTTTGATTTTATATACAATCGGGTTGGTATTATTTTCTTTTGCTTCGTCAACATGGATGATGTTTGTATTTCTTGTTCCATATTGCATGGGAGGTGTTGCGGGACCTGCATTGCAATCAACGCTCGCAGGGCATGTTCCGCAAAACCAGCAAGGTGCGTTGCAAGGTGCATTAACAAGCCTTATGAGTCTTACTACTTTTATTGGTCCGCTTATTATGAACAACCTGTTTACTTTTTTTACAAGCCCAAAAGCACCATTTCAATTTCCGGGCGTATCATTTTTGTTGGGTGCAATTTTTATGTTACTAAGCTTGCTTATTGTGTGGGTTGTTTTAAGCCGTGAAAAAAAACTTGCAGTTCAAAAAATAAATAGCTGAAATATTTATTATTGTATTGACTGAATATCGCCGTTAGCGATCTTTATAAAATAAATTTTTTTGTTTTCAAGATAATCAGGAATAAAAGAAGTTTTTGTGAGACGTATAGGTTGAAAATCATAATTGTTGCAAACTGTATAAGACGTGTCTGAAATATTGTTGATAAAATTATCAGGATATTTTAAAAGCAGCTTTGTAAAATGATACATGCTTTCAAATCCTTTAAATACCATATCGCTTGGTCTTGAAAAAAAATTTGCTTTATATTCTTCTGATAAATTGTTCAACACATTTGTTGTGCGCAAATAATCATACGAAGTGGAAATGATGATCTGAATTTTATCCGCCGAACTACCTATCGTTTCGCTTAAACTATTCCATGTAGGCATCCCCATTACAACAGAGCTATAAGAATTGCCATTATCATTTAAAGTTTTAATAAGTGCACTTCCAAAATTTTCATTCAAAGTACCGCAAAGAATTATATTTTGTCTTGTGCTGTCAAGATGTTTTAAAACATCATCATCAGAAAAATTATCATCTAAAATAATGGTTGAAAAATTGAGTGTTCGATTTTTATTTAATGATGCAAACTCTTTGCTGATCGCATCTTCCAGTGAACCTTTTCTTGTGAAATAAATTATTTTTTGCCCTCTATAATTATTATCGAGATAATGATATATCGCATTGATATGCGTTTTCCATGTTGGATTTACCATCATGAAAAAAGGATTATAACTTAAATAAGCGTCTGTTGGATAGGTTTCAGAAATTACGGGTATACTATTCTGTGCTGAAAAATCAGAAAGATATTTTTGTTCACTCAGGGAAGAGAGTTGTGCAATAATTAAAGAGAAATTCAATGCTTGCATTTGACCAAGCAATTGCTGAATGCTTTGTCCGCGTTTATGTGTATCATATATCCAAACTTCGATGTTTGCGTTTTCTTTTTGCAAAGAATCAATTGCCATCATCACGCCGTTATAAAACTCAAGTCCTTCTAAAAAAAACTGCGGAATTTTTGTATTACTCAAATTGTATTCCGTTCCATTAAATGCAGAATCTAAATATAAAGGTGCAAGCACAGCGATGCGAACAGGTGAAAGCGTTGTATCATTCGCAGAGGCAACTTTAAAACAGCCGGCACACACAAAGAGCAGGATTAAAATTTTTTGATATAATGATCGCATATCGGTGAAATCAAATATAGCTTATTCCCATTCAATTGTTGCAGGCGGCTTGCTGCTTATATCGTAAACAACGCGGTTTATGCCGCGGATATTATTAATGATTTCACTTGAAACATGTGAAAGAAATTCATAAGGCAAATGCGCCCAGTCCGCCGTCATTCCATCAACAGAAGTTACAGCGCGCAATGCCACTGTGTATTCATAGGTGCGCTCATCTCCCATTACACCAACACTTTTTACAGGTAGCAATATTGCAGCTGCCTGCCAAACTTTATCGTAGAGATTTTTTTCTTTTAGTTGATGAATAAAAATATCATCAGCTTGTTGCAGCAGTTTAACTTTTTCTTCTGTTATATCACTCAAAATTCTTATTGCCAAACCAGGACCAGGAAAAGGATGCCGATGAATCATTGCTTCAGGAATACCTAATTCCAAACCAACTTTTCTTACCTCATCTTTAAATAAAAATCGCAAAGGCTCAACCAATTTCAAATGCATTTTTTCAGGAAGTCCGCCAACGTTATGATGCGATTTAATCGTCATCGAAGGACCATGCACACTTACACTTTCAATTACGTCAGGATAAATTGTTCCCTGACCTAAAAATTTTGCTTCGCTTATTTTTTGCGCTTCATCATGAAACACATCTATAAACGTTTTGCCGATTGCTTTACGCTTTTGCTCGGGATCAGTTTTATCTTTTAATGCTTCATAAAATTGTTCTTTTGCATCAATGCCCGTAACATTCAGTTGAAGTTGTTTGTATGTTTCTAAAACAGATTCAAATTCATCTTTTCTCAGCACACCATTGTCAACAAAAATTCCATGTAAGCGATCACCAATTGCTTTGCTGATCAGCGTTGCAGCAACCGTGCTATCAACACCACCACTCAAAGCCATTATCACATGCGCATCACCAATTTGTTGTTTTAAATTTTCTACTGTTTCATGAATGAATGAAGCCGGTGTCCAATCCTGCTTACATCCACAAATATTTACAAGAAAATTTTTTATGATCTTTTTGCCTTCGGTTGAATGATACACTTCAGGATGAAACTGTATTCCGTACAAAGGCTTATCGTTTACCGCTGACCGTTCACCGTTCACAGATTTCTTAAACGCGGCAACCGGAATGCTCGCCGTTGTTGCCAGCAATTCAAAATGTTCTGGCAGTTGTGTAATCGTATCACTGTGACTCATCCAAACCTGGCTGTCATCAACAACATCATTTAATAAAATATCCTCTTTTTGTTTGTGCAGTTTTGCCCTGCCGTATTCGCGCTTATTCGATTTTTCAACCTTACCGCCAAACTCTTTTGCTGTTAATTGTGCGCCATAACAAACACCGAGCACCGGCGTTGTTTTTATGAATGAAGGAATATCAACATTCGGAGCATTCGCATCATTCACACTAAACGGTGAGCCGCTGAGAATAATTCCTTTTAAAGAATTATCAATAGTAAATTTTTGATGATAAGGAATTATTTCGCAGTAAACATATGCCTCTCTTACGGCGCGGGCAATTAATTGTGTGTATTGACTTCCAAAATCAAGAATGAGAATTTTTTCTGTCATAGAAAGCGCGAAGATAAACTTGAATTTCTGATTTCTGATTTTACGATGTTTGATTTGTTCACATTTTATATTGCCTTCAACATCTCCAAACTTCATATAAAATTAACCGCATTCCGTTTTTATAAACTTACCTTTCCTTAAAATATTTTTTATGGACAACACTACCAATGCACTTAACTGGTTTGAGATACCGGTTACCGATATGCAACGCGCAAAACATTTTTACCAGGTTATTTTTGGCATTCATATGGAAGATATGGATATGCCGGGAATGCAAATGGCAATGTTTCCTTATGAAATGAATAGCGGAAAATTGTCAGGCGCTCTTGTAAAGAGCGATTTTCACAGACCGTCACACGATGGGGTAATTATTTATTTAAATGCGAATCCAGATTTGAAAGTTGTACTTGATCGCGTTGAAAGTGAACATGGCGAAGTGGTAATGCCTAAAACAAAGATCAGCGATGATATTGGCTACATGGCTTTCTTTATTGACAGCGAAGGAAACCGGGTAGCGTTGCACTCGCAGCATTAATTGTTATAAAAAAAAGGTTGACAACCTTATCTAACAAGACCTGTTAGGTTTCTTAAAACCTAACAGGTCTATATACATTTCATTTTTATTTCAACGTAAACGTCGCGATCTTCACATCTCTTGAATTACCGCGAATCATTAACCCAGGTAAAATTGAGCATTGAAAATTTTATTCAACTATCTTAATTCCTTTATCTGTCAACTCTATTTTTCGTTGTTTGTATAGAGAACCGATCGTCATCTTGAATGTTTTTTTACTCATTCCAAAAACAGTATAAATGATCTGCGGATCGGTTTTATCATTATATGGAAGAAAGCCTTTTTTCGCTTCTAAGAGTTTAAGTATTTTTTCTTCTTCTTTGTTAATTCTTTCATAGCCTGGTTTATCAAGAACAAGATCAATTTTATTATCCTTGCGAATTGTTTTAATGTAGCCTTTGATTTTATTACCAACATACAATTTTCTGTACACTTCGTTAGCATGCAATAAGCCTGTATGTTTCCCATTAATGATCATTACATAACCAAGTTCCGTTTGTCGTTGTACATGCAGATCAACTTCTTCTTTTTCTTTAACCGTAAGCACATCATTACTTATTTGCTTATCAATTTTTTCAGTTGCAGCAACACGTCCGGTTTGTTCATCGATATAAATTTTTACAAGGTATTCTCCTCCTTTATACATTCCCGTAAGCTGCTGTGATTTCGCAACGAAAATATCTTTCATCAAACCCCAGTCTAAAAAAGCGCCATGCTCTGTTGTGCTAACACATTTTAATGACACAATATCACCAACAACACCTTTAGGTTCTTGTGTTGTAGCAATTAAACGATTGTCTGAATCATGATAAATGAACACTTTGATTTCATCGCCAATTCGTAATCCTCCTGGCACAAATCTTTTTGGTAAAAGAATTCCATCTGCACCATCATCCAAATAAAAACCAAAATCTGTTTTACGCGAAACTTTAAGCGTATTGTAATTGCCAACTTGTATCATGACGTATAATAATTGAGTAAAGATAAATGGTGATTAAATAAAAAATCTATTAGGTTTTAAAGCCTGACAGGTTTTATAAATAGATAAGGTGTTCAGTTTATTTCAACTCAACGTTGCACTCTTCACATCTCTTGAATTACCGCCAATCATTACATCAAAATCTCCCGGCTCTGCAATTAGCTTGAAATCTTTATCATAAAACATTAAGTCGCTGTGATTAATGTTCATTACTTCAAGCACCTGTCAATAAATTTCTGATTAGTTTTGAGTATGCAAAAACCTGATATTTCTAAAAAAGCATTTTGGGATGTTCGTTTTTCTGAAATTGATTTCGAAAAAAATTCATTGTATGTAATGGAAAAAATTTTTAATTACGGAACATGGGCAGACCAACTTGCAATAATGAAATTTTACGGATTGCATAGAATACGAAAAGAAATTATAAATGCAGGTTACCTGCGCAAACCTGTTCTTAGTTTTTTATGTGCAATACTGCATTTACAAAAAACAGATTTTACATGCTATACCAAAATGCAGTTCCACCCGCTACCCTGGAATTACTAAAAGCAATTTGCTCCATAAAAGAACTCGAATCATTTTCTTTAGGTGGTGGTACAAGTCTTGCTTTAAGAATGAATCACCGGCTTTCGGTTGACCTTGATTTTTTTACTAACGTCAATTTTAAAACCGACTTGGTATTTCAAATCATTACAAAAAAATTTGCATCTGCCGAATTATTGTTTGAGCAAAATCAAACAATGATGTTCAGCATTAATGATGTAAAAGTTGATTTTGTTTTATATCCTTTTCCCTGGCTGCATTCCTTTGATATTATTGAAGGCACAAGGCTATTGAGTGTTGAAGACATTATTCCAATGAAACTACAGGCTGCAAGTAACCGCAATGCAAAAAAAGATTACTGGGATATTGCAACTTTGCTTAAAAAATTTTCACTTGGTGAAATGCTTAAAATTTTTATTTCTAAATTTCCACAAATTGATATTGGCTTTATTATTCATAGCTTAACTGATTTTGAAAAAGCTGATACTGAACCAGACCCTGATACGAATAATAAAATCACGTGGGAAGATTTAAAAAATGAATTAGTAAATGCTGTTAAGCAATACACGATGGAATCGCTTTAAAAATCAATAAAATGATTACAGAGTTAGCTTTTGCAATTTTGATTCAATAAACTATTTTAACGTAAACGTTGCACTCTTCACATCTCTTGAATTATCACCAATCATCACATCAAAATCTCCAGGCTCGGCAATTAGTTTTAAGTCTTTATCATAAAACATTAAATCGCTATGATTAATATTAAACACAACATCTTTGCTTTCACCTTTCTTCAAAAATATTTTTTGAAAACCTTTTAATTCTTTTACCGGCGGCGTAATGCTTGCTACTTTATCATGCAAATACATTTCTACCACTTCTTCTCCATCATAGTCGCCATCATTTGTAACGGTAACACTTGCTGTTAAACTTTCTGTACCGCTTACACTTGTTTTGCTTAAACGAACATCACCAAAAGTAAAATGCGTATAACTTAAACCATAACCAAATGGGTATAATGGTTCATTTGTTACATCTAAATAATCTGATTTGAATTTATGACCATCGCCAGGCATTAATGGACGACCAGTATTTTTATGATTATAATAAATTGGAATTTGTCCAACATTCTGCGGAAACGTTGTACTCAATTTGCCTGAAGGATTATAATTACCAAACAACACATCTGCAATAGCATTGCCGGCTTCAGTTCCGGGGAACCAAACATCTAAAATTGCTGTTGCAACTTTATTTTCCCATGGCAATACCATTGGTCTGCCATTAAATAAAACAACAACAACCGGTTTACCTGTTGCAACTAAAGCCTGCAATAAATTTCTTTGACTTTGTTGTAACCTGATATCACTCATGCTGCTTGCTTCTCCGGTCATGTCTGCAGCTTCACCCAAACAGGCAACAACAACATCAGCTTTATTTGCGGTTGCAACAGCTTCATCAATTAATTGTTGTGGAGTTTTGGTTGAATCAATATCAATTTCTTTTCCAAGCGTGTTTGTGTTTGCAATTACCATTGAATCATCACTAATGTTTGCACCTCTTGCATACAAAACATTCACATCATTGCCCACAACATTTTTTATTCCTTGTATCACCGTAATATCTTCATTGTATTCACCACGAATATTCCATGTGCCTAACATGTTTCTTTGATTATCTGCCAATGGACCGATTAATGCAATGGTTCCTGATTTTTTTAAAGGCAAAATATTATTTGCATTCTTCAACAAGACAAAAGAATGTTCTGCAAATTGTCGCGCAGCCAAACGATTGCTGTCAGTTAGTATTGCTGTTTTTGCACGCTCATCATCGCAGTGGCGATAAGCATCATCAAACAAACCCAATTTATATTTTGCTTCCAAAATTCTTCTGCATGCATCATCAATTTGCTTTTGTGTAACCTTGCCTTCCTGTAAAGATTTTTTTAATGTATTGAGAAAACCTTCACTCACCATATCCATATCCAAACCAGCATTCAATGCCAATGCTGAAACTTGTTGCAGATCACCTTCACCATGATTTTCCATTTCACTCACAGATGTGTAATCACTCACCACAAAACCTTTAAAACCCCACATATTGCGCAACACATCCGTCAATAAAAATTTATTACCTGTTGCAGGAATTCCATCTACTTCATTAAAAGAACTCATCACACTGCCCACACCTGCATCCACCGCAGCTTTGTAAGGCGGTAAATAATATTGAAACATTCTGATGCGGCTCATGTCAACCGTATTGTAATCGCGACCGGCTTCAGCAGCGCCGTACAATGCATAATGTTTTACGCAAGCCATTACTGTGTTGTTTGCTTTTAAATCATTTCCCTGGTAACCGCGAACCATTGCCGCAGCAATCTTAGAACCGAGAAAAGGATCTTCACCCGCACCTTCTGCAATGCGCCCCCAGCGCGGATCGCGGGCAATATCAACCATCGGCGAAAACACCCAGTTCAATCCATCTGCAGATGCTTCTGTTGCAGCAATGCGTGCACTGTGCTCGATCATTGGAATATCCCATGAACAAGATAAACCCAACGGTATCGGGAAAATGGTGCGATGACCATGTATTACATCTAAACCAAAAATTAAAGGAATATGTAACCGTGAATTTTTTACAGCGATATCTTGTGCCTGCCGAATTTGATCAGGACCATTTATACCAAACAATCCACCCACTTGTCCGTTGCGAATTTTAGCATCAACATCTGTGCTTACAACTGAACCTGTAACAGCACCTCCCGGCGTAACCAGATTTAACTGACCAATCTTTTCATCGAGCGTCATCTTCGCCATCAGGTCGCTAACGAATTTGTTCATCTTAGCGTCTTGCTGATAATTCGTTGTTTGCGCATTCACCAATGGTGATGTAAATATTGAAATGACAACGAGCAAGCAGATTCTTTTCATTGTAAAAAATTTATGTCTTCAAATATATGAACGCGTTGAATTAAAAAACAAAATCACCATTAGATAAATGCCAAATCAATAAACAAAATATTTTGATGAATGTTATGTATGTTTATTAAAACGTTTCTTGCATGCACTTAACGGGTGGCTTACCTTTTTGGCTTATTAAAGATGGATTGATAAATTCTTATCCAAAGCTTACAGAAAATAAAGAAACACAAACAGTAATTATTGGTGGCGGCATTTCCGGAGCATTGACCGCTTATTATCTTGTAAACGCAGGTATTGATTGTATGTTGGTTGATGGCAGAACGATTGGTTTGGGCAGCACCTGCGCAAGCACTTCATTATTGCAATATGAATTGGATGTGCCTTTGCATATTTTAAAAAATAAAGTTGGCATTGCAGCTGCAACGCGAACGTATAAATTATGCGGCGATGCGATCGATACGCTTATAAACATAATGAATGAAATAAATTTTAAAGATTATGAGAGAACCTGCAGTTTATTTTTTTCAACGCATCGCTCTGAAAAAAAATTTATGCAAAAAGAGCTCGCTGCAAGAAAAGAAGCAGGCTTTAATGTTTCATTTTTATCATCGGGAGAATTAAAAAAACAGTTTGGTTTAAAAGCTGAATATGCAATTCTTTCGGAGCAAGGTTGCATTACGAATGCTTACACACTAACACATGCGCTGCTTGAGCATTCTATTAAAAAAGGCTTGAAGGTTTTTGACAGAACATCCATTTCGAATATTCAGTATAAAAAAAACCCTGCGCTTGCAACAGAAAATGGTTGCATCATTCAAACAGAAAATATTATTAATGCAACAGGATACGAAGTGATAAATTTTATTTCAAAAGATATTGTTGATTTTTACTGCACATATGCTATTGCATCTGAACAATCTTCAGAAAAAAATAAACATTGGAAGAATGATACAATGATGTGGAGTACTGATGATCCATATTTATACACAAGACTTACAGCCGATAACAGGATTATTGTTGGCGGAAGAGATGAACGCTTCAGCAATTCTTTTACACAGCAAACTTTGCTCGATAAAAAAGCAAGACAATTACAAAAAGATTTAAATAAAATTTTGCCCGGCATAGAATTTAAAAAAGAGTTGGTATGGAGCGGAACGTTTGGTAAAACAAAAGATTCATTGCCATACATCGGTGCTTATAAAAAAACGCCGAATACATATTATGCATTGGGTTTTGGCGGTAACGGAATTACATTTAGCGTTGTTGCTGCAGAAATTTTACGTGATATTATTTGCGGCAAACAAAATGAAAATGCAAAACTGTTTTCGTTTGAACGATAAGTTTTAGTTGATCTTCGCTTCTTCTGCTTGCACAAAAATAAAAACCTTGCTACCTTCATCTCAAATGCATCATTATGAAAAATATTGTTTTGTTTTTTCTTTGTTTGATTGTTTCCTTTTCTCTTTTCGCGCAAAATGGTTTTACAAATTTATTTGATGGAAAAGATTTGAATGGATGGAAACGCACAGTTGGCAGCGGAAAATACACCGTTGAAAACAATATGATCGTTGGAACTTCTGTCGCCGGTTCGCCCAACACTTTTCTTGCAACAGAAAAAAATTACGGCGATTTTATTTTAGAATTTGATGCAAAGATCGATGATACTTCAAGCAATAGTGGCGTGCAGATAAGAAGTCATTTTAATGCAGATGAAATGAATGGAAAAAATAAAGGTCGTGTATATGGTTACCAGGTTGAAGAAGATCCTTCATCAAGAAAATGGAGCGGTGGAATTTATGAAGAAGGAAGGCGCGGATGGTTGTATCCTGTTACATTAAATCCTTCTGCACAAAATGCATTTAAAGTTGGTGAATGGAATCATTACAAAGTAGAGGCCATTGGTAACACAATTAAAACATGGTTGAACGATGAGCCTGTTTCATATTTAATTGATGACGTTTCGCACAACGGATTTATTGCTCTGCAGGTTCATGCAGTAAGTGATGCAAGCATGGCTGGTAAAAAAATGTACTGGAAAAATATCCGTATTAAAACAACCGGACTAACATCAACGCCGTTTCCAAAAGATGTGTTTGTTGTGAATATGATTCCAAATAATTTATCTGCAGTTGAAAAAGAAGATGGCTGGAAATTATTATTCAATGGAAAAAATTCTGATGGCTGGCGCGGTGCATTTAAAAAAGGCTTTCCAGATCATGGATGGCGAATTGATAGCGGAATGATTACTGTTTTAGAAGCAAATGGTGAACAGGGAAAAGATGGTGGTGATATAGTTACATTAGATGAATACAGCGCTTTCGATTTTCAATTTCAATTTAAAACAACACCCGGTGCAAACAGCGGCGTAAAATATTTTGTAACGCTGAAAGAAAAAAGTGACAGCTCTGCGATTGGTTTGGAGTATCAAATACTCGATGATAAACTACATCCTGATGCGAAGCTTGGAAGAGACGGTGACAGAACATTAGCATCTCTGTATGATATGATTCCTGCAAAAAAAGATGCGCGATATTTTAATCCGCCTGGTCAGTGGAATTGGGGAAGAATAATTGTTTATCCGAACAATCATGTTGAGCATTGGCTGAATGGAATTAAAGTGTTGGAATATGAACGCGGCTCAAAAGAATTTGAAGACCTGGTTGCCATAAGTAAATACAAAATCTGGGATCATTTTGGTGAAGCAAAAGAAGGGCATCTT
>JBEHXR010000043.1:0-15518 GCA_048498595.1 Bacteroidota bacterium
TCTTTTAATGTAAGTACACTACCCGCCGGAATCTATATTGCAGAAGTTATGCATAATGGCAAAAAATTGCATCTGAAGTTTGTAAAACAATAAAACTTACAAATTTCCGATTCATGATCAGATTTATCTCAATCTTAGTATTATTTACTGTTCTAACTAAAAATCTTTGTGCACAATCAGCACGATTCAACGATTCTTTAAAGCTTGATAGTTTAAGTGAATTAATGTATAAAGCAAACGACAATCAGAAATTTGACACGGCGATAATTTATGCTAAAGAAATAGTTGCACTAACACTTACGCTTTACGGCAGTAGCAGTGCTGAATATATCGGGGGTTTAAGTGATTTAGGATATTTGTACAATGCAAATTTTGATTTTTTAAACGCAGAATATTACGATAAGGAAGCAATAAAACTTTTAGAGAAAAATCCAAACAGGGATGATACTGTATATTCCAATGCCATTAATAATTTAGGCACTAATTACGAAACCCTAGGAAATTACTCTTTAGCAGATAGCTTGTACAAAAAATCATTACTAATAAGAAGAAAGATTTATGGAGATACAAGTGCAGAATATGCAGAAAGCCTTAATAATATTGGAGTTTTTTATTTAAAGACTGAAAATTATGATTTAGCAAAACCAACACTTGAAAAATCGCTTGCAATACGAGAAAAAAGTTTGGGGAAAAATGAAAAGTATGCGCAAACGCTTAACACGTTAGCATTGGTGATTCAGAAAACAGGTAACTATGCACTTGCCGAAACAAAATATAAGGAAGCATTAGCTATAATTGATAGTTGCTGCGGAAAAATAATTGAGTATTGGAATATAAATAACAATCTCGCTTCTTTATATTTTGATATGGGCAACTATACAGCTGCTGAAACAATTCATAAAAAAGTGCTTGCACATATTCTTAACGACTTTCACAAAAAAATAGTTGACTATGCTACAACCCTTGGGCTGCTTGCAAAAGATTATAGCACCGCAGGTGATTATGACAGTGCATTAATTTTTTTAAAAGAGGCGTCTGAATTTATCGCTGAACAATTAAGCCAAAATCATCCTGATTATGCAACAAATCTTGGTTTAATTGCTTCTGTTTATGAGAAAAAAAATGAATTGGATTCTGCAGAATTTTATTTTCACCAGGCATTAGAAATAAGAAAAGATAATTTAGGGGAAACCAGTTCCGCCTATGCAGAAACATTAAATGCGCTTGGTGAGATCGCACTCAAAAAAAAAGATTTTTTAAGTGCACAAAAAAAATTTCATGAAGCAGCAGACATACGATTTAATTCATTGGGTAATCAAAACACAGACTATGCAGAAAGCATAAATAATTTGCTCAATGTTTCTTATTCAGCAAACAATTATACACAATGGAGAGAAGCTTTAGATACGGCGCTTGTTATTTGGAAAAACAGCATTACACATTTATTGCTTTCGTTTGGTGAAAAAGAAAAAGAAGCATACCTCAATAATCATCTTTTACAGCGCGACGTATTTTTATCAATGCTGTGGTATTTTAATCAACATCATTACACCGATTCGCTTAATGGTTTATATTTTAAAATGATAACAGCTTTGCAAGGCTGGTTGCTTTCCGGAAGCCAGGAGCTTAATGCGGTTGTTATGCGAACAAAAGATACAGCGCTGTTAACAATGTACAATCAATGGCTTTCACTTAAAACGAAATATGCACAGGCAATACAAATGAATGCAAAACAACAGCAGATGTTGCATTTGAATACTGATTCTTTATTACAGGCAATAAATGATTTAGAAAGATCAATAATTAATCAGCTTCCAGAATTGCAGCAATCTCTTAATAACACGGGCATATTACCTTCTGTTGTTGCGGCGAAACTTGGTAAAGATGATGTAGTGGTAAACTGGGTTTCATTCAAATATAAAAATCCGCAGCAGTGGACAGATTCTGTTTTATATGCCGCTTTCATTATTACACAAAAAGATACTGTTCCAAAATTTATTATTGCTTTTGAACAAAAACAATTGCAGCAACTGCTAACATATTATTTCAATTATTCAGGAAGAGGTGTAACCATAAAATCGCTTGACACAAATAAAACTGTGGGAACAGAATTATATAAACTTATCTGGCAACCTATTTTGCCCTATGTAAAAGCTGCAAACAAAGTATTTATTATTCCATCAGGTTTGCTTAATAAAATAAGTTTTCAAAGTTTGTCTGATACATCATCAAAAACTTTATTGGAAACAACAGAAATTCATTTACTGAATAACATCAATGAAATAAATAATACTGCATCAAATAATCCAATCAACAAAACAATAAATGTTTTTGGTGGTGCTGATTTTAACCGAACTTCAACAGGCGCCACGTTCAATCATGCAACAACAGGAACATGGCAATATTTAAAAGGCAGCGCAGAAGAAGCAAACGAAGTTGCTGCATTGTTTAAAAAAAATAATTGGAATGTTTCTCTTTATACCGGCTTAACTGCTACTGAAGAAAATTTAAAAAAATTATCAGGTTTAAACTCACCCGCTATTTTACATATCGCAACGCATGGTTATTATTTACCTGTTTATTTCAATGATTCATCAGCAAATAAAAACCTGCAGCAAAATTTTCCTTTACTGAAAAGCGGTTTTGTTTTAAGCGGTGCTAACATATATTGGCAAAACGACACAGCGCTCATTAACGGTGAAGATGGCATTGTTACAGCACAGGAGATTGCCAATCTTAATTTCAGCAATACAAAACTATTAATTTTATCTGCGTGTGAAACAGCGCTGGGTGACATCAACAATAATGAAGGTGTATATGGATTGCAGCGCGCTTTTAAAATTGCAGGTGTGAAAGAAATGCTCATCACACTTTGGCAAATACCCGACGAAGAAACAAGACAGCTAATGAACCTGTTTTATCAAAATGTATTTAACGGAGATTCTTATTTTAACGCTTTGCGCAAAGCGCAATTAAAAATGAAAGAACATAATTCAAATCCTGCAATATGGGCGGGGTTTGAGTTGATTGGGGAGTGAATTATAAGCTACTGCTGAATCTGGATGTTGGATTTGGAATAGAAATTATAGTTACAGAATTTACTGTAAGCGATTTTTGATTCATTAAGGTTTCGTACTATTAGCCCAGCAAATGCAGATAAGCAAAATGATACTGCTGCTGAACGTATGAAATATTTTTTATTTCCTTCATCAACGCTCTATGGCTTTATTTCAAACATCAAATTAAAACAACTGCCATCTGCATTGCCAATATTATCTGCATCTACGCCGCGTGTGACCGCATCATAAGATTTTCTTACGAGATTTTCTAATACAGTGAACGTGCCTCTTGTTCCTTCGCCTCTTGTTGTAGCTATATCTTCCATATCAATTTGTTGTTTTGATGCAAATACTTTAAATATTTCTGTTCCATAAGGTGGTGAAACTTTAATAGGATAATTACTGAAGAGTCTTTCTGAACCTGCTGCTATTTTTAAATCCACAGGATAAATATTTTTTGCTTTATTAGGTAATACTTTATTAACAATTCCATCCGGCTGCATATCCAATATATTCAGGTAAACATCATCGCTGCTGATATTTTTCACCCACAAAACAAACTGTTGTCCATTTTTAAATAATGGTGTTTTTGCAAGCAAATCATTCCATTGTGATGTATCTGCTTTACCATTAATAAAAGGAACAAGTCTTACTTCCAACTGCGCGCTTTCATCTTTAATATTCAAGTTCTTTAAAAAATTATATTGAATATATTGTTCAATTTTTTCTTTTAATCCTGTAGTATCAGTTACAGTATTAAACCAATAACCAGTTGAAGCAATTTTTATTGAGTCATTGCCATTGCCTTTTGTAATTGTAAGGTCAGGTGTTATATCAAATCTTACTAATGGAATATTAGATAAAGATTTTTTTATTATATTTTGTTCCTGCTGTGAAAAAGTTTTAGATGTGCTGCCGCTTGTTTTCTCAGCATCATTTTCAAAACCAATACCCAATGGCTTAGTATTATAAACAGGTGCACTAACAAATACCCAACCCGCTGCAGCTTGTTGCAAACCGGTTTCCTTATCAAGGCTTACGTCACTTGTATAGGCTGTTGATTTAACAACAACGCCTGTTGCAAGTTTTTCAGCCTTCGAAGTATCACTGGTGCCCTTTGGATAAACAGCCACTATTGCACCTGAATCAAGTCCTTGCATTTTGCCTGCTTTTAAAGAAATATTTTTTCCGCTGATCTTAGAGATTTCAATATAAGGTTGTTGCCTGATGAACTTTCCGCCGAAAAGTGTTCTGTCTAAACCATTTCCTTCAACAACCGGATGTTGCTGCGGTGTTCTTTCACTCATCACCGTTTGAATATCTGCAAACAAAGCGCGGTACGAAATAGTATCATCAAGATTAGAAAATACTTTACCGATGGCATATGTGAGCGAACCTACGCCTCTGCCGTTGTCATCTGTTGTTTCATAATCCAGTTCATTTGCCTGTGCGGCTGAATAGACAATATATGTAGCGAGAGTTGCATCATCACCTCTTGTTTTATTTTCCCTAAAATCGCCTGCAGAATCCATAGATGCATATTTTGAAGCATCAAAGTTTATAGATACCAATGCCGGTTCACCGCCACGAATTTTTGCAATACCACGCGTTCCCGTACCTGAGTGACATAAATCCATAAACACAACCAGATCACCTTTACTTCCAAGCTTTGCTCTTAATTCATCTATATATTTTCCAAATAAATCATCTCTAAAATAGTCTGCCTGAAATTTATTATAGTCTTCAGGACTAAGATATTGTCCTCTCGGCGGAAGCATAGCATTATATGTAACGATCGTTTCATCAAGACCATCACTTTCGTCTCCATTATCATCCTGCACCTGTTCACCATGAGAAGAAAAATGAATAACGACAACATCACCAGCTTTCACCCTGTTAATTAAATTTTCTAAAGCGTTAGAAATACCCTGCACCGTAGCATCTTTATCTGACACGATTTTTATATCTGTAAATCCGCGCTTGCTTAAAGCAGAATCAATAAAAGAAACGTCCTGCAAGCTTGATATATGGGGCCAGTGCAGGTAATTACCAATTGCAAAAATGAGTGCATGATTTGTAGTTTGTGCAATACTTTTATATGAAATAAAACAAAGCACCATTAAATAGAAAAGCTTTTGCATTTTCATGATTTTTTTTTAGAAGCTTAGAAGCAAGATGTTTAATTCAAGGGGTTTACATAAGCTCTTATAAATTTCATGGAATAGGATGATAAAACGCTTTGAACAGTTTAGTTCGGTTATTAAGTTGAAGATAAAGGAAAAATTATTTCATTTGCATTTGCCATCGATTTTTTTTGTTTATATAAATTCACACCTTGTGAAACTTATATATTAAATGAAACCAACCAATTTGTTTATGCGATTACTACTTTATTGTCTTAGCTTTTTTACTGCAGGAATTTTTGTGAACTGCTCACCTGCTAAAAAATCAACCGACAACAAATACATGAGCATAAATGAGCGTACGGCTGGATTATCCTTTAAAAAATTAAATATTCAAGAGAACAAGCTGAAGTGATTTTGAATATCATGGGTAACATAGTCTCAGGTCAGGTGAGTGGGCAAGATGGTAAGTCAGTATCTTTTCAATACTGCAAACCGCTGCTATTTCTTTCAAATACTCATTCATTTTTTGATTGCTTAAAATAGGAAGCACCATATCTCTCGCAATACATTTTGGATGAGATTTATAACGTTCGATTATTTGAAGACAGACAGGTAATAAAGAAATAGGAGCAGGAGTATGTGATTTTTTTCTTTGAATGAAAAGCCATTTGTATCCGCCTATTCCTGTTCGTATTTCAGACCGTTTAGTTTCTGAACATCTGCGTAAGTAAGCCCAGTATAACAGCTAAACAAAAAAATGTCTCTTACAATAGTTAACCGTTCAGTTGAAAATTTTTTTGCAGTAATTGCTTTCTTACTAATCATAACGCACTTTTTAAAGTGATAAATGTAGAAGAAAGCGACTTCGAAGTCAAGATGTTCAAAAATGAAACAACTTGATTTTAAGTAAGTTATCGTGGGTTTGGTGCGTCAATTTTTTCATAAATTTTGACGCACCGAATAACGCACCAACATTTTGATAAATTCTGTTACGTTTTGATAAAGTCTGAAAATAAAAAACCTTCAAACTCAACGTTTTGAAGGCATTTGATACTTTTTGATAAGCTATTCAGCGGTGAGGGAGGGATTCGAACCCTCGGTACAGTTTAACCCGTACGGCAGTTTAGCAAACTACTGGTTTGAGCCACTCACCCACCTCACCGTCCTCATTTAAAGGACGGCAAAAATAGGTGGAAAAGCCAAATCGCCCAACTCAATCATTTATCAATTTTTTGCCTTATCAATTATTCTACTGTTCCTGGCTCGTTTCATTTGTATATGCCGGGTTTTGATCATCTCTCACATGCGTGAGTATGTCATCATTATTTTTATTAATGCTGATCTTATCACCAAGCGTTGTGTGCGTGTCCGGATCTATAGGAACCACTTTCCCTTTTTGCGCTGAATGATGAACGTTTTTACCATTTTCACTTTCTTGCTTCGTTTGCAGCCTGTTGTTATCGTCTGTAAAAAAACCATTATCAACATTCTTCACATCATTCCTGTTATTGCTGCTTTTTTCATCATTATCAAAATTTTCATTAGCGGGATCAGCATCACCCATTTCTTCGGCTAAAAAATTAATATGCTTATCACGATTGGCTTCACCCGGCGCTTCGAGGTGACGGTCTTTTTGTTCTTTCATAGTGCTATGTTTTTAACAAGCGCTGCTAACATTATGCCATCAGTAAAAACTTTCTCTGCTTGGTAAGCATCAGGAATTAGTGCGCAGATAATTTTATTTCACCGGCTGCCGGTGTTGCATCATATAAAACATAATATCCTTTTTTATCTTCAATCGGTTTTAACCTTTGGTGAAAATTAGCTTGCGTTGCAATAACATATTTCCAGTTGGCAGGAACGTAAGTTTTTAATGTAAGGGGAACATCGTAAACATTTTTATCTATTGTTTGCGTGAGCTGAACAGAGATGACGGTATTATTTTTAAATTCTTTTATGTTTGTATGCATCCTTTCACGCATGTATTTCCCCGCATCTTTAAAAGTAGTAATCCATAAATTATTTTCATTTTGTTTGATATAATGAAAATATGCAGCAAGCACTGAATCCGGCAGTGCTTCCCAACCTAAACCATTAATTCCATGAAAGACTAAAACCAGCCAAATATTATTATGGGCAAGTGTTGTATCGATATAAGATTTCATTTGCGTTAATGTAGTCTTTGAGAGCGGTCCGCGTTGCCATTGCACATATGCTTTATTAGACGAACCCGGTTGTGTTTTATACCCTCGATTTATTTCAAAGAGAAAAGAATCAGTCATCATATTTCGCAGCGCTGCATAAGCAGGAAAACCATATTTTAATGCACGCGGATGTTCAATACCAAAAGGTATTTCTGCGTCAAATGTATATGCAGAACCCAAATGACTTTTTATATCTTCTTTGCTTTTATACAATTCATAATTAATGTTTGCTGTATCAAGCACGGCAAGATGCGTATGCGTTACAGTATGACTTGCAAATTCATATCCTTTACTTGCATAAACCTTAATGCTGTCCCAACTTAAACCCATTTCCTGTGCAACTTCGTCGCTGTATTCAATTCCTGTTTTAAAAGAGCCGTCTCTTGCTTTCTGATAAAGCGTGTCCATTATTTTATATGCTTTATCAATTTTCCCATCTTCAAAAGCAATGGCACTTTTATCATAATATGCATCAGCGCCTATGCGATTTAAATATTTCGCAGCAGATGCACGTTCAAAATAATTTGTTGAATCGGTAGGAATTGTTGCAGTTTCTTTAATGATGTCATCAACATTTCGTCCGATAAATTTTCCGGGATATTGGGAACCAATAATTGGACCTGTAATAACATAAAATGTAGCAGGCAATTGCAATCTTTCCAAAATAGGCAAAGCATATTTAAATTGATTGCGGTTGCCATCATCAAACGTAATTGAGACAGCACCTTTTTTATCATCTTTCCATTTTGTTATTGTTGTTTGAGTATGTGCGCAGAGTTGAAAAAAGATAAGAAAAACCGTTAGGATTATTATTTTGTTCATGCGCTAAAGATATAAATTCATACAGATGATTTTTCTTATTGCTTCATATCATAGCTTTTAAATACTTCAAATTTGAAAGTGGGATTATCGGGATTTGACATATTCGATTTTGCTTTGTATTCAATCACGCGTGTACCAATAACTGATGTATTTTTTGTTGTACTGTCTGTTTGATAAACCGGAAATTTCCTGATAAGAAATCCACCCATTGAAGTTAATTCATCATGCCCTTCATAACCGTTTCTTATTGTAGGTTCAATGTATATATCAGGCACGTAAATCGGTGAACAGGATTTATTAGAAACAGATGCAATTGCGTATATCTGCGCCCGGTCTTTATCATCAAAAGAATAAAAAACAAGATCCGGAAAACCATCATCATTAAAATCATCGATCAACGCTTTTTCGAATACTCCGATAACAGGAATATCAAAAGGCTTTGAATAATCTTTAAATCCAATTGGTCGTATTGTTACGGCATTATTTTCTATCTTTTTATTATAGCATGTAACCCTGTAGCCAACATCACCCATCTTAAGTGTGCTGTCGAATTTTTTTGTTTGTGCATTTGAAAAATAAAAAGCAGGGATTGCAAGAATTGCTAATAAAATTTTTTTGTTCATGAGATAATTAAAAAAAATAAAATTACATGTTGCGGCGATATTGTCCGCCCACTTCGTACAATGCATGTGTAATTTGCCCGAGTGAACAATATTTTACGGTCTCCATTAATTCTTCAAAAATATTTTCATTATTAACAGCAGCTTGTTGAAGCTTCTTCAAGGCGTCTTCGCTTTTTAAATTATTGCGTTGATGAAATGCATTCAAATTTGCAATCTGCTGTTCTTTTTCTTCTGTTGTTGAACGAATGACTTCTGTTGGAGTTATTGTAGGGCTGCCTTTTTTATTGAGGAAAGTATTTACGCCAATCAGCGGCAACTCGCCAGTTGATTTTTGCATTTCGTATATCATGCTTTCTTCCTGAATTTTATTGCGCTGGTACATTCTTTCCATCGCACCCAAAACGCCACCACGTTCTGTTAAGCGATCAAACTCTGTCAACACTGCTTCTTCAACCAAATCAGTTAATTCTTCAATGGCAAAACTTCCCTGAATAAAATTTTCCGTTTTAGCTGAACCTAATTCACGGTTAATAATTAATTGAATTGCCATTGCACGGCGCACACTTTCTTCTGTAGGCGTTGTGATCGCTTCGTCATAAGCATTTGTATGAAGCGAATTGCAGTTATCGTAAATCGCATATAAAGCTTGCAGTGTTGTGCGGATATCATTGAAATCAATTTCCTGCGCATGTAAACTTCTTCCGCTTGTTTGAATATGGTATTTTAATTTTTGTGAACGGTCATTGCCTTTGTATTTATACTTCATCGCTTTCGCCCAAATACGTCTTGCAACTCTTCCGATAACGCTGTACTCCGCATCCATTCCATTACTGAAAAAGAAGGAAAGGTTTGGCGCGAAATCATCTATGTGCATGCCGCGACTTAAATAATATTCAACATAAGTAAAGCCATTTGATAAAGTGAATGCAAGCTGTGTAATTGGATTTGCACCAGCTTCTGCAATATGATAACCGCTAATACTTACACTATAAAAATTTCTTACTTTCTGATCAATAAAATATTGCTGCACATCACCCATCAATTTCAATGCAAATTCTGTTGAAAAAATACAGGTGTTTTGCGCCTGGTCTTCTTTCAAAATATCAGCCTGCACCGTTCCTCTTACTTGCGCTAATGTTGA
The DNA here is from genome assembly GCA_048498595.1 of Bacteroidota bacterium. Taxonomy (GTDB): domain Bacteria; phylum Bacteroidota; class Bacteroidia; order Chitinophagales; family Chitinophagaceae; genus Parafilimonas. The sequence goes on from JBEHXR010000043.1 coordinate 9,976, forward strand.
TGCTTTGATTTTTTCATATACATCTTTCGGCAATACTTCATCGCCGCTCAATCCTAATAATTTTAAACCTAAACCATTGTTGCCTTCGGGCAATCTTTCTGGCGATGATGGATTATAGTAAATCGGAGAATTTCGAATTTCGAATTTCGAATTTCGAATTTTGTTGACGTCTTCCCATTTATTGTTTTCTTCAATCCATTTTTCGCATTGCTGATCAATCGCAGCATTCATAAAAAATGCAAGAATAATTGGTGCCGGTCCGTTGATCGTCATGCTCACGGATGTTTTTGCATCGCATAAATCGAAACCGCTGTATAATTTTTTAGCATCATCAACAGTTGCAATGCTTACACCGCTGTTACCGATTTTTCCATAAATATCAGGACGATGATCAGGGTCTTCACCATACAATGTAACACTGTCAAATGCAGTGCTCAAACGTTTTGCGGGTTGATCTAATGAAACATAATGAAAACGTTTGTTGGTGCGTTCCGGACCGCCTTCCCCTGCAAACATTCTTGTCGGGTCTTCACCTTGTCTTTTCAATTCAAAAACACCTGCAGTAAATGGAAATTCGCCGGGAACATTTTCCTGCAATTGCCATCTTAAAATATCGCCCCAATCTTTATATTTAGGTAAAACGAGTTTTGGAATTTTTGTTCCGCTTAAAGATGTTGTGACAAGCGATTGTTTGATGACTTTATCACGGACAGTATATTCAAAAAAATCTGCACTGTATTTTTTTTGCAATGATGACCAATCATCAATTAGTTTTTTACAATTGGGATGTAATTCCTCTTTATAATGTTCCTTCAATTTTTCAATTAAGGCTGTTGAAAAACCCATTCGTCCTTGTGTAAAAGAAAAATTATTCATTGTTTCCAACGATCCGTTTAATTGATACAGTTTGGAAGCGATTGCACATTGTTCATCAACCCACTTATCATATTCTCTATTGCTTTCAGAAATTTCAGATAAATAACGAACACGTTTTGGCGGAATGATTAATGATTTTGATGTTGTATCTTTTATATGATGCACTTCTATCTTACCAAAATCAACTTTTGTTTTTTCTTCAACCGTGAGCATTATTTTTTCAAATAATTCATTAATGCCTGCATCATTAAATTGTGAAGCAATTGTTCCTATTACTGGTAACGTTTCATCTTTTGCATTCCATAAATTGCGATTGCGTTTATATTGTTTGCGTACATCATGCAGTGCATCTAATGCGCCGGCTTTATCAAATTTGTTTATGCAAACAATGTCTGCATAATCCAGCATATTTATTTTTTCCAATTGCGATGCCGCACCATATTCAGGCGTCATCACATACATGCTCACATCGCAATAATCTAAAATAGATGCATCACTTTGTCCAACGCCTGCACTTTCCAAAATGATGAAATCAAATTGTGCTGCTTTACAAATTTCTAAAGCAAATTCAACCGCAGAACTTAATGCAGTATTATCATCACGCGTGGCAAGGCTGCGCATGTAAGCACGCGGATGCGAAATAGAATTCATCCGTATTCTATCACCCAATAATGCACCGCCTGTTTTTTTGCGTGAAGGATCAACAGAAACAACAGCAATTGTTTTATCAGTATAAGCATTTAAATAACGACGAACAATTTCATCTGTTACCGAACTTTTACCAGCGCCGCCGGTGCCCGTTATCCCAAGAACAGCCCCCTTCCAACTTCCCCCGGTGGGGGAAGAGTTTGGCATGATCGTGCTTTTTTCTTCAACTTTTTTATCTGGTAAAGCTTTTAATGTTGAATGTATTTTGTTGACTACATTTTCTATTTTGTATAAGATTTCATCGTTGGCAAATCTTAAAACTTCAAAGCCTAAGTTGTTTAACTCTTTTGTTCTTTCTGCATCACTGGTTTTCATTTCAGGCAACTGATGATAATTGCCATCAACTTCTATGATCAATCCTTTTTGCAAGTTCACAAAATCAGCAATGAATTGACCGATGATGTGTTGCCTGCGGAATTTATATCCTTCTTTTTTTGCTCTTAGTTTATCCCATAAAACTTCTTCTGCTACAGTTGATTCTTTTCGATGTGTTAAAGCAAATTCTTTTAGTCTTCCATAATAAAAAGGATCAGCTTTAAACTGATTAACTGTTACTGATCCATTATACTTTAATAAATTTTCATCATCATCTAAACCACATTCTGCCAATGTAATTGCTCTGGCAATTCTTCTTATATCTTTTACTTCGCCTAATGGCAATTTGCCATTCCACTTTTTTGGTGCTTGCCAATAATCAGACTGCATCCAGTCTTCTCCCCCGCCGGGGGAGATTGAGAGGGGGCTGAGGCGGTTAATCACATCTTCAATCATTCCTTCCAAACCCATTTTTCTTCCATCATCCGGTGAATAAATTCTTGTAATACCGTAATTGTGCAACTCATTTATTTCCTGTGGAAGAATCGTGCCGCCGCCACCGCCAAAAATTTTTATATGTCCGCAACCATTTTCATCAAGCAAATCTTTCATGTATTTAAAGAACTCGATGTGGCCGCCCTGATACGATGTTATTGCTATGCCTTGCACATCTTCTTCAATGGCACATTCAACAATTTCTTTTACGCTGCGGTTGTGACCAAGATGAATTATTTCTGCACCCTTGCTTTGCAAAATGCGGCGCATAATATTTATCGCTGCATCATGTCCATCAAACAGAGAAGCGGCGGTAACGATGCGAATTTTATGTTGTGGTGTATAGCTCATTAATTATTAAAAGAACAAAAATAATTTGTTTAAGACAATTAATAACGCTTGTTAGTTTCATTTATAAGAAGGAAAATCTAATTCACTAACGTATTAATAACTTCAAAAATGAAAGGTGTATGTGTTGTAACCTGTGTTGCAAAAACTGAAATTAATTTAATTATAACGCAGCAAGCAGCATTGCATAAACTGTCTTTATAATCACAAATACTTTTATTAATTATTAAAAACAATCGATTTGTATTTAATAAAAATTAATAATATAGCAATACCATTCTCAGAATTCACCTTAATAATTTCACATGAACAAACTGACAACGATTAAACCGAATGCTGCAATTTGGTTTTTTTTCATTCTTGTTTTTTCAATTACCGTACAAAAAAATTATGCTAATTACGCAACGCCTGTTACTGTTTCAGGCAAAGTAACAGATTCTGCAACCGGTGTTGCTTTATCTGCTGTTACTGTTCATATTAAAGGAGGGAAAACAACAGTGGTTACAGACACGCGTGGCATGTACACTATTAATGCCGACGATAACGCTGTACTTGTTTTTAGTTATGTTGGTTATAAAGTGCAGGAAATAAACATCAGCGGGCAAACGGTGATAAATGTTGTGCTTGCGCAAACTTCACAATCTTTAAGTGACGTTGTGGTTACTGCGCTCGGCATTACCAAACAACGACGGGCAGTTGGTTATTCTGTTTCAGAAGTAAAGGGCAGCACGCTTACAGAAGCACGTGAAAACAGTTTTGTAAATGGGCTTGAAGGAAAAGTTGCAGGTGTTAATGTAAGTGGAGTAGGAGCCGGTCCAAACAGCGCATCAAATGTTATTATACGTGGCATTACTTCTATGACGGGAAATAATCAACCTCTGTATGTACTGAATGGAGTGCCGCTCGTGAATAATAATTATTCAACAACAGATGTAGAAAGTGGTTATGGCGGTAAAGATGGTGGTGATGGAATTGGTGATATTAATCCGGATGATATTGAAAACATTTCAATTTTAAAGGGCGCTGCGGCTACAGCTTTGTATGGCTATCGTGGTTCAAATGGTGTAGTATTAATTACAACAAAAAAAGGAAGAGGTCAGGGTTTGGGTGTTGAAGTAAATTCTAATAGTGTGGTAGAACATGTAATTGATGAAACAGATTTTCAAACGGTGTACGGACAAGGTTATGGCGGCACTAAACCTATTAATGCGGATGATGCGCTTGGCTCAATGGAATCAAGTTGGGGTGCATTGCTTGATGGTTCGTCTACCCCGCAGTTTGATGGTGTTTCAAGACCATATTCTTCAGTTGCAAAAGGTAATCTTGCACGTTTTTATAAAGATGGACTTGCGCTTACCAACAGTGTTGCGTTTAGCAAAAATTTTGGTGATGCAGGCTCAACACGTTTTTCTGCGAGCTATCTTAATGATAACAGCTATGTGCCCAATGCTGGTTTGGAGCGATATACATTTACACAAACAACAAACTTAAATCTCGATAAACATTTATCGTTAGACCTTTCTTCGCAATATATAAGCGAGTACACGAAGAATGCGCCGAACCTTGCAGATGCCGTTGGTAATTTAAACTGGGGACCGATGTTTGTTCCGCCAAACATTAACATAACCACTTTAGCAGGACCCAATGGTGATGGCACAACAAAAACAGGCATCGAACTAAATCCTTTTGATGACCCTTATACAACGAACCCTTATTTCGCAGCATATAAATTTATTGGCGCTATTCACCGCAATCGTTTTATTGGTTCAGCCAATTTAAAATATACATTGAATAATGGATTGCATTTTGGTTTGCAGGTTTCTGATGATTATGTGAATGACCGTAATACAAACGTTGAACCCATCGGCACCGCATATTTAATTGACGCAGGTACAAACGGCGACATGTATGAACAAAACGTGAAGCAAACAGAATTGAATATTGATCTTACTGCCGGCAAGAATTTTAATATAACAAAAGATTTCACGGTTGATTTATTGGTGGGTTCGAATTACAGGAAATCTGTTGAAGAATATGTTACTGCATCAGGAAGCGATTTTGCTATTCCTTATTTATATAACATCGGCAACCTGATAAATAAAAGTGAAGGTTATGGCTTATATCATTCTGAATTCTTTTCGATATATGAAAGCGCGGATCTTGCTTATAAAAATTATGCTTACTTAACGCTTACAGGCCGCACCGACTGGTATTCTACTTTAGCACCGGGCAAAATAAATTACACCTATCCTTCAATAAGCGGTTCATTTGTTTATTCTGAATTGTTGCACATTCCAAATATGGATCTTGGTAAATTAAGGTTAAGTTATGCTGACGTTGGTGGCGAAGCAGACGGTCCTTATCAAACCTTACAAACCTACGGTATACAGGGAACATTGTCTGTTCCGAATGGAACATTTCCTATTGGTGTTGCGGGCGGCACACAAGTTCCGAACAGTGGTTTAAGACCATCATCAAGAAAAGAATTTGAAATTGGAACAGAAGACGATTTCTTTAAAAACAGATTACATGTTGATCTTGCTGTTTACGAAAAAAGAGTAACAAACGATATTGTGCCGGTAAGTATAGATTACACATCGGGTTATTATACGGCGATTCTGAATGTGGGAAATCTTCGTTATAATGGTGTTGAATTAGAAGTAGCAGGAACGCCATACAAGGGCAGGAATTTTAGCTGGGATGTTAACTTTAACGGCAGCTATACACAGGGTAAAGTTTTATCATTGGGTGATCTTCCTTACATAACATTGGGTTCAGCAACACCGGATTGGGGTTCGGTT
>JBEHXR010000044.1:0-15326 GCA_048498595.1 Bacteroidota bacterium
ATATATCTAAGCAACCGGTTATTTACCTAATGTATAATATATACGCATTGGCTGTCTGGATTATTCAATTATTGCACGTTTTTTAAAATGTCTTTACTTTTCAGATTGATATTGTCTTGCCAATTCTAAATCTTCCGGTGTATCAATTCCAATGCTTGCATGATCAGTTAAAACCATTTTAATTTGAATTCCATTTTCAAGATATCTTAATTGTTCTAATTTTTCTGCAAGCTCCAATGGCGTTTGTTTCCATTTTGTAAACTGAAGTAAAATATCTTTTCTGTAAGCATAAATTCCAATGTGCTTATAATAATTTGTTGAAGATCTCTTATCTCTTAAATAAGGAATCATAGAACGGCTAAACAATAAAGCGTTTGAATTTTTATCAACAACAACTTTTACATTATTTGGATTTTCAACATCTGCCTGTTCAAATATTTTATGCATCAGGCTTGCCACTTTTACTGTTGAATCTTTAAATACGTTTAATAAAGATTGCAATGCATGTTTATCAACAAAAGGTTCATCGCCCTGCACATTCAATACAACATCGCATTCAACATCTTGAATGGCTTCAGCAATACGATCGCTTCCGCTTTCGTGTTGCTGACTACTCATTATTACATTGCCACTATGGTTTTTTATTTCATTATAAATAACATCATTGTCTGTTACCACTAACACATCATCAAATAAATTTGTTGCAATTGTATTTTTATAGGTTGTTGCAATGATGGTTTCTTCACCCAGCATTTGCATAAGCTTTCCCGGAAATCTTACCGATGCATAACGTGCAGGTATAACTGCAATTTTTTTCATGCAGCAAATGTATAAACGAATAAAGCATGAACGTGAATAAATGAAATAGCTATCTTCAACCAAAAAAATTTCTTGCTATGCGACTTATATTAATTATGCTGTTTTGCTTTTGTTTATTGAATACAATGAATGCACAAAAAACAGATGAAAAACTTACCAAAGAATTATCACAATTAATACAAGGCTTTCATGGCGACGTTGGAATTTATGTGCACGATTTAAAACACAATAAAACGGTTGCCATTAATGCGGATACAATCTTTCCAACGGCAAGTATTGTAAAGATTTCAATTCTCATTGGCATTATGGATAAAATTCAAAAAGGTGAGTTGGATTATCATCAGCGTTTAACTTATACCGATTCTTTATTTTATGATGAAGGTGATGATGTGCTTTCAAGATTTAAAGACAGCTCATCAATAGAGTTAAGTAAAGTAATGATGCTGATGCTTACGATAAGTGATAATTGCGCAAGCCTCTGGATGCAGGGTTTAGCAGGCGGCGGCTCAAGAATTAATGCAATACTCGATAGTCTCGGTTATAAATATACAAGAGTGAACAGCAGAACACCGGGCAGGGAAAATAACAGGAGTATTTATGGCTGGGGGCAAACAACGCCGCGTGAAATTACAACGATAATGGAAGGCATTGTGAATGGAAAAATTTTAAGCAAAACTTCAAGTGAAAAAATGTTGCGTTTGTTAGGCAGACAATATTGGGATGAAGAAGCGATCTCACAAATTCCTCCGGGTGTTTTTATTGCAGATAAAAATGGCGCTGTTGATGAGAGCAGGAATGAAGTAATGTTTGTGAATGGAAAAGAAGATCCATATATATTTTCAGTCTTCACAAAAAATAATGTGGATACAAGCTGGCAATACAATAATGAAGCATGGGTTTTAACAAGAAAAGTTTCTGCTTTGTTATGGCATTATTTTAATCCGAAAGAACCGGTTTCAGATGAGCCGATAAGGAAACAGTAATAATGCTTTGTTTCTATTAAATAACAATTTGTAAATTCGTATTATGAGCATTTCTGAAGTTTCACTTTATAAAGCACTTCGATTAAAACTTGGAGATGATACAGCCTCTGAACTTGTCGAATTTGTGAAAAGTGAATTAGAAACAGAATTGTCAAAAAAATCAGACACTTTTTTAGTAAAGCAAAATAAAATTGATTTAATCGAGAAGATGAACAAAGACAAAATTGATCTTATTAAATGGATGTTTGGATTTTGGATAACCATTATTCTCACCTTGATTGCAGACTTATTTATTAAGCATTGATGACACTTGCTTAAAAAATGTGGTACACAATAAAGCTCATCAAATACGCCAAGCCCGTCATATAAACAAATTGTATAGCCGGCCATTTCCATGTTTTTGTTTCGCGTTTTACAACAGCAAGTGTACTCATACACTGCATGGCAAAAACATAAAACACCATCAGCGATAAAGCCGCAGGCAATGTGTAAACTTTTGTTCCGTCATCTTTAACTGCGCTCTGCATTTTTTGCCGAAGCGTTAAATTGTCTTTGTCTTCCACACTATATAAAGTGGCCATTGTTCCCACAAAAACTTCACGCGCAGCAAACGATGTAATTAAAGCAATTCCAATTTTCCAGTCGTAACCCAATGGTTTAATTACAGGTTCAATTGTTTTACCTAAAATACCGGCAAAAGAGTTTTGCAGTTTTTCAGATTTATATTGTTTTTGAATAGAAGCAGCTTGTGACCGAGAAACAGTTTGCGTTTTTATCGCGGCGAATTTTTCATCCACCTTACGCATACGCGATGGCGGACCAAAACTGCTGAGGAACCAAAGCAAAAGACTGATGAGTAAAATAACACGACCTGCATCTGTAACAAAAATTTTTGCTTTCTCGATCATTGTTATTCCAACATTCTTCCATCGAGGGGCACGGTAAACAGGAAGTTCAAGAATAAAATAGCTTTTTTCTTTCAGCTTAATAATAAATTTAAAAACATAACTAACAATAAGCGCCATTATCAATCCCAATAAATACAGCGCCATCATTACCAAACCCTGCAAGCTCAAAAAACCAAAATAATATTTCGTTGGTACAACCAGCGCAATTAAAATTGTATAAACAGGTAAACGCGCACTGCAACTCATTAAAGGTGTTACCAAAATTGTAAGCAGTCTTTCTTTTCTGTTTTCAATGTTACGCGTTGTCATAATTGCAGGCACAGCACAAGCAAATCCACTGATCATCGGCATAACACTTTTACCATTGAGCCCTACTTTGCGCATCAGCTTATCGCTTAAAAAACTTATGCGCGCCATGTAACCTGTATCTTCAAGTAGTGTTATCAAGCCGAACAAGATCATGATCTGCGGAACAAAAACAAGAATGCCATTTAATCCGGCAAGCAAACCATTAATTAATAAATCGCTCCACCAGGCAGAAGGCAATGTATTGCCAAGCCAGCCGCTCAGTTTTGCAAAGCTCCAGTCAATTCCATCCATTGGATATTGCGCCAGCCAAAAAATACTTTGAAAAAGCAGGAATAAAACAACTATTAAAATTGCATAACCCCAAACGCGATGCAATAAAAGGTTGTCAAGAGATTCTGTAAATAATTTTCTTTGCAAAGGATCGGGCTCAACTACATTTTGCAGCATTACCTGGTTTATGCGCGTATAACGCTGCACAATTTCTTCTGCCTGCGTTTTTGTTGAATTGAAATTGTTATTAATTTCTGCCTGTTCAACCAATTGCTGCAATGTTTCAGGCAGCGGAAAATTTTCATGATTGATAAGATAGTGAACGCTGGCATAATCGCTCAGCTCAGGAAAAATTTTTTGAACTGCATCTACTGCTTTTGGCGCAAGCTGGCGATTATTTATAAAATCTCTCTGTGATAATGTTTGATGTTGCTTCGCCGCTAAAGCCAGCGTTTTTTTCAGTTGACCAATACCTTTATTCTTTCTTGGATTAACCGGAACAACAGGCACACCTAATTCTGTTGATAAGCCTGCAACATCAATTTCAATCCCCTTTTTACGCGCAAGATCCATCATGGTTAAAGCAATAACCACGGGATATTTCAAATCGATAACCTGGGTACAAAAAAGTAAGTTGCGTTTAAGATTACTTGCATCTGCAATTAAAAGAACTGTATCCGGTTCTATTTGCTCATCTGCATGCATCAAAACTTTATACGCAATCCATTCATCTGCACGACGCGGATACAGGCTGTATGTTCCGGGCAAATCAATTAATGTTGAAGAAATTTCATCACTTAAATTACAAACGCCGGTTTTTTTATCAACCGTAACGCCTGGAAAGTTGCCGACCTTTTGATTAAGACCCGTAAGTGCATTAAATAAAGATGATTTACCACTATTAGGATTGCCCACCAACGCAATATGTAAGTTCTTTTTTGCCGAAGCCATAAAATGCGGTGCAAAGCTAAGTTGCCTTCTGAACAAGCTATTACGATATTAGAAGTTTTGCATAAATTATAATTTTTTTAAATAGTAGTTAGAAGTTTTCAACATAACCTAATTGAAATTTTCCGGTCATTACATTTGTAACGTCAACATCTTGTATGAAGAAAATCTGTCTCTTTTTATTGTTTTTACCTGTTATGCATTTGGCGATAGCCCAAAGTAAAAAAGCAAAGGCGAAATCGGACAAAATCATAACCGCAAACATCCAGTCGCACATACAATACCTTGCAAGTGATAAATTAGAGGGCAGAAGAGCTGGAACACCGGGCGAAGCGCTTGCCATGGAATACATCAGCAAAATGTTTCAAAAATATAAGTTGATGCCAAAAGGTGATAGCGCTTACATACAATCGTTTTCAATTGCAGGCGGAAAAACATTTAATTCTGCTGACAATAATTTTACGGTGAACGGTCAAAAGCTCGATGCACAAACTGACTACTATCCGCTTTCATTTTCGGGCAACGCAACTGCTAAAGGAAATGTTTCACCCTTGCTGAGAGAAGAAAATGAAATTTGGTTTTGGAATGTTGCCGATCTTATAGAAGACAATGCAAAAAATCCGCACTTTGATGTAATGAACGCCGTAAAAGACGAGGCAGAGAAAGATGCAAAGAAAGGTGCAAAAGCACTTATTATTTATAACAGTTCTTCAGCGGCAGATAATATTTTATATGACAAAAAAGATTCATCAGAAACTGTTTCAATACCGGTTGTTTACTTAACAGAAAACGGAGTACAAAAATATTTTTCTGATCCTACGAATACATTTGATGTTGATCTGACTGTTGATTTAAAAGTTGATGACAGGGTTGCACATAATGTAATTGGCTATTTAAATTTTAATGCACCCAATACAATTATTATTGGTGCGCATTACGATCACTTAGGGTATGGTGAAGATGGGAACAGTTTGGATGGACAAGGACAAATTCATAATGGCGCAGATGATAATGCAAGTGGAACGGCGGCTTTAATTGAATTGGCAAGATTATTATACAATACAAAAGATCGAAATAATAATTATCTCTTTATTGCTTTTTCCGGTGAAGAGTTAGGCTTATTAGGTTCGAAATATTGGCTGCAACATCCAACAGCAGATGTGAATATGAATTATATGATAAACATGGATATGATTGGAAGATATGACTCGGCAAGAAAATTAACGATTGGCGGTTATGGAACATCGCCAACGTGGAGTGATGTTTTTCAAACAACAACAGATCCAAATCTTGTTGTAAAATTTGACAGCAGCGGAAGCGGACCGAGTGATCATTCTGCTTTCTATATGGATAGTGTTCCGGTTTTATTCTTCTTTACAAACAGTCATCCTGATTATCACAAAGCAACAGACGATGCTGATAAAATAAATTATAAGGGTGAAACTGAAATTATTGATTACATCGTAAAAATAATTGATGCAACAAACAAAGATGGCAAACTTGAGTTTCTGAAAACGCGTGATCCCGAGGCAAGATCAACAAACTTACCAGTTACACTTGGTGTTATTCCGGATTATGCATACAGTGGCAACGGGTTGCGTATTGATGGTGTTAGTAAAGGGAAAACAGCAGAGCGCATAGGATTAAAAGCCGGTGATGTTTTGATACAATTAGGCGATTATAAGTTTACAGATATTTATAGTTATATGCAGGCTTTACAACATTTTAAGAAAGGCGATAAGACAACTTTACAAATTTTAAGAGATGGACAACCGATGAGTTTTGATGTGCAGTTTTAATTTTTGAAACTGCTCTGATAAGTATTTAATAAAACCCAAATACAAATATGTATGGAACTTGGAGGATATGTTGATTTTACGGATGATTTAACGGCAAGAACTATTCTTGAAATGCTTGAAGTAAAACCAGGTTCGCTGTGGTTTAGCGATGATGCTACAACTAATGACGATGCTGTTATAGATATGATTATAAATGAGAAAAGAGAATTGACCTTTGAACAGGTAAAGGAATTGTACCCTGCTTGGTTTAATGAATAAGTGTTATAGTATTGCCGGACTTTTATGGCAAAGCTTTTATTAAATACAGATGGAATTGAAGACGATTTTTTTTCAGGCACACACCTGATCGGCATTATGTCTTCTACAAAAAATTATCGTTTTATCTGGCAGGTAAATGCAAACACAGGATTCGATTTCAGGCTGAATACAGATGTAGAAATTCAATTAAAAAGAAAAGGAAGAAATTATTTTTTTTCTATCTACCAGTTTTGTCAAACAGAAAGTGAGCTTGAGCATTTTATTTATCATAATCAATTTGAAGGCGAATATCTTTTACCTGAATTTAAACACCTTGATTTTTTATGGCTGATGCGTGGAAATATTGTTACCGATGAAGATGTGATCAACATTCAAAATAAAATTAAAGGAATTAAAGACACGCAGCTTGTTGCAGAATTGACGCATGAAAAAATAAAGAACAAAGGAAACCTTATTTTTTAAAAAGCAACTTATGGAAACACCCAGAAACTGGACACACCAAAAAAATTCTTTGTACAGAAAAATAGAATTCAAAAATTTTTCTGAGGCACTTGCATTTATAGTTCGTGCAGGTTTGGAAGCCGAAAAAATGAATCATCATCCTCTATGGACGAACGTGTATAACAAAGTTGAAATTTGGTTAAGCACGCACGACGCAGGCGATATTGTTACAGAAAAAGATATACAACTCGCAAAAAAAATTAATGATTTGGTTTAAGGAAGATATTTATCCAACTCATTTGGTATTAAGTAGAGAAGTGGTGTAATTATAAAAAAGATTATACTCAACTGCGGCAGCCAGAATGAAAATACAATTGCTATTGCATAAATGAATGGTGAAATAAGAAAAGAAATTTTTGCCGCCATCTTTACCTTGGGTGGTAACTCTCTATCTAAAAAATCTTTTCTATGAATAGCGTAGCTCCATTGTGCATATAACGCGAGGTTGCAAAAACTTAAATTCAATCCATATACCAAAATAGTTCCCCACTGCAATTTATTTTCAGCAAGAAATCGGGTGCTAAAAGGCACAAGGCAAATCATCATATAAAATATAACACCTAAAAAAATAAAATGCCGGTTTGTTTTGCCAATGTATTCAAACACCATTCTGTGACCAAACCACATAATGCCGAGTATAACAAAACTTATTATATAACAAAGTAAATCTGGCAGTATGTGGTGAAAAGATTGAACGAAAGAATTTAAACTTGTATCGGGCAAGTTTGGCCATTTTAATTCGAAAGCAAGTATTGTCATTGCCACAGCAAAAATGCCATCGCCTAAAGCTTCAAGACGTACCGAACGCAGTTCAAGTTTATGTTTTGGATTAACCATTTTCAATCATCATATACAATTGAAAACTCTTTCAGCACTTGTTCTATTCGTATTTCTTTAACAAGTAAGTTTTTTACGATCGCTTTTGGCGGACCTTGTTTGCACCAACTTATAAATTCTTTTAAATCGTTTTCATCGCCATGCGCGAGTATTTCAACTTTATTGTCGTTAGTATTTTTTACCCAGCCGTATATATTTAATTCGTTTGCTTTTTGTTTTGTATGCTTTCTAAAGAAAACACCTTGTACCCGGCCTTCAACAATAATATGTTTTGCAATTACTTTTTCACTCATCAATTATAATTCGAAGTTATCACCATTAATCATTCTTCCGATGCCACCTAAAATACTGCCTTCTTCTTTTTGCTTGTATGTTGCGTATGCTAATATACGCGAAGCCAGTCTACTTATCGGCAATGATTGAATCCAAACTTTGCCTGGACCCCGCAACGTTGCAAAAAATAATCCTTCGCCACCAAAGATGGAATTTTTTATTCCGCCAATAAATTGAATATCGTAAGAAACACCACCTGTAAAACCAACTATACATCCGGTATCAATCTTCAGCAGTTCGCCTGGTTGCAAATCTTTTTCCTGCACATAACCACCTGCATGCAAAAAAGCCATTCCATCACCTTCAATTTTTTCCATAATAAAACCTTCGCCGCCAAACAAGCCGGTGCCTAACTTTCTCTGAAATTCAATTCCAATACTCACGCCTTTAGCTGCACATAAAAAAGCATCTTTCTGTGCAATAATTTTTCCGCCTAATTCATGAAGATTTAATGCGACTACTTTACCGGTGTATGGCGCTGCAAAGCTCACACGTTTTTTTTCCGCACCAACATTTGTAAATGCAGTCATAAACAAATTTTCACCAACAAGTAATCGTTTGCCAGCGCTAAATAATTTTCCCATTATGCTATTATCTCTCTGCTGACTGCCATCACCAAAAATGGTTTGCATATTAATGCCGTCATCCATCATCATAAATGCGCCGGGCTCTGCAATTGCGGTTTCATTTGGGTCGAGTTCAATTTCTACATATTGCAATTCTTCACCGAAAATCTTATAATCTATTTCGTGATTTTGTATCATGATTTTTTTTTGCACGAATGTATTAAATCAGAAAATAATACAACAAGCTTAATACACGATCGCCCTATCTCTTGAGAAAAAAAATTCCCATATTCAGTTTAAAGAATTGTAAAATCCCGCGAACTAAACATGCCGGATGAAAGTTTCGCTTATAACCTTTTGCGGGCAGTGAAAAGGCTTTTTTGAGTATTTCTAATCAATCTGATAAATCACTCCTATAACATGTAACCATCAGCCAGTTCAAAAAATTACAACTAAAGTTTATAAGCATAGCACTAAACCCTTTTATGCTATTTGCACGTAAATTTTAAAATATGGGGCACAAAGTTTGAATTATTTGTATTACCAGATTTAAAGAAAATGCGACACATAATAAAGTTTTAATTAATGCAGCAGCCAACTAATAATTAATGTCTAAAACTATATTGTATGGAACGATATTTACACGAAACCAACCTTGCTAAAATTTCCCAATTTGACAACGCAGTTTTTTACTGCATTAATTCTTCTTCGCAGCTTGTGCCGGTTGGCGTTGTAAAAAATATTTCTTTGTTGCCTGATAACAGAATTGAATTTGAGGTTTCGCATTTTCCTGTTTTGGAAAATAATTGGAATGTATTTGCAGCAGAACTGCATTTATACAAAAAAGGATTATCGTTTAATATGAAATTACACGGTACAGCATGGTTCGTAAATCAAAACGAATTAAAACTGCAGTTCAAAATCTTGCTTGAAGAATGTTTTGGTGATTCTGAAACCAAAGTTTCTTTTCATGATTCTTTAATAGAATTCTTTAGTTCAACAGGAATGTTTTTTAAGAAGATGCTGGTAACCGGTTTTTAATCTTCTATCACTATTTTACAAATTAAAATTCGCGCAACTTTTACAAGCATTGCTTTCTTTGGGTCAGTCGGTTGTGCGATTGTATATAAATAATATTCTTTACCGGCTTGCAATTTTTCACTCAATTCTTTTAATGATATCCGATAGAAACCATCGCTCATAGTTTGTAACGTTGCAACATCGCTATCAGCAGAATTATGAATAAAAAATATTCTTTTCCAATCTGCATTAATTACTTCATCTGACACCGTAACGTTAAAATAATTGCTGTCTGAAATATTTGATTTTCTGATCACGAAACTTTTATCAAGATTATTATCGTCAAGTGTTGCAGACAATCTGTCGCCCTTTTTTGTTAAGCTGATATGTACATTTTGAGAATAGCCAACTACAACAGAAAAAATCATTAATGCTAATACTAAAATTTTTTTTGTTTGATTGTTATGCATGATTACCATTTTATAAGTGCGCTTGCCCATGTGAAACCACTTCCAAATGCAGCGAGGCAAACTAAATCGCCCTTGTTTATTTTTCCATCTTGCCATGCTTCACATAATGCAATGGGTATTGATGCAGCTGTTGTGTTACCGTACTTCTGAATATTATTATAAACCTGTTCATCGCTCAGCTTCAATTTCTCCTGCACAAATTTGCTGATTCGCAAATTTGCCTGGTGAGGAACCAGCATTTTTATATCAGAGGGTTTATAACCGTTTTTGTTTAATGCTTCCATAATAACTTCAGGAAATTTTACAATTGCTCTTTTAAAAACAGCCTGACCATCCATAAATGGAGTATTTTGATTTTTATCAATCATCGAATGACTTTCATACATGTCGCCTATTGCTGCATCATCATAATCCGCCAAACCCTTCTTCCAATAATTTGCATGTGTGCCGGGATTATACAAAGCAAGAATTTCTGCATCATTACCATCGCTGTGTAAATGTGTACTTAAAATACCGCGATTTTCATCTTCTGTTGGTTGCAGTACCACAGCACCTGCACCATCACCAAAAATTACAGATATATTCCTGCTGCGTGTATTAAAATCAATTGCAAAAGAATGTTTCTCACTGCCAATAATTAAAATGTTTTTATACATGCCGCTCCGTATAAACTGGTCTCCCACACTTAATGCATACACAAAGCCGCTGCATTGATTTCTTACATCCAATGCACCAATTTCTTTCATCTGTAAAGCACGTTGTACTAAAACCCCGCAACCGGGAAAATAATAATCAGGTGAAAGTGTGGCAAAGATGATGAAATCAATATCCTGTGCAGTTGTGCCTGCTCTTTCAATGGCAATTTTAGCTGCTTCAATTCCCATTGTTGCAGTTGTTTCATTTGTTCGATTTGCAAACCTTCTTTCTTTAATACCCGTGCGTTCCTGTATCCACTCATCACTTGTGTCCATATACTTCATCATGTCATGATTTGTATAAACATTCGGCGGCACATACATTCCAATTCCGGCAATTATACTTCGTGGCATAGCAAGAATAGTTTTGCTTTCAAGATAAGGTTTTTACATCAATGTATAATTGTAAAATGCGAACGAATAAGATTTGACTTGTAACCTGAGACTTGCAACTACATGGTTTCTTCAAAAATATTTTCCTGGAAAGAATTGGTGCGCAACAATTCATAATGATTGCGCAAAGAAGTAGTGAGTGGAAATTGACGGTATGGAAGATCATTCTTTTTCGCAAACGCCTTTATTACCTGCGTTACTTCAGGATAATAAACATGATTTACTGACGGAAATAAATGGTGTGCAATGTGATAATTAAAACAACCCATAAAAAAGCGGATGAACCAATTATCTTCTTTTACATCGTTCGTACAACTTAGTTGATGACGAAACCATCCTGTGGGCATCATCCCATTTCTGTCAGGCATAGGAAAGTCACTTTCTGTACTTGCATGCGGAGATAATAAAACCAATAATGAAATTATGCTCGCAGTAAACATCATAATTAAAAATCCAATCACCGCCTGTTCCCAATCTATATGCGAAATGATCATTGGCAAAAAAATAGTATAGAAAAGAAATGCAGTTTTAAATAAAAATAATTTTACAAATTCAATTTTTGGAATTGATGTAACCTTCCACACTAATCTTTTTTTATTAAAAAAATCTCTGAAGTCACGAATCAATAACCAGTTCAATAAATATAACGGATACAGAAGTGGTAAATAAATATGCTGATATTTATGCAGCCTTGAAAATGGCGCATGCGGAAAAACTCTTGCAAGCGGGCTTTGCTCAAAATCACTATCCCATCCCATAACATTTGGGTAATTATGGTGCAGGCGTATATGCCTTACTTTCCACATGTAACTATTAGCACCCATTAAATCAAAAAAGTGCACATACCAGTTATTAACCCGCTTATTAAAAAATAAAGTGTGATGAACAGCTTCGTGTATCAGGTTTAAAAAATTCAGCACAATCAAAACACCCATCAAAAAATAACAAGAATAGTAAATTGTGTCGTTAGCTGCCCAATGCACTGCACTAATGTAAGCAAGAAGATAAAGTGATGGAAACAAGATCGCTTTAAGAATTATATCGCCTCTCCTCCGTGGCTCCAATTGGCGTACGGTGGCAAATACTTCTTTTTTTAGCTGTTGAAATAAATCAGTATCTCTATCTTTTACAAAAACCGGTTTTTTCATTTCCTTCATCATAAACATTTTGTTTTAAAGCAGCAGTATTGGATAAATCATTTGCACAAACCTGTAACACGATGAAGTATTTGAGCAAAAATAAAAACAGTTTATATATATTCAAATAATGCTTAAAATGTTATTAACGCATTTTAAAAACTTTTCTCAACTATTATTCCATAAAATTGCAGCTGTAAAATTGTCTCAATGAAATTAGTTTCTTATTTAAAAGATGAACACGACCAGTTAGCCTTACTTGAAGATGATCTTTTATACGATGCAGATTTGCTTCATATGGAAATGCCTTCTACCATGAGTATGTTTTTAAATTATTGGGAAGACAGTTACTCGCTTGCTTTAAAATTGCACCAGGCAATAAAAGATAACAGGATCTCAAAAGCAAAAGGATTTCCGGTTGAAGAAGCAAGTTTACTATCACCCATTCCTTTTCCCGCAAGTTGCAGGGATGGTTATGCCTTTCGCCAGCACGTTGCTGCTGCAAGAAGAAATCGCAAAGTGCCAATGATACCGGAGTTCGATCAATACCCTGTTTTTTATTTTACAAATCATCACAGTGTGCAGGGTGCCGGGCCAATTATGTGCATGCCCGATCATTTTCATAAACTCGATTTTGAATTGGAAGTTGCGATTGTAATTTCTAAACTTGGCAGAAATATTCCTGCCGAAGAAGCAGATGAATATATTGGCGGTTTAATGATCATGAACGATCTAAGTGCACGCACTTTGCAAAGTGAAGAAATGCTTTTAAATCTTGGCCCTGCAAAGGGAAAAGATTTTGCTACAGCGTTAGGACCATATCTTGTAACGTTAGATGAACTGGAAGAATTTGAAGTGCCCGCAAAAGAAAATCATGTTGGAAAATCATGGAATTTAAAAATGAAATGCAGTATAAATGGCGTGCAGGTAAGTGAAGGAAATTTAAGCGATATGGATTGGACATTTGCTGAGTTAATTGAACGTGCATCATATGGGGCAACGTTATATCCCGGCGATATAATCGGAAGCGGCACTGTTGGCACCGGTTGCTTTCTTGAATTAAACGGAACAGGAAAATTAAATGATGAAAATTATACAGAGCAATGGTTGAACGAAGGTGATGTTATTGAAATGGAAGTTGATGAACTTGGAATATTAATCAACACTATTGCAAAAGAGGAAAGTGACTTTTCAATTCTTGCAAAGAAAAAAATATAAGCTAAGTAATGATTTCTTTCAACATACCGGATCTTACATTAACCGAAAAACAAAACTGGTTGCAATATGCCATTGCGCCAAGACCAATTGCGCTTGTAAGTACAATTGATAAAGATGGAAATGTAAATCTCAGCCCTTTTAGTTTTTTTAATTTGTTTTCTTATAATCCTGCAGTTGTAGTTTTTTCTCCTTCACGTGGCGGAAGAAATAATTCAATAAAACATACGCTTGAAAATATTTTTGAAGTGCCGGAAGCAGTGATAAATATCTGCGATTATAATATGGTGCACCAGGTAAGCTTATCAAGCACATCTTATCCAAAAGGCACAGATGAATTTATAAAAGCGGGATTAACGAAAGTGCCATCAACACAAATAAAACCACCGCGTGTTGCCGAAGCAAAAGTGCAAATGGAATGCAGGGTGATTGAAGTAAAAAGTCTCGGAGAAATTGCAGGCGCGGGGCAACTGGTGCTTGCAGAAGTTATTTGTATGCATGTTGATAAAAGTATTTTGAATGAAGATGCTTCAATGATCGATCAAATAAAACTGCACCACGTTGCGCGGCTTGGCGGCGATTGGTATTGTGTAGTGAATGAACACAATCTTTTTAAAGTAACTAAACCCAACAGAGAAATAGGAATTGGTATTGATGCTTTGCCGCAAAGTATTTTAACGAGTAAAATTTTAACCGGAAATAATCTTGCACAATTAGCCAATGTAACAGAAATTCCTGCAGTTGATGCTTCATTTAATGATGAACAATTGAAAAATATTTTTCAGTATTATTCTGTTAATCCTGATGAGATGGACAATGAACTGCATCGCTATGCAAAAAAATTACTGGATGAAAATAAAGCGTATGAAGCGTGGCAGGTGTTACTTTCTCAAATTTAATATCACCATTTGGCGGATGAATGATAACTTTTCAAATTATTGATGGCTTCAATAACCTGTTTATCCAGTTCTCCTTTTTTATTTGTAAATGTTGATGGCATACTTTCATTCCACACAAAAGTTTTCCTGTTCCCATTCGTAAACATAAGCTCAAAATCAAATTTCGAATTGGCAATTTGTCTAACGTGTACTTCCGTACCATCATCAAGCCTAAAAAGAATAGGGTTTGTATACATCATGTAAAATGTATTACAAACCCTGTGCAATATTCTTTAAGTGTGTAATTCTAAAGTAACATGTTCTTTAGCTGTTAATACCGAGAATAAATTGCGCATTTTCCTGCATTACTTCTTCAAAATCTAAATTGTTAACATCATTTATCTGTTCTTGTTCAGTAAAAATATACTTCAGCTTATTGCAAATTTGTTCATAAGTTTCCTCATCGGTGTATGGTTTAAGAATCTCTGTCTTCCATCTGCCATCTTTATAATTTATGAAAAACTTTTTCCAGGATTCCTGTCCATCCAAATACATGATAAGCATAATAGAATCTTCTACCTGCTTAAAATCGTAAATGATATAAATTCTTTTAGCAGGGTTATTATCTTTTAACTTCAAGACTACACTCATAAAAATAAATTTTTAGGATGAAAGTAAAACCGATTAGTCAGCAACTATCTAATAGTAAGCAGGCGAAAGGTACAGGTTTTTTAAAATTTTGAAATAATATAGTTTGTTATAAAATATTTAAGTTGAATGCAGCACGCAGTAGTAATAAATTATTGCAGCAATTCCTACAAATGCAAATATGGCTGCCGGTATCCACCATCTTTCGCTGCGGATAATTTCCTCATCTTCCTGCAACACTGTTTGCATTTCTATTGAAGTTTTTTCCTGCTCTCCTACCTTAATTATATGCGTTGCATTTTGGCGAATAACTCTTTCTGCTGTTATTGTTGGATAATAT
>JBEHXR010000045.1:0-15196 GCA_048498595.1 Bacteroidota bacterium
GCGATCGCCCAGCGCGCCCAGGTGATCAACATGAGCTTCAACTTCGGCTTCAAAATAAATAAACACTTCTTCAAATCTTTCCTGTGGTTGTTTATAATTAATGTTGAATTTTTTTAAACGGTTTTCCCAATATTCCAACGAAGACAAAGGCACAGAAAAACTTGTTGTGTTCAACATGCCTTTGCCATGTCTGCCTTTCATAATATCGCCATAAGGAAAGAAAGTTAGAATGCTTCCTGGTTCACCCGTTTCATTTCCATAATAAAAATGATACACTTCAGGCGCATCAAAATTTACTGTTTTTTTCACCAGCCTTAATCCTAAAATTCCTGCGTAGAAATCAATATTTTTTTGCGGACTTCCTGCCAATGCTGTAACATGATGAATGCCTGTGATGAGTGCCATAATTAATGAAAATAAACAATGAATAATTTAACGATGATGATCAACTCACGCCATCAGTAACTGCTTCCTTGTAAATTTTATTTACCAATCCTTGCAAAACTTTGCCCGGGCCAACTTCAGTAAAATGTGTTGCGCCATCTTCAACCATCGCCTGCACAGATTGCGTCCATCTTACCGGCGCTGTTAATTGTGCTATTAAATTATTTTTTATTTCTGATGTATTAGTTACTGCTTTTGCAACAACATTTTGATACACCGGGCAACTTGGTTCATTAAATTTTGTTGATGCAATTGCTGCCTCCAATTCTTCTTTTGCAGGCTCCATTAATGGTGAATGAAATGCGCCGCCCACTGCTAAAACCAGTGCGCGTTTTGCGCCGGCTTCTTTCATCCGCTGACAGGCAACATTAATTGCATCTGTTGAACCACTAATTACTAATTGCCCGGGACAATTATAATTTGCTGCGACAACAATTTGTGCATTGCCCAGTTCATTTGTAACTGCTTTACAAATTTCTTCTACCTTTTCATCCGCCAAACCTAACACCGCCGCCATTGTTGACGGATTTATTTCACATGCTTTTTGCATTGCATTTGCACGAATGCTTACCAGTTTTAATGCATCTTCAAAACTTAAAACATTGTTTGCGACCAATGCAGAAAATTCGCCTAAAGAATGACCGGCAACCATATCCGGTTTTGCATCGTTCAAATTTTTAAATGCAATTACCGAATGTAAAAAAATTGCAGGCTGCGTAACTTTTGTTTGCTTCAATTCTTCATCTGTTCCATCGAACATTATATTACTAATGTTGAAACCGAGAATATCATTTGCCTGTTCAAAAAGGCGCTTCGCATTTTCATTTGTCTCAAATAAATTTTTTCCCATTCCGCTAAACTGTGCTCCTTGTCCCGGAAAAATGTATGCATGTTTGTTCATATCGCAGGTTTATTCAAAAGTAATGAGTTCTAAAAATCATTACAACATATAAACAAAAAACCCGCCTGATTGCAAGCGGGTATTTGTTTCGTTTAGCAGTTTTTAATTGGCGACAATTATTTTATCGTTATAAACGCTCTCGCCTTTTCCATTCATTATTTTAATGAGATAAGCGCCTGCAGCCACACCTGCCGGCAAATCGATTTTTTCTGTTTGTAAACCCGAAAGATTTACTTCATGCTGTAATATTTTCTTTCCTTGCAGCTGGCTTATTTCAATTGTATATTTTCCTTTTGCAAAATTTGAAAGCTGTACATAAAAATTATGTGCAGTAACAGGATTTGGATAAATGTTTACTGCAACCGCATCTAAAGTTTTTGCAGAAACAGCGCTTACTTTTTTGTTATCATCAAAAGCAAGTGTTGCGTTTGCAAAATCTGAAACATTATAAACTTTTACGTTGCCAGTATTTAATGCTGTTGCCTGCAATGTTATTAAATCAACTTTATAATAAGCCGAGGTGTTGGTAGAACTTGCCACAATAACATTTGCACCGCCAACCGCCATAGCAGCATTTATAGTGTAATCATCCGCCATGTTTTTAATAGTGCCCAGATAAGTTGCAATCTTTGTAACCGGGTTTATTTTAAATATGCCTTTTTGCATGGTGAATAAATAGAGCGAACCATTTGCATCTGCAATCATATCGCCGCCCCAACTTTTAATTTGCGTTTTAATTGAATTGCTGCCGTTCGTTTTTGCATCAATAAGATTTCCCAGATCTTTTATATCGCCGCGCTTTTGCGTAGAGAATTGAATCAAATGCTGATTATCATTTGTGAGCGCATAACCAAATCCGTTTGCGGCGAAACACATGCGTGTTATGTTAGAAGCTTCACCAGGCTGATTCGGAAAGTTCTTTAGAAGTTGTGTTGTTACTGCGTAAGATTTTGGCTTGTCTTCATTCAGATCAAGATAACGAAGCTGGTTGCCCATCATGGTTGTATAATATAACCGGTTGTCAACTTCATCATAAGCAATAGCAGCAACCATACGGCTGTTTAAACATCCGCATGCTGATGGATTTGTATTTGTAACCGCAGCTGAATTATTGTTTAACGGACTTGCAGTTAATGCATCATAAACCACTTCATTTGTTTCTGCAGGAACATATATGGTTTTAATTTTTGTTGCATCATTAAGATTAAACTGTCGAAATACAATCCAATTTACGCTTCCAAATTGATCACCTGTAACAGCAAAAAATTTTCCTGATTGGGAGAAGGCGTTTGCAACAGTTAGAACACAGAGTACGATTGTAACGGGTAAAAATTTTTTCATAGCTGAAAATTTGTTTGAGCAAATTACTGAAAATTGGAAACCCGGCAATTAAGTTTTATGAATGAATTCAACCGCTTTTTTTACACTTCCTGACTTTAATAAAAGTTTTTTTGCATACGTGTAATCATTCAGCTTCGCTTTTTCCATCAGCATTTTTACACCTCGGTCAACGAGCTTTTCGTTATTAAGTTGCATGTTCACCATACGGTTATCTTCAACTCTTCCTAACTGAATCATTACCGTAGTTGAAATTATATTTAAAACCATTTTTTGTGCCGTACCACTTTTCATTCTTGTGCTGCCGGTAACAAATTCAGCACCTGTAATTACTTCAACAGCAAAATCTGCAGCTTCAGCCAGCGGTGTATTTTTATTACATGTAATGCAACCTGTTTGAATATTATTTTTTCTGCAATCTTTTAAAGCACTTATTACATAGGGTGTGGTACCGCTTGCTGCAATTCCAACAACAAAATCATGCTCGGCAATTTTATGCGCCTGCAGATCGAGCCAGCCTTGTTTCGTATCGTCTTCTGCAAATTCTGCTGCCCTTGTTATTGCGGATGGACCGCCTGCAATAATTCCCTGCACAAGATCATAAGGAACGCCATAAGTTGGCGGGCATTCACTTGCATCTAAAATACCAAGCCTGCCACTGGTGCCTGCACCAATGTAAAATAACTTTCCGCCGGCTAACATACGATCTGTAATTGCGGTTATCAATGCTTCAATTTGCGGTAAGGATCTTTCAACAGCAAACGCAACTTTTTTGTCTTCTTCATTTATGTGTGAAATAATTTCACCGATGCTCATTTTTTCGAGATGCCTGTACGCAGAGGGTTGCTCGGTTTCAGAAATAAATTGCGACATATCTTTCACTTTGATTATACAAAATTAGCAGTTAAGAAACTGTCGTAATAAGAACTGCTGTTAATAATGCGAATAAAATTTATTTATTAAACAGAAATGTTTTTATTTTAAGAACTAAAATTTTAATTATGGAAACAGTGACTAACGTTGCTTCAACACAAAAAGTAATCATTAAAGATGAGACACTGATTATTAAAGATAGTACCGGTAATCCTGCGCCATTGGGGTTACTTGGTTTTGGAATGACGACTATTTTATTAAACATTCATAATGCAGGTATTTTCGAACTTGATTCTATGATACTCGGCATGGGAATTTTTATGGGTGGCATTGCACAAATATTTGCAGGCTTGCAGGAATGGAAAAAGAATAACACGTTTGGTGCAACTGCATTTACAGCCTATGGGTCATTTTGGTTATCACTTGTAGCAATTATACTTATACCTTCTACTACGTTTGGTACAGCACTTAAATCAAGCGAAACAGCGATGGGATGGTACTTGCTTTTGTGGGGCGTTTTCACTTTGTTTATGTTTATCGGCACGTTAAAATTGAACCGTTTATTACAAGTTGTTTTTTTTACATTGACAGTTCTCTTCGCGTTGTTAGCGATTGGCGATTTTACAGGCAATGCATCTATACACAAGTTTGCCGGATATGAAGGCATCGTTTGCGGCGCATCTGCGTTTTATGGTTGCGTGGCGCAAGTTTTAAATGAAGTGTACGGAAAAAAAGTTTTGCCATTATAATATTCTCTATTGGTTGAATTATAAATTATGAGAGTAAACTGATGTTATTTAGTAACATTGCAGCGAAACTTTTCTCATGCTTCAAAAAACATATAGCATATATTCTGATGATCTTGGCGACGAGCAATTATTTATTGAAGTAGGAAAGAATCATTTGGCTTGCTGGTGTAAAAAACCCGAACAAAAAAAAATCTGCGCGTTTGAGTTTTTTCAGTGCGATGATTATGATGCATCGGGTTTTGAAAATCTTATTAACCAGGTAAAGTTGCATTCCAGATTACTTACCCTTGATGTATCTGCTACAACAATTACATGGACATCAGAAAAAAAGTTAATTATTCCTGCTGCAATAAATGCAGATGAAAACTTTATAAGAGATAATTTTATTTTAATGTATGGAAGTGATGACACAGCAAAATTTATTGTAAGAAATTATGAAGATTGCTTAATTATTACCAACGTTGAAAAATATTTGTACAATGCTGCAAGCCGTATCTTTCCGAAATCAGAATTTCAACCTGCCTGCCAAATAGTAAAACCGGATGAAGACAGCATACAGCTTTTATTCTACCCAAATTATTTTTCTGTAATTGTATATAAAGATGATAAGCTGCAGTTTTTTCAAACAAAATATTTTAATAACTCGGAAGAAGTTCTTTACACCCTTTTAAACATCATTACGCAATACCAGCTTGAAAAAAATATAAAAATTATTGCCGGCGGTTTTATTGATGTGCATTCTAAATTATACAACTTGCTTTATCAATATCTTGAAGGGTTGGAATTAGGCAGCGTTGATGAAGCATTATTTACTTCTCCTGAATTCAGCGATTACCCGGCACATTATTTTTTGCCGTACGTTAATTATTTACTATGAGAATTATTTCGGGTTCACTTGGCGGTAGAAGAATTCATCCACCGTCGAAAATGCCTTATACAAGACCGACAACCGATATAGCAAAAGAAGGATTGTTTAATATTTTGCATACACGAATAGATTTGGAAGGCGCAAAAACACTTGATCTTTTTGGCGGCACCGGAAATATTAGTTATGAACTTGCATCGCGAGGTGCCACAGATTTAACGATTGTTGAAAAAGACACAGCGATGTATCAATTCATAAAAAAAAATATTGCTGATCTTAAAATTGAAAATGCAAAAGTTATTAAGCAAGATGTATTCGATTTTCTCTCCACCTGCAGCGAGCATTACGATTTTATTTTTGCAGGACCACCTTATGCGCTAAATACAATTGATGAATTGCCAAAGATCGTCGTTGAAAAAAATTTAATAGCCGAAGATGGTTATTTTGTTTTAGAACATACGCCGCGAAATGACTACGCAACATATAAAGGTTTTCGTTTTAAAAGAAATTATGGAACAACCGTATTTTCATTTTTCAGCAAGGATAATTAATTTGAAAATTTAAATTGCTAATTACTATGAATACAATTTTTGTTACGGGAATTGGAACCGACGTTGGTAAAACTGTTGCATCTGCTATTTTATGTGAAGCGCTTGAAGCCGATTACTGGAAACCTGTTCAGGCAGGTTTTGAGAGCGGAACCGATGCACAGTTGATTCAATCACTCCTCACAAATAAAAAAACGGTAGTTCACTCTGAAACATATAAATTAAAACTCGCATCATCGCCGCATATTGCTGCAAGAAAAGAAGAAATAAAGATTGACCTGGATAAGATTTATAACGACTATCAAAAAATCGGCAATTGTCAATCGTCCATCGGCAATAATTTAACTGAAAACTCAACACTGAAAACTCAAAGCTTAATTATAGAAGGTGCCGGCGGTTTAATGGTTCCTTTGAACGACAATGAGTTTATAATTGATCTGATAAAAAAACTCAATGCAAAAGTTATTCTCGTTAGCAAAAATTATTTGGGCAGCATTAATCATTCGCTGTTAACTGCATCTGTTTGCAAACAAAATAATCTTAATGTTTTAGGCTGGATGTTCAACGAAAATTATATGAATTATGAAGAAGAAATTGAAGCATGGAGCGGCTATACAAAAATTGCGACAATTCCTTCGGGTACACACATAAATGCAACTTTTGTTCAGGAACAGGCGTTGCTAATAAAACATTCACTTCAGTTTTTTCTGCAATAAATTTGAGCATTGTTGCATGCATTCGATATAACTATACATGAATTTTAATTCCTTTTTTCTTCGTTCATTCAGAGTATTATTGTTGCCATTTTCACTTTTATATGGCTTTGCAATAATTGTAAGGAACTTGTTATACAATAAAAAAATACTGCGCACTGCTCAGTTTAATCTTCCAATCATATGCATTGGAAATCTTGTTGTGGGTGGCACAGGCAAATCTCCAATGGTTGAATACTTAATTAAATTATTGCATGATAAATATCTTGTAGCAACAATAAGTCGCGGGTACAAGCGTAAAACAAAAGGTTATGCTTTAGCAGGCGAACAAACAACTGCACTTGAAATTGGTGATGAGCCAATGCAATTTCATACAAAGTTTCCTGATATAGCAGTGGCTGTAGGAGAGGAGCGCGTTGTGGCTGTTCCGCAATTATTGCATGATAAACCGGAAACACAGGTAATTATTTTAGATGATGCATTTCAGCACCGCGCAATAAGGGCTGGGTTAAATATTTTGCTTACTGAATACAGTAATTTATTTACGCATGATTTCTTTTTTCCCACCGGAGATTTGCGCGATCAAAAAATTTCTGCAAAGCGTGCTGAAATAATCGTGATTACAAAATGTCCTGCAAATTTTTCTGCGGAAGAAAAAAATAAGATGCAAGCACAGTTGGAAAAATATAAAGCGAAGCATATTTTTTTTACTTCTATTCAATATAAAACACCTTATCATATTATTACAAAAGATAAAAAACCATTTGTGCCGAATGAAGAGGTTTTGCTTGTTTATGGCATTGCAAATCCGCAGCCTTTAAAAGAATATATTTCAGAAAAAACAGTTACTTATGAAGAATTAAGTTACAGAGATCATCATATTTTTTCTATTGATGATTTAAAAGACATCGGCAAGAAATTTGAAAAAATAAAAACAGCAAATAAAATTATTCTTACTACAGAAAAAGATGCAGTACGTTTAATGAAATTTAAAGATCAGTTAGCAGAAATGCCTTTATACGTTTTACCGGTTCAACATAAATTTTTGTTTAATGAAGAAGATGTATTTAATAAATGCGTTATTGATTTTATAGCTGATTTCAAAAAAGAAATGAATGAAACATAAAAAATCAAAATCAAAACATCATTCCTCTCAATCCTATTTATTAAAAGGTGAGCTTGATATCGCCCGTAACGGTTTAGGTTATGTTGTTATTGCAGATGGAAGCGGCGATATTCTTGTTCGACCAGGAAATTTTAATACTGCATTACACGGCGATACGGTGCGTGTAAAAGTGTTTAAAGAAAATGTTGAAACCGGCAAAAAAGAAGGCAGGATTACAGAAGTTGTTTCAAGAAGACAAACAGAATTTATCGGTACCATTCAGCTTTCTACCAACTATGCATTTTTTATTCCGGATACAGATAAGCCAATGCCGGATTTATATATTCCGCTTGATAAAATTCACGGTGCAAAAAATAAAGAGCGTGTTGCTGCACGGTTAGTAAGATGGGAGAAAGATGATAAAAAACCCATTGGCGAAATAGTAAGTGTTTTAACTGAAGAGAATGCAAATGATATGGCAATGCAGGGAATTATTGCAGAGAATGGGTTTCCATTGTCATTTGCTGATGATGTAATTGAAGAAAGTGAACGGCTTACCGATCACATTTCTGAAAAAGAAATTAAGAAGCGTAAAGATTTTAGAGATGTGCTCACATTTACTATTGACCCGGCAGACGCAAAAGATTTTGATGATGCTATATCAATAAAAAAATTAAAGAAAGGAAATTATGAAATTGGCGTGCACATTGCCGATGTAAGTCACTTTGTAGAAGAGGAATCTGAACTGGATAAAGAAGCATATAAACGTGCAACATCTGTTTATTTGCCCGACAGAGTTAACCCAATGTTGCCTGAAAATATTTCAAATGTTTTGTGTTCATTAAGACCGAATGAAGACAAGTTTACATTTTCTGCAGTATTTGAAATGAACACGAATGGTGATGTAAAAAAAACCTGGATCGGCAAAACACTTATTCATTCAGATCACCGGTTTACGTATGAAGATGTGCAACAGATCATCGAAAGCAATGAAGGAAAATTTGCAGAAGAAATTTTATTGCTGAATGATATTGCGCAGAAGATGCGTAAGGAAAGATTTAAAAATGGTGCAATTAATTTTTCATCGCAGGAAGTAAAATTTAAGTTAGATGAAAATGGGAAACCCATTGGCATTGTTATAAAAGAAAGTAAAGAAGCGCATCAGTTAATTGAAGAATTTATGTTGCTCGCAAATAAAAAAGTTGCAGCGTATGTAAATAATATTCAGGTCAGCAAAAAGAAAATCCCGTTTCCTTATCGAACACACGACGAACCTGATAAAGAAAAGCTATTGCCTTTTGTTGAATTCTCGAGGAAGTTTGGACATAAATTCAACATGAGTTCGCCCGAAAAAATTGCTGCAAGTTTTAATCAATTACTGAAAGATGTGCAAGGCAAGCCAGAACAACATGTGCTGGAACAATTGGGCATTCGCACTATGGCGAAAGCAGCTTATACAACAGAGAACATCGGGCATTATGGTTTAGGCTTTGAAAACTATTGTCACTTCACTTCGCCTATTCGCCGTTATCCTGATGTAATGGTGCATCGTATTTTAGAAAGCTGTTTAAAAGAAAAACCAATTGTTGATAAAAAAATGGATGAGAAGTGCAAGCATTGCAGTGAACGTGAACGTGCAGCTATGGAAGCAGAACGTGCAGCGAATAAATACAAGCAGGTTGAGTTTATGAAAGAATATTTGGGCGAAGAATTTGAAGCGGTAATAAGTGGCGTTGCGCGTTTTGGTTTTTGGGCTGAAACGGTTGCGCATAAATGCGAGGGTTTAATCAGCATAAATGATTTGAATAATTATGATGAGTTTCGGTTGATTGAAAGTGATTATAGCTTAGTTGGCAAAAGAAGTGGCAGGAAATTTCGTATGGGTGATAAGGTGATGATAAAAGTTATATCAGCAAACCTCGATAAAAGACAATTGGATTATCAATGGGTGAATGAAGCAAGCAACAAAACAAAATCATCTTCAAAAAAATCGAACAGAAAACCCAAAAACGAGAAACTATAGCTTACAACGTTACAGGTGCTTTTCTTGTCAATTTTAAAAATTGATTATGAAAAAGATTAGAGCTTTAATTCTCATTCCAATGATATTGTTTTCCTGTACAAAAAATGCGATCGATATTAACCCAGATGATATTGTTGGAACATGGAAGGAAGTTCTCATCACAGGTGGAATCGCCGGAATTAGAGAAGTTCCGGCCGACGATACAAAAATTTCATTTCATCTTGATCGATCCTATACAGTTTCGAGAAATGATACAATAACAGATGAAGGAAAATATTCTTTAAGCAAAGCGCCTGAACCAAATTATTACTATACTAAAACAGTAATCAATTTTTCAAGTAAAATCACAGGTAATTCAACTTACGGTATTTATGCTGCTATTGATAGTTTGTCTATAAGTGGAGGTTGTTGCGATCAATTTACATATACTTACAAAAAAGTAAATTGATTTAATTAATTAGTAAAAACAACAAATTCTAATTCAAATTTTTCATTTTGAATTTTTAATTCTTAATTCGCTGCATGCATTCATTTAAAGAACTAACAGCGGAATTTTCAAACCGTTTTAATACTTCACATTTTCCCAAAGAACCACAATCATTATATGCAGCTGACGATTATTTTTTGAATCTTGGCGGCAAGCGCGTTCGTCCTGTAATGTGTTTAATGGGCAATGAATTGTTTGATGAAATAAATGCTGATGCATGGCATGTTGCGACCGCTATTGAACTCTTTCACAACTTTACTTTAATACATGATGATATAATGGATGCAGCGCCGTTGCGTCGTGGTTTTGAAACGGTACATTATAAATATGGATCAAACACTGCTTTGCTTGCAGGCGACGTAATGCTTGTTGTTGCGTATGAATATTTGAATAAAATAAACACAAATTATCTCACAAGAATTATTACGCTTTTCAGTAAAACAGCAAAAGAAGTTTGTGAAGGTCAGCAACTGGATATGGATTTTGAGAAACAGCAAAATGTTTCTTTGAATGATTATTTAAAGATGATTGAATTAAAAACTTCTGTGCTGCTTGCAGCCAGTTTAAAAATGGGTGCAATTATTGGCGGAGCAGGAGAAGGCAACCAGAATCATTTATATGAGTTTGGAAGAAATTTAGGAATTGCATTTCAAATACAGGATGATTACTTAGATGCATTTGGCGATCCTGAAAAATTTGGCAAAGCAGCCGGTGGTGATATCAAACAAAACAAAAAAACATTCTTACTTATTTATGCTTTGGAAACAGCAAATGCAAATCAAAAAGATGAACTAAATTTTTTGCTGAATAATAATACTGATGATAAAGTAGAGCGTGTATTAAAAATTTTTCGCGATTGTAATGTTGATGACTGGGCAAAAAAATTAAAACAACAATATCTGAATAAAGCTTTATATCATCTTGAAGAAACGGCTGTATTATCTGCAAGGAAAAAACCTTTAATGGAGTTAGCTGATTTTTTAATTCAGCGCGAACATTAGTTTGTGTAATTCTTTGTTCGATTCAAAAAGGAATTTTTATCTTCCTTTTTCAAAACATTTGCTATGACTACTGTTTTGCAACCAAAACAACGCATTCAATCAATAGATATTTTACGCGGAGTTGTAATGCTGATAATGGCGATTGACCATGTGCGTGATTTTTTTCATGTTACTGCATTCACCGATTCGCCAACCAATCTTGCCACAACAACGCCACAATTATTTTTCACGAGATGGATAACACACTTCTGTGCACCAACATTTGTTTTTCTTTCCGGCACATCTGCATTTCTTGCTGGTCAGCGCAAAACAAAAAAAGAATTAAGCGCATTTCTTATCAAAAGAGGCTTGTGGTTAGTGCTGGTTGAAAATGTTATTATGACACTTGCCTTTACATTTAACCCGCTATACAACCTTTTGATCTGGCAAGTAATCTGGGTAATTGGATGGAGTATGGTAATACTTGGTTTGCTGGTGCGAACGCCAATGAAAATAATTATCGCAATTGGTGTTATTATTGTTTTTGGTCATGATGTAATTAATTACATGCAAATACCACAACAAGGCGCTGAGCATGTTTTAATGAGCATTTTTTTTACAGCATTTGGAACAATGATAAAAACCGGTCATCAACGCTTCATTTTTGATTTATATGCAATCATACCATGGACAGGTGTGATGTTGTTAGGTTATGGTTTTGGGCAATTTTTTTCGAAACAATATGATGCAATAGCAAGAAGAAAAATTATATTAACGATTGGTTTTGCCGTTACCATATTCTTTGTGGTTTTAAGAGTTATTAATTTATATGGCGATCCAAGCCATTGGTCAACACAAAAAACAGGATTCTATACTTTCTTATCATTTTTGAATTGCACTAAATATCCGCCATCATTGTGTTATTTAAGTATGACGCTTGGGCCAGCAATAATTTTTCTTTCATTGATTGAAACTACTCAAAATAAATTCACCAACATTTTAAGTATGTATGGAAGAGTGCCGTTCTTTTATTACGTTTTGCATTTTTATCTCATACATATTATTTGTGTGATTTTATTTTATGCAACAGGACATACATCAAAAGATATTATTGATGTGAACACACCGTTCTTTTTCCGTCCGCAACATTTTGGTTTTAATCTATGGATAGTGTATGCGATTTGGCTGTTTGTAATTGTTGTTTTATACAAACCCTGTAAATGGTTTGATAATTACAGAAAAAGCCACCGGCAGTGGTGGCTTAGTTATTTGTAATTTTATAATTAGCCAATTGTTTTTTTTGATTTGAACTCATCAAACTTTTTAATTAAAATATTTTGAAGCTCATCGAAGCTACATTGTAATCCGTTTGCACTTATATTAATTGGCGTCCCATAAATTTTAAAATTTGTTTCCATTAATTTTCGTTTGACTGCATTTGTTTGCCGAGAAATATATTCTTCAGGATTATGAACAAGGATTATTAAAAAATTTTGAGTAACTACTTTTGTAATTCGTATACCTGAAACATCACCCCAAGAAATTTGCCCTGCTGAAACTGCACTTGCGTTATCTAAAATGCCTTCTTCATTTATAATTATTCCAGGCTTTGTGTCAAAAAGTTTTCTCAAGATAAAAATACCTGTTAACCCAAAAAATGATATTGCTGCAAATCCGGCATAAGATATTAAAGCAGGGTTGTTAAAAATCAGACTCTCAAATCTTGAGGGATTTTTGACAAACAAAATTCCGATAGAAATAAATAGCAATGAACCAATAAAAAGAAATAATAGCTTGCTTTT
The DNA here is from genome assembly GCA_048498595.1 of Bacteroidota bacterium. Lineage (GTDB taxonomy): Bacteria > Bacteroidota > Bacteroidia > Chitinophagales > Chitinophagaceae > Parafilimonas. The sequence goes on from JBEHXR010000045.1 coordinate 12,829, forward strand.
ACTTATATTAATTTCTATTTGCTTTTCGGTTTTCACATAAATGAAGTGGAATTAGATCATCATCCTCAAAGGCTCTTCCAGCAAGCCTTTCAGCGTTTGCAGGAAAGCAGAACCGGTTGCACCATCTACAACACGATGGTCGCAACTTAAGGTTACTTTCATCACATTGCCCGGAACAATCGCGCCATTTTTCACAACAGGAATTTGAGAGATGCCACCAACAGCAAGTATGCATGCATCTGGTGGATTAATGATTGCAGTAAACTCATCAATACCAAACATTCCAAGATTTGAAATAGTGAATGTGCTGCCTTCCCAATCTGCAGGCTGCAGTTTTTTGTCTTTTGCTTTTTGCGCAAAGGTTTTTACTTCACTTGCAATTTGACTCAAAGTTTTTGTATCTGCAAAACGAACAACCGGAACAAGCAAACCTTCTTCTACCGCAACGGCAACACCAATGTTCACATGATGATTGATGCGAATTTTTTCACCCAGCCAACTGCTGTTCACTTTTGGATGTTGTTTCAAAGCAACCGCAACTGCTTTCAATACAATATCATTAAAGCTTAATTTAACAGGACTTCTTTCGTTCAATTTTGCACGAGCCGCAACACAAGCATCCATGTCAATGCTCATCGTTAAATAAAAATGCGGTGCACTGAATTTGCTTTCTGCTAACCTGCGTGCAATTGCCTTGCGCATTTGCGAAACAGGCACTTCTTCAAAATCTTCTTTTGTATAAGTTGGCGTTGCAACAATTGTTTGCTGCTTGGGTTGACCGCTCACCGTTGACCGTTCACCGCTTACCGCAAGTGACTGTTCTTTTTCGGTTGACGGTTGACGGTTAGCTGTTGACGGCTTGTAATTATCAATATCACTCTTTGTAATTCTTCCATTATCGCCGGTGCCTTTCACATATCTTAAATCAATTCCTTTTTCTTCTGCTAATTTTTTAGCAAGTGGTGATGCAAAAATTCTTCCTTCATTCATTACTTGTTGTTCGGGCTCATGTGCTGTATCTTCTACTTTTTGCTCAGGCACTCCGCTTGATGCAGTTTTCGAAACATCACCTTCTGCTTTTTGCTGGTTAGCATTATCTTTTGCAACAGGTTCCTGTGTTGCAGCAGCGCCACCTTTTGCAGCAGCAACAACTTTGTTCACATCAAAACCCTCTTTACCAATTATCGCCAACAAATCATTTACTGCAATTTTTTCTCCCTGTTTTGCACCTTGATATAAAAGCTTTCCATCTTTATAACTTTCCAATTCCATGGTTGCTTTATCCGTTTCTATCTCGGCAAGAATATCTCCTTTCTTTACATCATCACCCACATTCTTTTGCCAGCTTGCAATTACACCTTCCGTCATCGTATCACTCAAACGCGGCATTAAAACAACTTCTTCCATTTTTGAAATGTCAATATCAGATGCAGGTTGCTGGTTGCTGGTTTCAGGTTGTTTTTCTGTTGTTGTTTTCTTTTCGGATTTCGTATTTTCTTTTTCGGATTTATTACTTGCATCTTGCATCCTGGAACTTGCATCCTGTTTCCCATTTCCGCCAATCAATCCACTTACATCTTCTCCTTTATCACCAACAATCGCCAATAAATCATTCACCTGCAATTTGCCACCTTGTTCAGCACCACGATGCAACAGCACACCATCTTTATAACTTTCCAATTCCATTGTTGCTTTATCTGTTTCTATCTCCGCAAGCAAATCGCCTTTTTTTACGGGGTCGCCAACATTTTTATGCCATGCGGCAATAACGCCTTCGGTCATCGTATCACTTAAACGGGGCATTAATATTTTTTCAGCCATAATTATTAATTAGAATAATTTTTTTCGCGGTGAAATTACTGCAAAATGCAAACATACAATCAATGAAAAACTAATCAACTATTTAACGGAATCAATTTTAAAAACCTGGTTACTAAACGGCGGAGTATCTGGAATTTTAATCTTATTGAAATCGTAGTTCACCGATTGATGACAATTGTTGCATGTGTTGGTGAGCGTTAAAAAATTTCTTTTAAAAGAAGTCACATCTTTTTGTTGAATACTATTGTTTACACTGTCAATAGCGGGTTGCAGCATCACAAGATTTTTTACTTCAGGTCTGTCTGATGCGTACGTTTTAATATCATCAACCGCCTCCATTATTTCGTGAATTTCAAAATCTGCAAGCCGCCAGTTCTGCGCCGTGCCTGCAAACCAAAGCTTTTCATGATGCACCTGGATGTCGCTCATAAATTCACCAAGCCCAGGTTTATACGCGTTGTTAATTTGAGATTGCAAACTATCAATTTGCGATTGCAGGTATTGGTTAGAACTTGAATTTTGCGAACAAGAAAAAAATGCAGCAGCG
>JBEHXR010000046.1:0-15144 GCA_048498595.1 Bacteroidota bacterium
TCTGCAAACACCCAACCATCACAATTGTTTCCCCATTTGTAATGATGCAATGCGTTATGTTTATTTAGTGCTTTCATCACTATTTAAAAAATGGTACATCGCTGTTTGATTACCAAAAATTTTACTGAAGCCACGCACATCTTCGCCGGTGAAGCCTGTGTTCATCTCACCATATTTCCCAAACTTGCTGTTCATTAAATCGTGTTCGCTTTCTATGCCGATGATTTGAAAACGATACGGCATGAGCTGTACAAACACATCGCCTGTTACATTTTGTTGAGAGCTTTGTAAGAATGCTTCAATATCTCTCATCACAGGATCAAGAATCTGTCCTTCATGCAACCAGTTACCGTAGAAGTTTGCGATATTATCCTTCCAGCTTAATTGCCATTTTGTAAGCACATGTTTTTCTAATGCATGATGTGCTTTGATAATGATCATCGGGGCTGCAGCTTCAAAACCAACGCGACCTTTTATACCAATGATTGTGTCGCCGACATGAATGTCTCTTCCAATTCCAAACGGACCAGCAATGCTTTGTAAATATTGAATAGCTTCTGATGGATGATTAAATGTTTTATCATTTACAGAAGTTAATTCGCCTTTTTCAAAATGCAGTTTTACTTCTTCGGCGTCGTGCTTGGTTACTTGTGTTGGATATGCTTCTTCGGGTAATAAACCTTTTGAGTTTAATGTTTCTCTGCCGCCAACACTTGTACCCCATAAACCTTTATTGATTGAGTAGGCAGCTTTTTCAAAATTCATATCAACACTTTTCTTCTTCAAATATTCAATCTCTTGTTCGCGACTTAATTTTAAATCGCGTATTGGTGTGATGATCTCAACATTCGGTATCATGATATGAAACACCATGTCAAAACGCACCTGGTCGTTGCCGGCACCAGTACTTCCATGTGCAACTGCATCTGCGTTTAATTTTTTTACATGCTCTGCAATATGCAATGCCTGCACTAATCTTTCTGCACTTACACTTAACGGATATGTATTGTTCTTGAGCACATTTCCAAACACCAAATATTTTATAATACGATCATAGTATCCTTTAACTGCATCAATAGTTGTATGCGTTTTTACTCCGAGTTTATAAGCATGCGCTTCAATCTTTTTTAATTCTTCTTCATCAAAGCCGCCGGTGTTTACAATAATGCTGTGTACTTCATAACCTTTATCTTCAGTTAAATATTTTACACAAAAACTTGTATCTAAACCGCCGGAAAAACCAAGAACAATAACCCCGTCCCCTAAAGGGGAGTTATTAAGCTGTTGATTATTTTGAGTTGATGTCATTTCTTGAATTTATTATAAAAACTGTTTTGCAAAACACCTTTTAGGGGAGGGGTTACGAAAAAAATATGGAGAACAATGAAACAAATGAACGCTTCTGCTTTTGCTCATCTTCTTTTTGTTTTTCTTTTTTACGAAAGGCTTGCAGAAACTTACTTTGTTTAAGCTTCATTAATCGCTCTAACACTTTACTTTTTTGTTCAAAATATTGTTGTGTTTCTTTAGGCTCGTAATGGTCTGCAGGATCGTACAACATCGCAGTACACATACAATTTTTGCGCTCTTTGCTCATTAATATATCATAGTTCACGCAGCTTTTGCAGCCGCTCCAAAAAGTTTCATCTTGTGTAAGCTCAGAATAAGTTACCGGCTCATAACCAAGATCACTGTTAATCTTCATTACGGCAAGACCGGTTGTTAAGCCAAATATTTTTGCATCAGGATATTTCTTTCTCGAAAGTTCAAATACCTTTTGCTTTATCTGTTTTGCCACGCCTGTTTTTCTAAATGCAGGTGCAACAATTAATCCACTGTTGGCAACAAATTTTCCGTGGCTCCATTCTTCAATATAACAAAAGCCTACCCATTCATTGTTTGCAGTTAAAGCAATTACTGCTTTTCCTTCAATCATTTTTTCGATGATGTATTGAGGGCTGCGCTTGGCAATGCCGGTGCCGCGGGCTTTGGCAGATTCCTCCATTTCTTTTACAATCGTTTCGGCGAAATCAGAATCGCCACTATTGGCTATACGTACTATAATATTTTGTTCCACTTTGTTTGTTTGATGATATTCGATAATTGGATTGGCGTAACACAATTCGTGCTACAATGTGCATGAGCATGCATGAATTAAGCGATTAAATTCTCGGTCGTCGTGCCGGTCGGAAACAAAATGGATTGGGCAAGTTAACAACACTCATTAATGTGTAATGAGAAACATGTAGATTGTTATGTGTTGTGTTCTGTTTCAACTTCAGTTCAATATAAATTGTGAACCAATAATTTTTTTGAAGGTGTAAAATTAATGATGTTTAAAATATAAGGCGTTAAATTTTTTTATAAATGCAAACACCTGTTCGCTTATGGGATGTGGTTATACAATTTAGTTTGATGATTCACTGCTTTGCGACCATAATCTTGCTCCGCCTTTTATGCCTTCACGGTTATTTACTACAAACATATTTCCTTCAAGTTCAAAATCTATATTTTTTGCAAGACCACCGCTAATATATAATCGATCATAATTAAAAACAGTCTTTAAAATTTCAAACACTTTTTTCAACCTGTAATTCCAGTGATCTTTTCCTTTTTTATTATAAGCAGCTTCGCCTATATATTGGTCGTAATCTTTGCCTGTTTTTACAGGATGATGTGCAATCTCAAAATGCGGTAATAATTTTCCATCCATTAAAAGTGCGGTGCCAAAACCTGTGCCCAGCGTTATCATCATCTCAAGTCCTTTACCACTTACCATGCCGATGCCCTGCAGGTCTGCATCGTTTACAACTTTAGCTTCTTTGTTCAGCATTGATGCAAGCTTATTTTGCAGATCGAATTCTTTCCAATATTCAGTACCAAGATTAGGCGCTGTTTTAACAACACCCTCTCTTACATAACCGGGAAATCCAACCGATATTCTATCGTACTCAGGTAAATCTTTTACCAGTTCCCGGATCGTGTTAAGAATATTTTCTGGTGATGACGGTTGCGGTGTAGGTAATCTTTTATAATCAGAAATTGTTTCGCCTTCTGCATTTAGAATTGTTGCTTTAACATGCGAGCCGCCAATATCAATCGTTAATATTTTTAAAGATGGAATAGTTTGCATATTTTTTAAATATCATACCATAATTAATTAGCACCTGAACAAATTTAGAAGATTTTGCAAGTGCGTTATATGGCCTGAATTACTTCTGAATAATTAAATAGCAATGTGTTTATAAAACAATTGAGCGTTCCATCTCGTTTATTATTTGCGAACTTTGTATTTTATTAAAACACTGCTTTTGAATAACAACTTAGATTGGGATTGGAAGATCGGCCCGAAGATCAGTTTATTTAAATGGAACTTTAAAGAACTCTGGCACTACAAAGATTTATTGATGCGCTTTGTAAGAAGAGATTTAATAGCCAATTATCAGCAAACAATTCTGGGTCCTTTTTGGATTTTATTTCAGCCTGTTTTAACTACGCTTACTTATTATGTAATTTTTAGCAGGATTGCAAAAATCTCCACTGATAATATTCCGCCTATTTTATTTTACTTACCAGGCATTGTAATATGGAGTTATTTTTTTGATTGTCTCAATAGCACGATGTACACGTTTATGCAAAACGCAACATTATTTTCAAAAGTTTATTTTCCAAGATTAGTTGTGCCGATAAGCAGTATCATATCACACAGCATTCGCATGCTTGTACAGCTTTTATTATTTGTAATTATTTATGTTGTTTATTTTTTGCTCGATCATTCAGTACATATTTCTTCTGCAATATTGTTATTACCCTATTTACTTTTGTTAACGGCTGCATTTAGTCTTGGTGCCGGTTTACTGATAAGCGTTTTAACTGCACGCTATCGCGATTTGGATTATGCATTACAATTTATTTTGCGCCTTTTTATGTTTGCAACGCCGGTAGTTTATCCGGCATCTATCATTCCCGCTCATTATAAATTTATATTTTGGTTAAACCCATTAACACCCATTATTGAAACATTCAGGTCTGGTTTTTTCGGCGGCAATTTTATCCAAACAAAATATCTTTTGCTATCTACTTGCAGTGTGTGTATAATTTTAATTATTGGTATGGCTTTATTTAAAAAGCATGAAACAAAACTGATGGATATTATTTAATGAGTGCAGTAATAAAAGTCGAAAATATTTCAAAATACTATCGTCTTGGCAAATTGGGTTCCGGGCGGTTAAGAGAAGATATTGGCAATTGGCTAAATAAAAAAAATGCAATTGATTATTCAGAAAATAATAATTCAAAACAATTTATCTGGGCACTAAAAAATATAAGCTTTGAAGTAGAACATGGTGAGGTGTTAGGATTTATTGGAAATAATGGTGCAGGTAAATCAACCTTACTAAAAATTATTTCACGCATTACATTACCCACAGCAGGCTATGTTTATGGTAAAGGAAGAATTGCAAGTTTGCTGGAAGTAGGAACAGGCTTTCATGTTGAACTGACGGGCAGAGAAAATATTTTTTTGAATGGAAATATTTTAGGCATGAAGAAACGTGAAGTTGCTTCAAGATTTGATGAGATCATTGATTTTTCGGGACTTGAAAGATTTATTGATACGCCGGTAAAAAGATATTCAAGCGGAATGTATATGCGTCTTGCGTTTGCCGTTGCCGCACATCTTGATCCTGAAATTTTAATTGTAGACGAGGCGCTTGCTGTTGGCGATGCAGAATTTCAGCGCAAGTGTTTAGGCAAGATGAAGGAAGTGTCGAGCAAGCAGGGTAAAACAGTTTTGTTTGTTAGTCATAATATGCAGGCTTTAAAAAATCTTTGTAACCGCACTATTGCATTGCATGAAGGAAAAATTATAGAAGAAGGCAAGCCTGAAACCGTTATCAGTAATTATTTAAAGCGGCAACAAAATAATTTTGTTCATCAATCGTATGAGGCTCCGCAAAACGCTCCAGGCAATAATTACATACGCATAAAAAAAGTTGAGCTCATTCCGGATTATTTAGACAACATCGATGTAATTGACATTCGCACACCATTGCGTTTGCAGTTTGAGTTTTGGTATAATGATGTTGGTGCGGGCAATTTAATTGTTGGAATACACCTCTTTAATATTGCGGGTGATTGCATATTTGATGTGGCTTCCGAACCGCATACATACAACAATGGTTTAATTGAAGGCAGTTGTAATATTCCTGGCAATTTTTTGAATGATGGTTCTTATTATATCTCGATTGTGTTTGTAAAAGATACAACGCAACGGCTATTTTATTTTGAAGCCTGTCTTGCATTTGAAGTAGAAGATTACCGTGCTAACACTGCATGGTTTGGTAAATGGCTCGGTTATGTACGACCGGCATTTCCTGTAATTGTAAAGCAAAAAAATGAGTGATGGCAAAATTCCAACCTTATACAATCCATCATCTTCAACTCAGCGAAGTACAAAGTTTTCAGCCGGAAAAAGGGAACCATTATGTTGTTATATGGTTTGAAAAAATTCCATTGGGGAGTGTTTGGCTGAAGGTTGATAAAACATTTCAGCAGCATATTTTTTATAATGATGTGCAAAAAGCTATTCACAATTCTGTTGCTTACTATACCAGGTTTGATGATGATAATGATTGGAAAAATTCTATTACACAAAACGATTACCGGAAATTATCAGCGGTGCTTTCAAAAGCGATTAATGTTTTTCAATCAACACTCAATCAAAACAGGGATGAAAAAATTGCTGTTATTATATGCACGCGCAACCGTGCAGAAGCTTTGAATGAATGTTTATCATCGCTTACAAAAATTAAAGATGAGAATGTTGAAATAATTGTTGTTGATAATGCTTCTGAAACGGACGATACAAAAACTATTACTCAAAAATTTTCTAACGTTAAATATGTTTTTGAAAAAAGAAAGGGATTAGACATTGCACGAAATACCGGCGCGCTAAATGCTTCATGCGATATAATTGCTTATACTGATGACGATGTAAAAATTCCTTCAAACTGGATAAGTAATATCCGATCATGTTTCGCAGATCCGCATATCATGGCTGTTACAGGAATTGTGATACCGCATGAATTGGAAACATTTTCTCAATACATTTTCGAAAGGAAATGGGGCTTTAATAAAGGATATGTACCGGTTTGTTTTGATCATGCATATTATTTAAAATATAAAGATGAAGGCGTTCCGGTTTGGGACGTTGGAGCAGGCGCAAACATGGCTTTCAGGCGAGAAGCTTTTAATGTTGCGGGTTTATTTGATGAACGCTTAGATGTTGGCGCAGCAGGTTGCAGCGGTGATTCTGAAATGTGGTATCGCATTTTAGCCGAAGGATGGAATTGTTTTTATTTCCCGCACTTATATGTTTACCATGAACATCGCAAAGAAATAAAAAAATTAAAGCAGCAATTGTATGGTTATATGAAAGGGCACACGGCTGCTTTACTAATTCAGCATGAAAAATATAAAGATGAAGGAAATATTAAGCGATTGAAAAGTGGGTTTCGTTCTTATTATTATTACCGTGCAAAAACAGAATTGCCGAAATTATTAATGGGTAAATTTTCATCTTTAATTACCGAGATAAGAGGCTACATAGCCGGGCAAAAGTTTTACAAAAAACATAAACTTGAAACGCAACCAACATCTTTAAATTTTCCTGCCGCATTATATGATGCTGTTTCCATTAATAATGACACCTGTGTTTCTGTTATTATTCCATGTTACAACCAGGCACATTATTTAAATGAAGCAATTGAAAGCGTGCTTAATCAATCATACAAAAATGTTGAAGTGATTGTGGTGGATGATGGATCAAACGATAACACAAAACAGGTATGTAAAGCGTTTGAAAATAAAGTGCGGTACATATATGTTGAAAGAGTTGGATTATCAGCTGCAAGAAATATTGGCGTTCAGTTTGCAACAGGAAGTTTTATTGTTTTTTTAGATGCGGATGATTATTTGTATGAAAGCGCTGTTGAATTAAACCTGTACTTTTTTTCATTGTACAAAAACATAGCATTTGTTTCCGGCACTTATGATAAAATAGATGCGGCCGGAAATTATATCCCAGCAAACATAGCAACGTCCAAATCAGACGATAACTATTTATCATTATTGCAGGGTAATTATATTGCGATGGAAGCGACTGTGATGTATCGGCGGGATTTATTTTTTTATTTCCATTTTGATACCGGTTTAAGTGCTTGTGAAGATTATGATCTCAATCTTAAAATAAGCCGTCTGCTGCCGGTGTTTCATCATGAAAAAAAAATTGCTGTGTATCGTATGCACTCTACCAATATGTCTAAAAACATAGAGCGCATGCTACAAAATGCGTTACATGTTTTAAAACGGCAGGAAAAATTTTTAAGAAATGAAGCAGAAGAGCAAGCTTTTAAACAAGGTATAGAGAACTGGTTAAATTATTATAGCGTATATAATACAGCCAAACTTTCTGAAACTACTTAATTAACTATGAGCGACCGTATACCTGATACGCCACCCATAATTGAACCTGTAAATAAAGAACTGCAAAGACCATTGTGGTCTGTAATGATACCTGCTTACAATTGTGCCCGGTATCTTAAAAAAACATTGGAAAGTGTTTTGGCGCAGGACCCGGGAAAAGAACAAATGCAAATAGAGGTTATTGATGATTGCAGCACAGAAGATGTTGAAAAAGTTGTAAAAGAATTGGGAAATGGCAGAGTATTATTTTATAAGCAATCCTATAACAAAGGAAGTTTGCGAAATTTTGAAACCTGTTTGAATCGCTCACTTGGAAAGTATATACACTTATTACATGGGGACGACTTTGTTGAACCCGGTTTTTACAAAGAAATTGAAACACTTTTTGAAATGTATCCTGAAGCGGGTGCAGCTTGTACTGATTTTTTGCATGTAGACGAAAACGATAATATCCTATATCAGAAACATGAGAAGATTGCTGACGAGCGCGGGCTTTTAGAAAACTGGTTAAGCAGAATTGCGAAGGGACAAAAACTTCAGCCTCCTGGTGTAGTAGTTAAAAGAAGTGTGTATGAACAATTAGGCGGTTTTTTCGGAATGCATTATGGGGAAGATTGGTTAATGTGGGTGAGAGTAGCTAAGGATTATCCTTTTGCATACACTCCGTTACCACTGGCCAGATACCGCATACACGATGATTATAACATTACTGCTTTATCATTTAAATCAGGGCAGCATATAAAAGATATTCAAAAAGCAATTAATCACATTCAAAATTATCTTCCGGTTGATCAAAAGCGGGAGCTTAAGAAAATTGCGAAGAGAAACTGGTCACTGTATTTTGCAGAAACTTCTCATTTGGTATATTATCGATATGATGATCCAATCAAGGCGGCACGGCAGGCAGCACTGGCTTTTAAATTAAACATGAATACTGTAACCTTTTTTAATTTATTAAAGTACACGGCAAAATTATTTTTGAATAAGATGAGGCTGCATTAGAATTCATTCCCACTTAAACAGTTTTACACATAACATGGTTATTAATATTGCCCATATACATAAACCAATAATTTGTGCAGGCATTTGCCAGATGTGTGTATTTTCAAAAGCAATTTTTCTCATGCCATCTACAAAAAATGTGAGTGGCAAAATATTACAGCATTGCTGCAACCAGTGCGGGTAATTTTCAATTGGAAAAAAAGACCGCACAATAAAATTTGAGGAAGTGTTACGGTGTTCGCAATGGGTGCGATTGCACTTTCATTTTGCACAACACCGCTAATAATAAAACCCATGCCCATAAATATTATTAAACCCAAAACAGAAAATGCAAGCATTTCCAAAAATGTAAACACACCGTTGATCAATGTAAAGTGAAAAGCAAAATATCCAAGCGCAATCATTATGGTGAAGCTGATGAGTTGAAAGAAAAACCTGCTGAGGAATTCGCCTAAAATAATATATGACCTGCTAATGGGCGTTGCTGATAATCTTTTTAAAACAAGTGTTTTTCTTAAGCTGAATAAAATAAAAGCACAACCAAAAACGCCTGCCATCAATAAAGAAAAACCAAGTTGGCCCGGCAGAATAAAATCTATTTGCCGGTAAGTACGACCCGGTAATTGAATGTTATGAAGAGATGCAACAGATGAATTTGATGGAAAAATTTTTGTGTTGATTGAGCTGATTGTATTGGTTAATAATGTTTGTAAAAGTTTATTGGCATCAGCGGAAGATGTGCCTGATGTAGTATAAACATTATAATGCGGCACCTGTGTTTGCACAGCATCTTTTTGAATATTTAAAATGGCAGTAAGCCTTCCTTTTTTTAAAGCATCAGTTGCGGATTGTTCTGATAAACTATTATCGATTGTGATATTATCAATATTAGTTATTGCATTATAAATTGCATTTGATGTATCGCAGTTTTTTGCCAATGCCACTTTTAGTTCAACGATTGTGTTGTCTACCATCGAACCAAAAACAACAATAAATATTATAGGAAACAATAAAGAAAAAACTACAGAAGTCGGGCTTCTTAAAGTTGCTTTTAAACTTGCTTTTGCTAATACAAGCGATGCACGCAGCGGTTTATGTTGCAAAGGCATAAACAAATGTAAAAGAAATGAGAATTGTTGTGCTAACTTTTAGGGTATATAGAACCATAATATTATTAAGCTGAAAAAGCAATCTTTTCAAAAGTTTGGGAATACGATATAGCTCCAAATGTTTAAGAAAAAAACTTAGAGTTCAATGCATGACGAACATCCTCTGAATGGTCTGCAGTTGAAGCCTTTGATAATAGTTTTTGAATAAATAATCTTGCATCCTTTCCTGAATATAACGCTAATCTTATTAAATAAAAATTACCGGCAGATAAATAAAGTTTAAGCATAGGCTCCCCCCACTTTCCATAAAATATAATTTCAGATTTGATAACAGTATCCCAAGAGACGGTTATTTTTTCTTTACCATTATTATAAAAGAAAAAATTATTGTTCAGAATTATTTTTTGCGAGTAAACAAATAGTAACAATATTGTCAATACTGCGCTAAGAAATAAGATCAATAAAATATAACGTTCAATTGAATCATTTGACAAAAGCCCACATATAATTATTAGTGCAAATAAAGTAGCAAATATGTATATTAAAATTTTTATCCTCGGCCTTAAAACAATTGGTGCTTCCATTTATTTTAAATCCAGTTTAATGTTCAATTCTTCCAACTGTTTTTCATCAATGTTTGAAGGTGCATCAATCATCACATCTCTGCCCGAATTATTTTTTGGGAAGGCAATAAAATCGCGAATGCTTTCACTACCGCCAAGAATAGCACACAACCTGTCAAAGCCAAATGCAATACCTCCATGCGGCGGCGCGCCGTATTCAAAAGCGCCTAATAAAAATCCGAATTTGTGTTGCGCTTCTTCTTTGCTCATGCCTAATGCAGCAAACATTTTTTCCTGTAATTCTCTTTGAAAAATTCTTATTGAGCCACCACCAATTTCATTGCCGTTTAAAACAATATCGTAAGCATTGGCTTTTATGTTTGCATAAGGATGTTCGAGATATTTTTCAGCATTTTCTATAACCGGATTATTATTGATCATCGTTTCAATATCTGCGGGTTTTGGAGAAGTAAAGGGATGATGTCTTGCCACCCAGCGATTGCTTTCTTCATCATATTCAAATAAAGGGAAATCGAGTACCCACAATAATTTAAATTCATCATCTTTACGCAAGCCCAAACGTTTTGCCATTTCAAGCCTTAACTCACTCATGGCTTTTCTTGTGCGTTCTTCACGGCCTGCCAGCATTAAAATCAAATCATTTGTTTTTGCCTTGCAAAAAGTGGCGAGTTCTTTTAGTTGCTCTTCATTAAAAAATTTATCGAAGCTGCTTTTAACTGTTCCGTCATTATTCATTTTTACAAAAGCCAAACCTGCCATTCCAATTTGCGGACGCTTCACCCATTCAATTAATTCATCTGTTTGTTTGCGCGAATAATCGGCTGCGTTAGGAACACATATTGCAACAATTGTTTCTGCATTTTTAAAAACACCAAATTCAGTTGTCGCCAATGGCTCAAAATAATTTTGACCTTTCACTTTTAAGTTTGAAATTTTCATTTCAAATCTTATATCAGGTTTATCATTTCCGTAATTCCACATGGCATCTTCCCAACTCATACGTTCAACCGCTTCTGTGTAATCAATGCCTTTTACATCTTTAAAAATTCGTTTCACCAAGCCTTCAAACATTTTAATAATATCTTCCTGTTCTACAAATGCCATTTCACAATCTATCTGTGTAAATTCCGGCTGGCGATCTGCGCGCAGATCTTCATCACGAAAACATTTTACAATTTGATAATAGCGATCGTAACCACTTACCATTAATAATTGTTTAAACGTTTGTGGTGATTGAGGTAATGCATAAAATTCACCAGTGTTCATTCTGCTGGGCACAACAAAATCTCTTGCACCTTCGGGTGTTGATTTTATTAAGAAAGGTGTTTCAATATCCATGAATCCATTCTCGTGCAAATAATTTCTTGCGGAACGATTTACCGCATAACGCAGTTGCAGATTTTTTTTAATGATGTTACGGCGTAAATCAAGATAGCGGTATTTCATGCGTAAATCATCGCCACCATCTGTTTCGTCCTGTATCGTAAATGGCGGCACTGCAGATTTATTCAAAATTTTAAATTCAGTTACATTAATTTCAATATCGCCGGTTGAAATGTTTTTATTTTTATTGCTGCGTTCATTTACGATGCCTGTTGCCTGCAAAACAAATTCACGACCGAGTGGTTGTTCATCTAATTGCCTGTTCAAATTTTCTCCAAATAATAATTGCGTAATGCCGTAACGATCGCGCAGATCAACAAACGTGATGGCGCCAAACTTTCTTACCGTTTGCACCCAGCCGGCAAGCGTTACAGTTTGTTCTTTATTATTAAGATTGAGTTCACCACAAGTATGTGTACGATACATAATTTAAAAATTGGGTGGCAAAGATAAGCGGCGATTATGGTTTAAGGCGAGAAGCTGCATTACAGATGCCAGAGAAATAATTAAGGTTTTTCAATTACCACATTCAAATAAATTGTACTTTTAGAAAGCATCTAAATCCTTTCTTTTTATCCAAAGACAATCTATTCTCCCGACTACCAAAAAAACGTTTCATGAACGAAGGATGATCGAAAGATGAACGGCGGATCCTTGAATCTGAATGCCTTTAAGTATGGCTTTGGTATTAAGTAAGCATTAGGTTAACAGCCAGTTTGTTTGATGGTAAAGCGTCTTTAAGCAAATTAAGGCACATTAATATATTTATGGATTTGAAGGCTCAATTGCCATTGAGGATTTGCTTTGATATAATCAATAATCAAAGGCGTCATTTCAGCGGATTTACTCCATTCAGGCTGTAAGTAAAGTTTGCAATTTGATGATACGCATGCAGCATTTTGTTCAGCCCACTTAAAATCGGACCTATTATATATGACCATCTTCAATTCATCTGCTGCGGTATAAGCTTCCGGTAAAGGTTGTTTAAATTTTTTTGGTGAAAGGCAAATCCAGTTCCATGAGCCGGATAAAGAAGAGGACCCTGAGGTTTCAATGTGTGTTTTGAAATTGTTTTGTTGAAGTGATTGTGTAAGGAGATCGAGGTTATGTAACAAGGGTTCGCCGCCGGTGATAACGCAAATATTTTCAGTTGACAGTTGAGAGTTGGCAGTTGACAATGCTTCTTTAATAATGTCTTCAATTGTTTTCTGCTGATGAACTGAAGCATCCCAGCTTTCTTTTACATCACACCAAAAACAACCAACATCACAACCACCCAAACGAATGAAATAAGCTGCTTTCCCCTGGTGAAAACCCTCACCCTGCAAAGTATAAAATGCTTCCATTACCGGAAGCGTTGACAATTGATGATTGACAGTTGATGGTTGATCTGTATGTGTTAATGCTTCAATCATTTATTAAAAATATCTTCAGTTAAATTGTTCCGCATTAGATAGGCTTTCATGGTATTTTTTAAAAGTGCGGCAATTGTCATTAAGCCCACACCACCGGGAACCGGTGTTATATATGAGGTTTTGGGAGCTACTTCGTCGAAACTTACATCACCTTTTATACGAAACCCTTTTTTTGCAGTCGCATCTTCAACCCGCGTAATACCCACATCAATTACAACAGCGCCGTCTTTTACCATATCGGCTGTTACGAAACCCGGCTTACCTAATGCCGCCACAATAATATCCCCCTGCAAACTTAATTCTTTTAAATTTTTTGTGTGTGAATGGCAAAGTGTAACGGTTGCATTGCCGTATGATTGACTGCTGCTTAATAAAATGCTGATGGGTCTTCCTACAATATTACTCCTTCCTATAACAACAGCGTGCTTGCCCTTTACGCTAATCTTATAATGTTCCATTAATAATATAATGCCATAAGGTGTTGCAGAAATAAAGGCAGGTGAGCCCTGAACAAGTTTTCCAATATTCATTGGATGAAAGCCATCAACATCTTTTGCCGGGTTTATGATATTTATTACCTTTTGCTCATCGATATGTTTTGGTAACGGAAGCTGGACAAGAATACCGTCGACATTATCATCGTTGTTTAGTTCAATTATTTTTTTCAGCAGCGCCTTTTCGGTTATGTTTTCATCATATCGTATTAATGAAGATCCAAAACCTATTTCCTGACAATTTTTTATTTTACTGGCTACATAAGTTTCACTGGCGCCATTATTACCAATAAGAATGGCTGTAAGATGCGGTGTTCTTAAACCTTTTTGTTTTAAAACTTGAATTTGTTCTGATAATTGTTGTTTAACGCTTTCAGACGCTTCTTTGCCGCTTAATAATTGCATGGTTTCAAAATTAATACATGGGTTTTTAGGACAGCTAACAATTTAATTCTAAATTTTATTTGCCTCAGAATCAAGCGGTTTTATTAAAGCCGGTTTTGCTATTTATTTTTAATACTAAAAAATGTTGTTTTTGATGAGTGGTTAAGCAGCATTTTCAAAAGATGCTTTGTCTCCCCTATCAAGGATGTTTAACAAGAAATTTAAGTTTTTTTAACGGTTTATTCATAATCCTTATATATTTACACGCAAATTAAAAAATGTCAAAATGAGAAAAATTGTAAGCTTACTTACTTTCTTATTGCTATTTACCGTTGTGGGATGGTCCCAGGGTAAAATCAGCGGTACGGTAAGGGATCAAAACGGAGACATTGTTCCCTTTGCCACAATTAATGTAAAAGGTACTAAAGTAACTGTTGCAGCAGATGCAAATGCAAACTTTAATATTCCTGCCAAAGCCGGGGATGTTTTAGTGATTACGGCGGTTGGTGTTCAGCCAACGGAAGTGACCGTGGGCAGCTCTAATACAGTTTCGGTAGTGGTGACCCGTACGACGGGTAACATCAGTGATGTAGTAGTAACAACGGCTTTAGGTATCAAGCGTGAACAGAAAGCCCTGGGTTACAGTACTGCCACTGTAAATTCTGATGCACTCAATATTTCCAAGCCCGTGAATGTTGCCCAGGGTTTAATGGGGCAGGTTTCCGGTGCACAAATCAGTGTTATTAATAACGGCGTAAATCCTGAAGTGCGCATTCAATTGCGCGGTGAAAGACATATTAACTCTGACAACCAGCCGTTAATAATAGTTGACGGTATGGAAGTAAGACCCGATTTTATCGCCACTTTGAATCCTGAAGACGTTGATAATGTGTCTGTTTTAAAGGGTGCAAGTGCTGCCGCTTTATACGGTTCAGAAGCTTCAAACGGAGTGATGATCATTACTACAAAGCGCGGAAGCAAATCAGGAAAGCCATCTGTATCGCTAACCCAAACACAGACGTTTGAACGCATGGCATATTTTCCTGCACTGCAAACTACTTATTCCGGATACGGCGGGGAATCAGGAGTTTTTTTCGCAGGCACACCTTACCAGTTTGATGCAATTAATCCTTTTACCGGGTTTGTAAACGCTATTCCATTTGAAAACCAGCAATACGGACCTGCCTATGATGGCAATCCTGCTTTAGGCTATATTGGCTCACCAAACGAAAATGGAGATGTATATAAAACACCTTTTCAATCTCCATCAAAAGATCCCAGGAAGGCA
>JBEHXR010000047.1:0-15131 GCA_048498595.1 Bacteroidota bacterium
GAAATCAAAAAAATCTTTTTTAGAAATTACTTCCGTTATAGGAAGTGTGATGATCTCGCCTTTAGTTTTAAAAACACCAATTGTAAATTCTCTGCCTGCTATAAATTCTTCAATTAAAACCTGGTCATCCTCTTTAAAAGCTTTTTGCAATGCGATATCAATTTCTTCTGAAGGTCTATTCACTTTACTCATACCAATACTTGAGCCGCCATTGTTTGGTTTTACAAATACAGGAAATTTGAGCTTATTAAAAATATCTTCTTCATTAATTATATCGTTGCGAAAAATATGTAATGATTTTGCAACATTGATTCCTGCAAATGCAGCTACCGCAACCGTATATCTTTTATTAAAAGTTAATGCTGATGTTGCGGCATTACAAGTTGTATATGGCAAGCCGATGCAATCAAAATAACCCTGCAATTTTCCGTCTTCACCCGGTGTGCCGTGAATGCACATGAGTACTGCATCGAAATTTATTTTTTTATTATTAACTATTATTGAAAAATCATTTTTATCAACAGAAATATTTTCTTCGTTTTCATTTTTATAAAACCAACCTTCGGGTGTTATATCAATTACATAAACATGATAGCGGTTTCTGTCAACATTATTATTAACCGTAATTACACTTTGATAGCTTATTTCAGCTTCGCTGCTGTAACCGCCTGTAACCAATGCAATTTTTTTCTTCATGCTAAAAATATCAACGCAAAGAAAACAGAAATATGTTTATTGTGAAAAGAATTAACGCTTACAAAAAAGGTGAAGGATTTAAAACCTCCACCTCTGTTAGCAGGAAATATCACCCGCTGTAAAACGTTGCAACAAGCAACTGTTATAGAATCCGAAGGTAAAAAATTTTTTGAATGCTAAATATGCATTCTTTCTTTTTTTGCCATCAATTCTTCAACCGTTTCGCGATACATTTCATCGGGCACGCAACAATCAACCGGGCACACGGCAGCGCATTGCGGCTCTTCGTGAAAGCCCTGGCATTCGGTGCATTTGTTTGGCGTTATGTAATACGTATCAACCGCCAAAGGTGCGTTGCGTTGTTCAGCATCAACAACAGTTCCATCCATCAAAGTAAAACTTCCTCTTACGCTTGTTCCATCAGAAATTGCCCATTCAACGCCGCCTTCGTAAATAGCATTGTTCGGACACTCCGGCTCGCAGGCGCCGCAGTTTATACATTCATCAGTTATTTTAATTGCCATACTTATTTTTTTATTCTGATTATACTTTTGCAGTAAAATTAAGAACTAAGTAATGAATATAAAAGACCGCATTAATTTATTAGTAAGGCTTGGTGATTATTTGTTGATGAACACTGATGAATTGCAATTGGTGAAAGAAAACGCACGTCAACAAAATCCGTGGTTTACAAATGAGTTTGTGGATTTAGCTATTAAGAACATAACTGAAAATTTTTTGCAAAAAGATCTGCTCGAAAGATGGATTGATGATTATGGGATTGAAGAAAATGTTCAGCCAAAAAAAGTTGGAGTTATAATGGCGGGAAATATTCCGCTCGTTGGCTTTCATGATTTTTTATGTGTGTTTGTAAGTGGTAATAAAGCGATAATAAAGCCTTCGTCGAAAGACGAAATTTTGATAAAACACCTTGCCAGTAAAATGATTGAATGGCATGCTGAAGCTGCAGATTATATTTTGTTTGCAGAAAATTTAAAAGGCTGTGACGCATATATTGCAACAGGCAGTAATAATAGCGGAAGATATTTTGAATATTATTTTGGAAAATATCCAAACATCATTCGCAGAAATAAAACTTCTGTTGTAGTACTAACCGGAAATGAAAGTGAAAACGAATTAGGATATTTAGCAGATGATATTTTACAATATTTTGGAATGGGTTGCAGAAATGTTACGCATCTTTTTGTTCCGCAGAATTACAATTTTATTCCGCTCTTAGATGCATTAAAAAAGTATGATTACTTTAAAGATTTTCATAAATACAAAAATAATTACGACTACCAGTTGGCGCTGCTTATTTTAAATCATACGTTTTATATGTCGAATGAATCAATCATACTAACAGAAAATGATAGTGTGTTTGCGCCGGTAAGTCAATTAAATTATTCTTTTTATACCGATTTAAAAAATGTTGAAGAAAGTTTAGCAGAGAATGAAAAAATTCAATGTATTGTTGGAAAAAATTTTGTTCCTTTTGGTAAATCACAATCACCAGCGCTTACAGATTATGCTGATGGAATTGATACAATGCAATTCTTAAAAAAGTTATCTCAATCTTAAAGTGAGTTATAAAAACACAAATAAAGTTGAACACTATTATTTTCAAAATATCTTATCATAGTTTAGCATTATGAAAAAAATTTTCCTTCTTCTTATTATTGCTGCAAAACTAAATACAATCCACGCACAGGATGTTGATACAATTCCACCTTACGAAAAAGATTCTTTGCACATTCCTTCTTTTACTGTTTTACAAACAGACAGTGTTTTTACCAACGATAAAAAAATTCCAACAAATACACCGGTTGTAATTGTTTATTTCAGTCCCGAGTGCGGTCATTGTCAAATTACGGCAGATGAATTCAGTAAGAAGATGAAAGAAATGAAAAATATATTTTTTGTTTGGGTGAGTTATTATCCGTTACCTGAAATAAAAGAGTTTGCAAAAAAGTTCAACCTGCAACAATTTAATAATATTATAATAGGGAGAGACCCTAACTATACAATTCCATCTTACTTCCGTGTGAAGTTTACGCCGTTTATGGCGGTGTATAATAAAGAGCATCATCTTATACAAACTTACGGTCAGGGCACAGAAGCAGATACGCTGATTAATTTATTGAAAGAGTAATGATATTATTGGATAACAGTTATATCAAATGTTAGTGCTGATACACTAATAGATGAAAGTGTGCTTACAAAAGCAACAGTAATAGTGTTCGTTGCATTTACATAGCTGTATGCAATAACAAGCCCATCTGGCAAACTGCTCTGAGGATTAATAATAACTGAAGCACCCGTATTGGCGCCTGTAACAGTAATAGTTTTTGTAATAGTAGTTCCTACACCGGAAATAGTAAATGCGCTTATAGTACCAGTACCTTTAATAATATTAGTTAATATCGTTCCTGAACCGCCTAATTTAAAACTGCCATTTACATTTAAAACTTCATTGCCTGATGCAGAAGTTGTTTTAATTAACAAAGCGCCACTTTGCGTTAAACGCATTTGCTCAGCATTATTCGTTTTAAAAACCAATGATTTTGCATCGGTGGTTCCCAGGAAATTAGATGTAGTTGTTCCTGTATTACCAATTAAACTCCATGCAAGACTTGAAGAGTTTGTCCATGTAGGTGATGCTCCTGTACCGGCAGAGGTCAATACATAACCCGAAGTTCCCGCTAACCCGCCGGGCATAAAAGCACCATTCAAATAAAAGTTGCCTACTACATGCAATCTTTCACTTGGCGAGCTTGTATTAATACCTATATACCCATTACTACCACCCATAAAAAGATTAAAGTTTCCGTTATTATTGTTCATCACAAAATCACTGCCGTATGTACTGAAGTAATCTCTCGTAGAAAAGAAACTTCCTGTTCCGGAATTTCCATAGCCAAACGTACCTTTCAACGTGCCATTGTTATCAATCATATCTACACTGCTGTAACCTGAGGAAGAGGTATTTTGAATAGTAACTACATTTTTATTTGTAAAATTTCCGGTAACATCAAGCGAACTTCTTGGCACCGATATACCCATGCCAATCCATCCTGCTTTACTTGAGCCACTGGCTGCACCTAAAATGCGTATACGCTCGGTATTGTTTGTTTTTGTTACAAAATCTATCGCATCAGTAGTTCCGATAAAATTAGATGAAGCGGTCGTGCCACTGTTACCGGTAAGTGTCCAGTAGTTTAATGTAGTTGTAGTATTCACAAGAAAATTCCATTTGCCTCCATCCCAATAATAAATACCTGCGCCTGATCCGCCGGTTGTGCTGCTATTTGTATTATACACAAGTGTGCCTGTAAGCAAACCAGCATCTAACGGAGATGAAGAACTGATACTAGTTATAGAAACACGCGGCAAAACAAAACCCTTATTAGTTGTTTCAAGTTCAAGAAGCGAAGCAGTGTTAATGGATGTAGCATTATCGCCAATTTTAACCTGAGCATTAGCAGCAAGATGAAAAAACAAAATACCCATTAAAGGATAGAGTTTGCTCTTCATAATATTGGATTTGGTAACTCTAATGCAATGTTACTGTATTATTCTTAATAGCCGTATTTGAAAATATAACATGTATAATTCGGCTACGATTGAATTCAAATTTTACGGCTTGATATTGAATTTCAATTTTTTAAAATTCTTTGACGAGAATAAAAAGAATAGCCTAAAATTTTAATTATTGCTGCAGGTGAAAGATAATCAAACGAACCTTTTTTAATTAGTTTGTCGGATATGCAACTATATTATCTTCACCATAATTGGTACCGCCTATTAAAGGGAGTGAATTCGACGATAAAACGTTTGTAAGCGATACCCAGCCTGCCCAATAATAGTAAGATTTATTTGCTCCTGATGTATTGTTGATCACCACAAATCCGCTTATTGCATTATAGGTTTGTCCTACATTAATGCTGCCGCTAATTAATTTTCCATTGCCCACTACATCAGGCGATACATCAGTTTGCGGAAGTGCCGGTGAAACAGTAGCGCCTGCAGTAGTGCCAAGACTTGCGTCAGCAAAAAATGATTTAATAAAAAAAGAGCCTGGTTGATTTGGTGTTGTTTGATTCATTGTACTTGGTGAGCTCGACAACATCATATATACATTCACAATAAATTTCCCCGGAGGCAGGGTAATATAAGATCCCGTGCAATAGTATTTTCCGGTTGCTGTACCGGGAATGTTGACGCCAGTGCCTATGGTGCCAATAGTGGCCGCTGTAATTGCCCAGCCTAAAGTGCCGCTTCCATTGGTTACCAACGCCTGTCCTGCTGTACCATCTGCAGAAGGTAACGTATAAGTAGTAGAACCGGCTGCTGCTGCAGGTGCTAAAGCAACATAGCCTGAGGTAGAACCAGATAACCGTAATGTTCCTTTTACATCTAATGCGCTTCCGGGGCTTGATGTATTAATGCCTACATTTCCTCCACTCGTTACACGCATACGCTCTGTACTATTTGTTTTGGTAACAAAATCTATGGCATCAGCGGTACCAATAAAATTAGTAGATGCGTTTGTGCCACTGTTTCCCGTTAAAGTCCATGCCAGGTTGTTCGGGTTTGCCCATGTTGGCGATATTCCTGCTCCACCAGATGTTAGCACATAACCAGAAGTTCCTGCATCGCCATCGGGCATAAAAGCTCCGTTCAAATAAAAATTACCAACAACATGCAATCTTTCACTCGGCGAAGCGGTGTTAATGCCCACATAACCTGTATTGCTTTTAATGCGCATCCGGGTTGCATTGTTTGTTTTCACTACAAGATCAACGGCATCCGTGGTGCCAATAAAATTAGTTGCAGCGCTTAATCCGCTGTTGCCTGTAAGCGACCAATAGTTTAATGATGTGTTTGTATTGGTGAGATAATTCCATTTGCTTCCGTCCCAATAATAAACTCCAATTCCCGAGCCGCCGGTTGTACTGCTGTTTGTATTATATACTACCGTGCCGGTAAGCAATCCTGCATCTAAAGGAGATGAAGAAGTAGTAGCTGTTAAGGACACCCGCGGTAAAACAAAACCTTTATTTGTTGTTTCCAGCTCAAGTATTGATGCAGTATTAATTGATGTTGCATTATCGCCAATCTTTACCTGTGCATCAGCAGCAAGATGAAAAAACAAAATACCCATAAACAGGCAGAATTTGCTCTTCATATTATTGGATTTAAAATACGCTGATGCAATATTAATTTCAATGCCCCTTAAATTAGCCATTGAAGTTTGAAAATGTTTGATTGGGATATTATCGTATTCAAATTTTACAGTTATATTATGGAGATTTAGCTGAAAAATTGAAATTCTTTATAATTATCACGGCCAGATGTAGTTAAATTAAAATTCGTTTATTGTAATATAAACTGTTCCCGAAATTGTATAATCTGTTGTAGTTGCATTCACTAATCTCACTTTAAGCTGGGAGGTGGAAGTCATTCTTGCCGATGCGATTGAAACCCCTGTTGGCAGATCAAAACCAGGAGAAACTGTAACAGTAGCTTTTGTAGAGGTAAGATAATTTGCCGATGAGGGAATGGTGATGGTTACATCTGTTGACGTTGCGGTAAAACTAAACCCAAAAAGAGTTCCGCTGCCCGTGCCACCCGGCAAAGATGTTGAGCTTAAGGTAGAAGAAAAGCTAACAACATTTTTATTTACCGTTCCAATGTCCCCCAGTTTAAATTTTGCATTTACATCTAATCCTGCACCAGTATTTGGTGTTGATGTGCCAATGCCAACGTTAGCACTGGTATTACCCAGTATAAGTGCATTGCTTTGAGAAGTAGACGCACCATTGCCAATCGCAGTTGAATTAGTTCCAGACGCAGAAGCGCCGTTGCCAATCGCCGTTGATTGAGAACCGGATGCTGTGGCATCGTTACCAATTGAGAGACTTTGAGAGTTTGATGCAACGGTGCTATAACCAATAGCGGTAGCCTGATAGCCCGTGGCAGCAGAACTTACACCAATAGCAAGTGTAGTGCTGTTCGTCGCTGCACTGGCATTATAGCCTACAGCAATCGCCTGGTACCCGGAAGCCGTCGCTTGTCTACCTATTGCTATTGATTGACTCGTTGAGGCACTAGAGCCATTTCCAGCGGCCACTGCATCCTGGCTGGTGGCCGAAGCGTTATAGCCAAGTGCAACTGAAGACAAACTTGTGGCAGAAGAATTATAGCCAACCGCTGTAGCATATTGATTACTGGCCGACGAACCGGAGCCGATAGCATTAGCATATTGCGAGTTTGCAGAGGCATTATAGCCCAGTGCAGCCGAATACTGACCACTGGCTGAAGACCCATAGCCGAGCGCAGAAGTGTATTGGGAAGTAGCCTGTGCTGTTGCACCTATAGCAGTACCATACTGGCTTGTTGAAGTTCCGGAAGTGTTATAACCAAAGGTAGTTGCCTGGGAACTTGAATTTCCCAAATATCCCGCCTGTGTGTTATTAACCTTAAAAATTAAGCCCGTATTGTCTATGGTGCCAAGGAAGTTTGTAGCAGTGCTTGTGCCACTATTGCCCATCAAAGACCAACCACTGCTTCCTCCTGATGGCAAAGATGAGTAAGGAGTTTTCTTTACTACACCATTATAAATTGTAAGAATACTGTCTGATGAAAAGGTAGATGTTGCCTGCACACCTGACAGGTATAACGGATCTGAGGAGGAAAGAACAGATAGCCTATAAGAAGGGTTTGTTGTTCCTATTCCAACATTGCCTCCGTTAGTTATTACCATTCTATTATTATAAGACGTATAAAAATCCAAACCGTACTGGTTACCACCTGAACTTCTTTTTGAACCTATCGCTTCACCGCTGTTGCTGCCGAATGTCAACGCATTGACAGTTGACCCTGTATTCCCATTACCCTGGTCAATGTTAGCACCATTGTTAACGCTTAAAGATTGCTGAGGGCTATTGGTTCCAATGCCAATATTGCCGGAACTTGTTATTCTCAATCTTTCCGTGTTATTTGTTTTGGCAACAAAGTCCGTTGCGTCTGTTGTTCCTATAAAATTGGTACCAGCAGTTGTACCGCTATTACCTGTTAAGTTCCAGTAATTTCCTGTTAAAGATGAATATGGTGCCTTCTTTACAATGCCTGCATTAATTGTAAGAATACTATCTGATGAAAAGGTGGATGTTGCCTGCACACCGGATAAGTATAAGGGATTACTTGATGAAAGAACGGATAATTTATATCCTGGATTTGTTATACCAATTCCCAACCTGTTATTAATACTATCCCACGTCATATTAGAACCAGTTGTGCTTATTTGTCCGGTATTTACTGAAGTGTAATACATTCCGCCAACAGTAGAAAATTTTGGTAATAAAATATTGTTTGCTGCACCGCCCATGGTTATGTTTGAAGCAGAAGTACCGGTATTAATGTTTGTAGCGCTATTTGTGCTGGTATTTATATTTACAGCTCCGTAAGTTCCGCTTACAGTGCCTCCGCCATATAAATTCAGTGCTCCGCCAGAAGTATTTCCATTAGAAGAGCCGCCCTGCAATGTTAAACTGCCACCTGGTATATTCGTTCCGGTACCACCGTTTGGACCCCGTATGACATTACCTGTGGCGTTTGCCTGGTTATTACCCGTTCCTACAATAATATTACCTGTTGATCCATCAAGACGCAATACTGTATTGTATTTAGTTCTGCCACCACCCAAAAGAAAAATCACATCGGAGCTGCTTGCCTGTGTTCCTAGTAATAAGTTCCTTGAAGAAGAATATAAATAAGCATCATTTGCACCACCCCAATTGTCAACACCGGGAGCATAAGTAGAACTGTTAATTCCTAAATCAACATAATAGGTTGAATCGGTACCATTATCTGCGGTAGCCACATAATCGGTTGAAGCGTTTGTTCCATTACTTCTATTCCGTATATTCAGCTGTAAATAACTATCTATAGAGCCCCTCATATAAGCGATTGTATTGGATGTTGTGGTACTATAATCAACTGATAACTTAGGAGGATTGTCTGTATTAAATGAAGAAGCTCCGTAATAACCTACCTGAAGCGTTCCTAAACTGTCAAGGAGCATCTGCTCAATATTATTTGTTCTAAAGCGCAGGCTTGTATTATCAGTTGTGCCTATAAAATTGGTAGCATAGCTGGTACCGCTATTTCCTGTAGTACTCCAGAAGCTGCCTGTTAATGAGGAATACGGCGCTTTTTTAACCACACCTGCATTAATGGTTAATAAGCTGTCGGTGGTGAAAGTGGATGTTGCCTGCAAACCAGATAAATACAAGGGATTTGAAGAAGAAAGCACAGATAATTTATATGATGGATTTGTGAGACCAATTCCAACATTTCCACCTCCTGTTACCCGAAAGCGTTCGACATTATTAGTCCTCATAACAAAGTCAATATTGTCTGTTGTTCCAATAAAATTAGCGGAAGCGCTTGTACCGCTGTTCCCAGTTAAACGCCAGGCAATGTTATTTGGATTCGTCCATGTAGGTGAGGTATTTGCTCCGGCCGAAGTTAAAAGATAACCAGCTGTTCCTGCATCACCTCCAGGCATAAAAGCGCCATTCAAATATATATTGCCTACCACGTGCAGCCTTTCACTGGGTGTATTGGTATTTAATCCTATATATCCGTTGCTTCCTTTTACATAAAAAGCATACGTACCCGAATTATTCGTAAATACAAAATCATTTCCATAAATATTAAAATAATCCTTGCCACTAAAAATTCCACCCGTTCCACTGTTTGCAAAACCAAAAGTACCTGCCAAATTTCCTGAGTTATCCAGCATATCAACGCTGCTAAACCCAGTTGATGAAGTATTTTGAATAGTAAATACATTCTTGCCTGAATAATTTCCGGCAACATCCAATGCACTTTTAGGTAACGTTACACCCATTCCTACCCAGCCAGCCTGGCTGCTGCCACTGGCTGCTCCCATAATGCGCATACGTTCTGTATTATTTGTTTTTGCAACAAAATCTTTTGCATCCGTGGTTCCAATAAAATTAGATGCGGGGGTCGTACCGCTGTTGCCGGTGATCGACCAATAATTACCTGTTATTGTTGTATTGGCGAGATAATTCCATTTACTGCCATCCCAATAATATATACCAATACCGGAACCTCCTGTTATGCTGCTATTGGTATTATAAACTATTGTACCCGTTAATAAACCTGATGCCAACGGAGAAGAAGAGGATGTGCTGGTAAGTGATACGCGAGGCAAAACAAAACCCTTATTTGTTGTCTCCAGTTCCAATAGAGAAGCACTGTTAATAGTTGTAGCGTTGTCTCCGATTTTCACCTGGGAATTTACAGATGCATGCACAATAAATGTGATGCACAAAACAAGAGTTAATCTGGTTTTCATAAAATTGGATATCGAATGATTGAATATTGAATTGGTATTATTTTACAATACCATAATAAAAATAACGCCAAGTACCAAAATGAGACTCATTTGATACTTATATGGATACAGCTTTGTCTGAATTTTAATGTGCTCTGTTCCGCAACGGACGAACTTATGCCATTTCAAATATTGCTGCAATAAGTTTCGTGATGGCTGAGGTTAGTGCAACAAACTTGACATTTCAAATGGCTCTATAAAACATAAAATCATTTCTGCTATGTTTTATTAATATAAAGATTGGGCTTAAAGTGCCGTTTTATTCTATCGACGGTTTATTGGTAGGAGATTAATTCGAGCCCTTCTCTGCACAGCTTACATCTTGTTTTAGAGAAGGTAAAATCATTTTGGCTAAGTCTTCAGGGATTCTTTTCGCTACTATCGCACGGCCGCCATAACTGTCTTGCGAATAAAATTGAATGTAATAAGGTTTACCTTGTTCAACAAGAATTGCAATTTCATTTGATTTGATTTCAGCTTTTCCCATAGCTATAAAATGCTCGCCAACCTGGGCATTGTAAACGAAATAATGTTTCCCACTCAGGTCGCATAAATGTTTCGAGTCCATAAACACCCGGTATTTCTCCAAAAACCCTTTTGGATTTCCCAAAAAATAAATCTTTCCTGTTGCACTATCAGTTTGGGCAAATGATATTGATAAGGAACCAACCAGAATCGAAACAATAATTATAAGCCTTTGAAAAAAAATTTTCATAAACCATTATTTTATTCAGTCATATTTACACTTTGGTAAGGTGTCTATAGTATTTTGAAAAAGTTATAAATAGAGCAGCAGACATGTATTAATTATTACTTCGCATCTTTCTTAACCTTCTCGTCAAACTTTTTTTGCAGATCATTTAATTCATCATCATAACCTTTTTGATCTATAAATGCAGATGGATTATATGCAGTGCCGGGCGCATGTTTTTCCTGCAAATTAAACTGGCTCGCATGTGCAGCCAACCATATATCAAAATGAATATTTTTCATTGCATTTAATGTGTATGCATAATCTTGTTGAATAGTTGGATAAGCAGTTACATCTGCAAACTTTCTATCAATAATAATAGTTGGCATATTTGCAATAAGTACACGATATGACCTGCTTGAATCTTTTACTGTAAATAAATAACTGCACGAACCTTTTGTATGTCCTGGATGATGCAGCATCGTAATTTGTATATTATCTAATTTTACAACATCGCCATCATGCAATAAGCGATCAGGCTTTACAGGCTTAAATGTTACACCATACTTGCCCATTTCATAATCAGTTTTACCGCCTGATTCTAAAACATCTTCATCAGCAGCATCAGCAAAAATTTTTGCACCGGTTTGTTGTTTAATAGCTGAAAGCGCACCAACATGATCAAAATGTGCATGCATTACCAGTACTATTTTAACGTCTTTAAATTTAAGTCCAAGTTCTTTAATACTATTTTTAATTAATGTTTCTGAAGCGGCGGTGCCTGTATTTATTAATATGTTTCCTTTTTTTGTTGTGATGAGATAACAGCCGAGATCATATGTTCCTACATAATACAAATTTCCTGCAATGCGAAAAGGCGGATATGGTTTCACCCAGTCAGAATCAATTTTTGGTTCATGCACTTCTTGTGCAGTTGTTGACGCGATAAAAAATATTGTTGTAAAAAAAATGAAGACAATTTTAGAAATGGCGTTGTTCACTTATTATAAATTGAAGAATAAAAATATTAACGTGCAGATAAATGACGTGCATCATTTATCTGCACGGTCAAGGCTTTAAAATATTAAACACTGCAGGAAACACTTTTTCCTGGAAAGCGATTGATTGTTTAACTGCATTTGCATCTGCAATATTTAGATTAATGGCGATCACTGCGTTAAGCGAAGGAATGATGACAATAAACTGCCCGCCCCAACCCATTCCGTAAGTAATCTTTGTTTGATGGTATTTGAAATGATAAAAACATAAAGCATACGTTGATTGCGGAAAGCCCCAATAGCTTTCATATTTTTTATCCGGATTTAATATTTGCTGTACATATTTTTTAGAAACGATTTGTTTGCCATTGTACATCCCGTTATTTAATACCAACTTGCCAATCTTAATTAGTGATTCAGTATTCAACCGCATGCTTAACAAACCGCAGCCATCATAATAACCATCATTCATTTTCATCCAATCGCTATGCATAATGCCTAATGGCTGAAACAACATTTTTCGTGCGAAAGCATATGTACTCATTTTAGTTGCTTTTGTAAGAATTACTGAAAGCAAATGGGTTGCTGCATTATTGTAATGCCATGTGGAACCAGGATCAGATACCATCGGTTGTTGCAAAACATAGCTGGAAGGATCAGGTAATTGTAAATAGAAATTTAAACGTGTAAGATCTTCATGGTATAAACCCGAAGCCTGGTTCATTATCTCGCGAATCGTGATGTTTTGCTTTCTTTTATCGGTGTCATTTTTCAATTCAGGAAAGTAATCAACGATTTTTTCATCAACAGAAGAAATAAAACCTTTATCAATTGCAATCCCAATCAAAATAGATACAACACTTTTAGTGAGCGACTGATCATTAAACAAACTATCGCTATTATAATTATTGAAATATTTTTTATACAATGTTTTATTGTTTTCCTCAACGATCAAACCATAAACATTCTTATTATTTTGGACATAGCTGAGCGTATCTAACGGCGTTTGTGCAATTGTTTTTGATATGATGCAGCAGATAATAAGCGATAAAATAATTCTCTTCACTAAGTTCATTTTCTTCTTTTAAAAAAATTAAAGTAAACAGAAAGAATTGCAGCGAGCAAAAATAAAATCAATGTTAGTGTATCGATGAATGTATCACTAAAATTTTTCCCTGTAAGTTTATCTGCATAATATGTAATGAAAGATGCCGGCAAATTTGTTTCGCCTAATTTTTCTTTTATATGCCATTGCCAATCTGTAACAGGACAATAACCCCATCCAAACCAAATACCTAAAACGAACCAGCAAAATGCTGTAAGCAAAACGCAAATGAAATGCGCTCTTCTTGTTGAAGGAAAAATCCAGCCGAACAAATTAAATGCAATAATAATAATGTGCACCAGTGTTAATGTGGTATCACCAAAACGCAGCATAACTATTTTGCAGGTTTTGCCGGGCGAACTTCTACTTTACTTGGCAATGTGCGCGGGTGTATGTTTAAAAGATTGACCACAATATCACCAATATCTTCCGGTTGAATTTTCCACGCATCTTTATCCGTTACTTCATGATTATTAAAATTGGTAGCAACAGAGCCGGGCATAATGGTAGTTACTTTAATATCGTGCGGTCTTAGGTCAAGCATGATTGCCTGAGAAAAACCTACCACACCAAACTTACTTGCATTGTAAGCAGAACCATTTTCGAAAAAGTTTGCACCTGCAAGACTTGCAATTGTTATAATATATCCTTTCGATTTTTTTAGAAATTCGAGCGAAGCTTTTACACTGTTGTAAACACCGGTAAGATTTGTATCAATTGTTTCTTTCCATAGTTCAGGCGTCATGTTTTCAATAGACACCAAATGACCAACACCTGCATTTGCAACGAGCACATCAAGTTGACCAAAATGTTCGATAACTTTTTTTACAGCATTCATTTCAGATTCAAGGTTACTTACATCAGATTCCAGCGCAAGTATTTTTGAATCATCTTGCGATAACGATTGCGTTGCTTTTTTTGCTGCATCCAAATGGCGGCTTGTTATAGCAACGCGCATCCCTGCATCTAATAATTTTTTTGCGATTCCTAAACCAATTCCTTTCGATCCGCCAGTTATATAGGCAACTTTGTTTTCAAGTGTTTTCATAGTTTATAATTTAAAGATATTACACAAAAATAGTGCAGGTAAAAGAAGAATCATTTATTTGAAATTGTGTGTTTGTAATTTTGAGGTATGATACATCTTTCAAATGATCAGCTGGAAATTAAAATAAGTGAGAAAGGAGCGGAGCTGCAAAGCATTCGCATAAATGGTACTGAATATTTGTGGCAGGCTGATGCAAAATATTGGGGCAAACATTCTCCCGTATTATTTCCTATTGTTGGTGAATTAAAAAATGGAAAATATATTTTTCATGACAAGGAATATAAATTGCCGAGACATGGTTTTGCAAGAGATAAAGTTTTTGATGCAGCACAAAAAGATTCAACTTGTGCAATCTTTACTTTAAAAAATGATGAGGAAACGTTTTTAATTTATCCTTTCGAATTTATTTTCCACGTTGAATATTCGATTAACGCAAATGAGTTGATGTGTACTTATCGCGTACAAAATATAAACAACCATACGATGTATTTTTCCGTTGGCGGTCATCCTGCCTTTAATGTTCCGCTCAACAAAAATTTATCTTACACTGATTATGTTCTTGAATTTAATAATGATGATTCGCTAAAAAGATATTTATTAAAAGATGGATTAATTAATAATGACACAGAATTAATACAACTCAATCATAAAACATTAGAATTAAAGCCTGAATTATTTTATCAGGATGCAATTGTTTTAAAACACATCCGCAGCAATCAAATCACATTAAAAACGAATAAAGATCCGCACGGATTAAAATTTAAGTTTGATGGAATTCCTTTCTTTGGAATTTGGGCAGCTAAAGATGCGCCGTTTGTTTGTCTGGAACCCTGGTGTGGCATTGCAGATAATGTTAATCACAATAACCGGTTAACAGAAAAAGAAGGAATTAATGAATTAGCCGCAGGGCAAGAATGGCAACGCACATGGCATGTTGCGTTTTATTAATGAATTAATTTTTGTTCGCAGCTTTCTGTCCCATTACTGTAATTGCTTTTGCTGCTCTTGATTTTCTTGTTTCTTCTTTCTTCGCTTCAACTATACATTTTATATATTCCCGTTTGTGCGATGGCGGAATTGCATTAAAATATTTTTTTGCAATTGGCGATTTTTCTAATGCATTCGTTAACTCAATTGGAGTTTGCATCTTTTGGGTGTTTGTG
>JBEHXR010000048.1:0-14855 GCA_048498595.1 Bacteroidota bacterium
TTTCATTGCAAACGGGTAAAGCGTATCTGCAATCAATGATCGGCGATTACCTTAAATATTAAGACTACAATTTTTTCCGGTTTATAATTCACGATGATTTAAGTGAAACACATTTGTAAAGTCACCAATAATCGTCTTATTATTTTTAAATCTTAATCGTTCCAGTTTTAGCATTGCAATATCTTCTGCAAAAACTTTTCTATACATGGGATGCATAGTGCCGCCCGTTACACCCGCCGGTTTTGTCGGATCGTATTGAAATTGCGCATCCACCAGCGTTCCCCGCGGGTACATAATGCGCGGCACACCTTTGCCTCGGTAATCTATATTTTCCGGATGTTCGAGACCAAGCGTATGACCATATTCATGTGCTGCTGTTGTTGAACCAACATATAAATTTTCTGTTTTAAAATAACCACTGTTACAACCAATACTATCAACAAAAGAAATATTGCCGCGTGCATATTCTTCCATTCTGAAATAATTATTGCGCGGGTTTACATTGCTGATTACTTCTATTGGTTCAACGTTTGTTTGTAACGATGCGGTAATACGAAACACAACATAGAAAGAATTTTTTTTAATGCTGATGATTGCCTGCGGTTCATTCCACATCGTTTCAATTTCATCTCTTATTCTTTTTGTAAGTTCTTCATCAGCCGCATCACCATAGGTAATAATATGCGAGTGAATTGTGAGGTTATTATTTGATGCATCTATTTCTGCTTCTCCCATTACATCTCCTCTTCAAACATTATTACAAAAAATTTATAAACTACCGGTTCTTCCACCATCAACGGGTAAATTAATTCCGTTGATATAGGCTGCGGCGGGTGAACATAAAAATGCAACAGCAGCACCGAACTCGGCTGGCTCACCTAATCTTCCAACCGGTATAGATTCAGCCATTCTATTAAAAATAATTTCTTTGTCCACGCCTTGCGCTGCTGCTTGCTTCGAGAAAAGATAATCAAGTCTGTCTGTATTTGTATAACCCGGCAAAACATTGTTAATAGTAATTCCAAACTTACTTATTTCATTCGCCAAAGTTTTTGCCCAGTTAGCAACTGCGGCACGTACTGTATTTGAAATTCCTAAGTTATTAATAGGTTGTTTTACCGATGCCGAAGTAATATTTACAATGCGTCCAAAACCTGCTTGCTTCATACCTGGCACAACTAATTGTGCGAGTATATGACTGCTTATAAGATGCGTGCGAAATGCCTTTTCAATTTCTGAAATATCTGTTTCAATCATTGGTGCTGAAGGTGGTCCGCCAGCATTATTTATTATTATATGAATGATGTTGCCCTTAGATAAATATGCAGTAACTGCTTGCTTTACTTCATCAGGATTAGAAAGATCAATAACAAGAAAACTATGTTGCTGACTTTTTGATGTATCTAATTTTTGTATAGCTGTTTTTAATTTGCTTTCATCCCGGCTTACAGCAATAATATTTGCACCCATTAAAGCAAGTTCGATTGCAGATGCAAATCCAAGTCCCTGCGAAGCGCCGCAAACAAGTGCTGTTTTATTTGTCAGATCAAGGTTCATAGCTTAAAATTTATAATCTTCTCTTTCAGGTAAAAAAACATCAAGCAGTTCGCAGTATGTTATTGCCCGACCACTATGTTTCACATTCGGTGGAATAACAGCAACCTTACCCGGTTCAAGTAATTCCTTTTGTCCATCAACCGTTAATTCAAACATTCCTTTTAATACATTCACTACCTGTTCATGTATGTGCGAATGCTCGGGCACCGCCGCACCAACTTCTATCTTCCAATACATATAAGTTGTAGTACCGGTATGAATGGCTCTTCCTTTATAACCTGGAAAAACTTCTTTTTCGTTAAGTGAATTTATATTTATGAAAGGCATGTTCTTTAAAAATTTATTTAAGACAGATAATGCAAAGTACAAATAAAGAAATTGCAACTATAAGCAAGATGCGCTTCCATTTTAATTTAGTTTAACTATAGCGCAACATCTTTTTAAATACTCTTTTAAGAAAAATATTTTTACTTGTACTTTTGAACTGCATGCGCAGTTTTAAATACATCTGTTTTATTTTACTGTTTTCTATATGCAGTTGCGGGGAGAAATATCCGGCTGCAACAACTCCTTTGGAAGGTGCAAGAGAATTTATTGATGGTTGTTTAAAAGGCGATTTCACCAAAGCGAACGCTTATATGGTTAACGATCCCGAAAATCAAAATGATCTCCTGAAAATAAAAAGAGATTACGATGGTAAAAGCGAAGATCAGAAACATGCTTACGCATTAGCTTCAATTATTATTAATGAAGATGATGCTGTGAACGATACCATTCATGTTATAGATTATAAAAATTCTTACGACCAGTTTGCGCGTAAAGTAAAAGTTGTGCAACGCAATAATAAATGGCTGGTTGATTTTAAATATACATTCAACGGTAATTTATGAAGGTGGTATTTATTGTTTTTTTAGGTAGCGGCATTGGTGGTGTAGCAAGATATTTTGTACAAGGATTGGTAGCAGGTGCAAGCCCTTCTGTTTTTCCGTTTGGAACATTTACCGTAAATATTCTCGGCTGCTTTTTAATAGGATTATTTTATGCACTTGGCGAAAGAGGCAATCTGCTTTCACCTGAGTGGAGGCTTGCATTAACTACCGGTTTTTGCGGCGGCTTTACCACCTTCAGCACATTTGCCTATGAGAATATGAACCTGCTGCGCACAGGCGATTATTTGTATTTTAGTTTGTATATTTTAGGAAGCGTTATATTGGGCATTGCCGGTGTATTTCTTGGTGTTGCTGCAATAAAATTTATTTAATATGGAATTAAAAGGCGAATCAGTATTGCTGAGAATTTTTACCGGCGAAGCAGATCATATCGGGCATTTGCCGGTGTACGAATGTATTGTAAAAGAAGCAAGAAAAAATAAAATTGCCGGTGCTACCGTGTTGCGTGGCATTGTGGGTTTTGGTGCAAGCAGTGTAATACACAAAGCAAGATTGATAGAAATTTCTGCAGATTTGCCCATCATTGTTGAGATTGTTGATACCAACGAAAACATTCAAAATTTCATGCCAGTAATTCAGCAGCTTTTTGAACAAAGCAAAAAAGGTGGTTTAATAACGATGGAAAAAGTAAACGTACTTTTCTATCATCCCAACAAATAAAAATTATTTTATGATGACAGTTATGCATCCGTGGCATGGTGTGCCAAGCGGAGAAAAAGCACCAAGAATAGTAAATGCTATCATTGAAATTTCGCAGGGTTCGCGCTGTAAATATGAAATTGATAAAGAAAGCGGCTTGCTTAAATTAGACCGCGTTATTTATTCATCATTCTATTATCCCGTAAACTATGGCTTTATACCGCAAACCTATGGCGATGATAAAGACCCGCTTGATATTTTGGTGATAACATCTTTACCTGTGCAACCACTTACATTGATGGAAGCTAAAGTAATCGGCGTTATGCAAATGGTTGATAATGGTGACGCCGATGATAAAATTATTTCGGTTGCCAATCATGATCCTGGCGTAAACCACTATAACAATATCGAAGAATTGCCGCGTCATTTTTTTGAAGAGCTGCGTCATTTTTTTGAAGAATATAAACGGCTCGAAAAGAAAACAGTTATTGTGGAAGATTTTGGCGATAAAGCAAAAGCGCTTAATGTAATTACGGATGCGATACATAATTACAAGGAAAAGTTCGCAAAGCCATAGCTGCTTACAAACTGTGGTCTTTACTTATCACTTTAGAAATAAATAATTTTTCAGCATTTAATTTCAATCTTATTTTTGCAAAAACCATTTTTCATGGCGCAACAAACATCTACTAATAAATACTGGCTTTATTTTCTTATGTGGGTTGTTATACTCATACTACTTGTAATCTTTTACCGTGGTTTTTTGTGGATGGCTTTTCCCGGCATAGTAACCAATTTTGCATTGGCGCTAAACCTTATGGACCGCCATGCAGAAAAAGAGTAATCTTTAAAACACACTTTTTTTCATTTCAGCACATTCGTTTCAATTACTTCTTGCTAAAATTTAATTCTTTGAACTTTGGCAAGACTTATGCTTAAAATTCTAAAACATTTTATGCAAAAGTTTCGTGCAGAAATTATAAAGTTCGAAGTAAAATCAGTTAAGCCTACGAAAGAAGAAGTACCTTCAAATGACACATTTTTAGAAGAACAAACAGGCGATACAATTTGGGCAATCATTCATGCAGAAGATGAAACAAAGGCACGTGAAAAAGCCGCGAAACTTGCGCAGCATCTCAAAACAGGCTCATTAACTGAATAATTATTTTTCTATTTTATAACCGCGCAGAAAATCTTCCACCATCATGCGCTTTTTTCCCTGCAGTTGAATATCTGTGCAATGAATAAAGCCATCTGCACATGCAAACTTTAAATAGTTTTTATTGTCTGATTGAACATCTCCGTTTGCATAATGATGATTCGCGATTTCTTTTTCTCCGAAATAAATTTTCACCACTTTCTCATTTAAATAAGTAAATGCACATGGATAAGGTGATAAGCCGCGAATCAAATTATAAATTTCATCTGCGTTTTTGTTCCAGTCTATTTTACAGGTTTCCGTAAAAATTTTTGGCGCATGCTTAATTTCGGATTTCGGATTTCGGATTTCGGATTGAGGTTGCTCCTTTAAATTTCCGCCTTCAATTTGCTGAATAGTTTTTACAAGAACTTTTGCGCCGAGCAATTTTAGTTTATCATGTAGCTCGCCTGCCGTTTCTTTTTCACCGATTGAAATCTTTTCCTGCAATAAAATATTGCCTGTATCAATTTCATGCTGCAATTTAAAAGTGGTAATACCGGTTTCTTTTTCACCATTTATAATTGCCCAGTTAATTGGCGCAGCACCGCGATATTGCGGCAATAAGGAAGCATGCACATTTATTGTTCCCATCTCAGGCATGTTCCAAATAATCTCAGGCAACATGCGAAATGCAACTACAACCTGCACGTCAGCGTGCAAAGATTTTAGTTCATTTATAAATTGAGGGTTCTTTAATTTTTCAGGCTGAAGAATTTTTAATCCTTTTTCAACTGCATATTTTTTTACAGCACTTTCATTTAATTGCATTCCTCTGCCCGCAGGCTTATCCGAAGCTGTAACAACACCAACAATATTATATCCTGCATTTACCAATGCATCCAAAGATGCAACAGCAAAGTCAGGCGTGCCCATGAAAATTATTTTGAGATTTCTGATTTCTGATTTCTGGTTTTCAATACTCATTACTAATTACTCATTATAAATTTTATAGCAATTCACGATTGACGTTTGAAGGTTTACCTTGCTCACTCGAAATCTTTATACAGCAAATATTTTTTTCTGATTTTTTTAAATGCCTCAAGCGCAGGTTGCCAGCTTGCACGAATTTCATCTTCTTTTTTTCCATCTTTCAATTGCTGCATCAGCGTGGCGTTGCCTGCAAGTTTATTAAAGAAATAATCTGTGGCTTTTCCAGATTTTGGTTTGATGAAAAAACTGTCTTTGTTTGGAAATAATTTATAAGCTTCAACTAAATATTGAAGATGAATTTTTCCATCCCTCGCAGGCGATGAGCTATCACTTACATTCCATCCATAACAAGTTTGATTAACATATTTTGGTGAAGTAGCACCAGCCTTTGAAACAGGTGTAAATGCATACATATTTTTTGGCAAAGATGGTGCGCCAAAAATTTCAAATGGTTTATCTGTTCCTCTGCCTTCACTCAAATTTGTGCCTTCGAAAAAGCAAGTGGAAGGATACCAGTAAACAGAATGCATATCGGGCAAATTTGGCGAAGGTTTTACGGGCAATTGATATTTGCTCGTATGATCATAATTCAAGCATTTAATCACCAAAAAATGAAACGGTGTATCAACAGAATTTTGCGCCTGTGTTTTATACCAGTCGTATTTTTTATTTGCAGTTTCTGTTGAAAGCCAGTCCTCGCCTGCAATCATCATTGCATATTCACCCATCGTCATTCCATAAACAACAGGCACCGGTTGCATGCCGACGAAGCTTCTATAATTTGTATCGAGTACAGGTCCATCTACATAAAACCCATTTGGATTTGGGCGATCTAAAATCATCAGCGGTTTGCTGTTTTCACAAGCTGCTTCAACAAAATATTGCAGTGAAGAAATGTAAGTGTAAAACCGAACACCCACATCCTGAATATCAAAAACGAGTATATCAACATCAGTAAAATCTTCCGCAGTGGCTTTATATTTTTTGCCGTATAAAGAAACAACGGGAATGTGTGTTGCAGAATCAATATAACTATCTGTTTTTGCGCCGGCATCCGCATTGCCGCGAAAACCATGTTCGGGAGAAAATATTTTTGTGATATTAACACCTTGCTTTAGTAAAGTATCAATCAAATTTGTTTTGCCTACAACCGATGTTTGATTTGCAAAAACACCAATGCGCTTTCCTTTTAGCAAAGGCACATAAACATTCATGCGGTAAGCACCGGGAATGATTTGCGTTGAATCTTGAGCAAAGGAAAATTGTGCTAAACAAAAAACTAATATGAAAGAAAAGAAAAATTTCATTCGGTAAAAATATGAGTTGATTTAATAACAAAATCGAATTGATTTATGCGTTTATTCTTTCTATAATTTAAGCAATAACTTTGATTATAATTATGGCGTTACGCATAGAAGAAAACATCTCACTCAAATCTTTCAATACTTTTTCTATTGATGCAAAAGCAAAATACTTTGCAAGATTTGCAAACATTAATGAACTAAAAGAATTGTTGCACTACAAACCAAAAACCATAAACTCCAAACTCATCCTCGGTGGTGGCAGTAATATTTTGTTTACAAAAGATTTTGATGGCATCGTTTTGAAAAATGAATTGCACGGAATTGAGTTGGTCAAAGAAGATAAACATCATTATTATGTAAAAGCAGGGGCCGGAGAGAACTGGAACAATTTTGTGATGCATTGCATTAACCATAATTATGCAGGACTTGAAAACTTAAGTTTGATTCCGGGTAATGTTGGTGCATCTCCCATGCAAAATATTGGCGCATATGGAGTGGAATTGAAAGATGTTTTTGAAAGTCTTGAAGCCATGCACAGGAAGGATTTATCTGTTCACACATTTAGCGCAAATGATTGTGCATTCGGTTATCGGGAAAGTGTTTTCAAAACAAAATATAAAAATGAATTTGTAATTCTTGATGTAATCTTCAGGTTAAATAAACAACCCGTGTTCAATACTTCGTATGGTGCAATTGAACAAGAGCTGGAAAAAATGAATGTGCAGCAATTGTCTATTCAAGCTATTTCACAAGCGGTGATAAATATTCGCACAAGTAAGTTGCCCGATCCAAAACAAATTGGTAATGCAGGAAGTTTTTTTAAAAACCCAATCATTACAAAAAAACATTTTAATGATTTGAAAATAGATTATCCGCCAATCCCCGGGTATGCAACAGATGAATCACATATAAAGCTCGCCGCAGGCTGGTTGATTGAACAATGCGGATGGAAAGGTTATCGCAAAAATGATGCAGGCGTTCATGCAAAGCAGGCACTCGTGCTGGTTAATTATAACAATGCAACGGGTGAAGAAATTTTCGGGCTGTCTGAAGAAATTATGCGCAGCGTAGAAAATAAATTTAATGTAAAGCTGGAACGCGAAGTGAATATTGTGAATGGACAACAGTGATTGGTCTATGGTAAACAGTTATTAATTCTATCATCAAATTTTTAAAACAAACAATTCTATTTCTCTTGTTTTACCTTTTAATTCTACCATACCCAGACTTTCTATTTGCGTTTCATCGAGTGCTGCGTGTTGAATAAAATCTTTTGATGCAAGGTATCGCTGGTTTAACTCGCTGCAGCAAGTACGTATGCGTGCTGCCGTGTTCATAGTGTCTCCGCTCATTGCAAGGTCTTTTTTTATCACACCAATTTCACCAACGGTTACTACGCCTGTGTGTATGCCCACGCGAAAGTCTGGCTGCACGCCGTATTTTCTTTGAAATTCTTTTGTTTTACGATTTAAATTTCTGCGTGCCTGTATTAATGCAGCTATACTTTTCCTTGTGTTTTCTTTATTGTATAACCATGATACAACAATTTCATCGCCTACGTATTGATAAATTCTTCCGCCGTATTCAATCAATGCATTTGAAACCTGGTAAATAAATTCGCGTATAAAACGAAAATGTTTTTGGCTGCCTAATTTTTCTGCGATTGGGGTAGAATCTTTCAAGTCCATAAACATAACAATTCTTGTTTCAATTTTTGGCTCTACATATTTTCCAAGCAGAATATCTAAAAAAACACCCGGCGAATATTTTTCATTTAACTCAAGCACTAACTGTGTTACAACAAAAAGTATTATCCAGTATAAAATTTTCTGAAGCAGTTTATGCGGATCTGATATCTCTGTATAAAAATGATGAAAAGATTCTTTAACAGGCAACCCGATAATTGAAATTGAATTGAGCGAATCAATCATTAAGTCTATTAAAAAAGCAGCTGCAACAAGAATCACTGTTTTAATAAACAACGCAGTGAGTAAATTAAAATTAAGGAACAAACGTTTTAACGTTGCAATTAACAGGTAACTCATTATGCTGCTCGCTATAAATACAACAAGCTCCCGTAATAACAGAGCACCCAATTTATTGTGTGAAGGAAGCGAATTAAAAACCAGCACCACGGTAATATCAATAAGCGTCCATAAACATGCGATAGATGTAATAGTTTTGAAGCGATACCTTCTTATCGTACTTATCTTATGTAATTTACCTGGTCTACTTTTTTTCATGCAGATTGTTGAAAGTAATGATAAAGCAATTCCTGTGCATTTATTTTTTCAGCGTTGTTATTTTGAATCTTATACTGATCATAATTCTCGCCTAACTGAACCATCTTATCATTATCGCTCCATTGTAAATTAAAATAATCAATCAACCCTTTTTTGCATTCAGGCGCAGTAATACTTGTGCAAACTTCAATGCGATGATGCAAATTTCTGTTCATCCAATCTGCAGAACCAATAATTATTTCAGCATTATCATCAGTTCCAAAAATAAAAATTCTTGTATGCTCAAGATAGCGATCAACCAGCCTGCGCACAATAATATTTTCACTTAAATCTTTTACACCGGGTTTTAAACAACACACACTGCGAATAATTAAATGCACCTTCACTCCTGCCCGGCTTGCTTTATATAAAAGATCAATCAATGCTTGTTCTTCAAGATTATTTACTTTGATTCTTACTAATGCATCTTCGCCGGCTTGTGCTTTTTTTATTTCAGCATTAATTAATTTTTCAAATCTTTCAAACATGTTGAATTGCGATACAAGCAGCTTTTCAAATTTTATTTTTGCTTTTGCTTCAGCATCATTCTTTCTTAAAAATTCCAGCAAAGGCTCAAGTTCTTTTATAATTGTTTTATCGGTTGTCATTAAAACATGATCTGTATAAAATTGCGCTGTTATTTCATTAAAATTTCCGGTGCTTAACAAAGCATATGATAAATGTTTATCTCCGCTTTTCTTCTTTACGAGTGCAATTTTTGAATGCACTTTAATATCGGGTTGACTATAAATTATTTTCACGCCCGCTTCTTTCATCAGCTTACTCCAGCGAATATTATTCTCTTCATCAAAACGTGCTTTTAATTCAATAAATGCAAAAACATTTTTCCCGTTTTTAGCTGCGCTGATGAGTGCATTTACTATATGTGATTCCGAAGCAACTCTGTATAACGTAATATAAATATCTGTTACATCAGGATCAACTGCAGCCTGGTTAAAAAACGCAAGTACAAGATTGTACGATTGATATGGAAGATTTAATAAAACATCATCGTTATCGAGTATATTAAAAATATCGCCGCTATTCGCAGCCTCATGTAAGGTCAATGGTTTTTGTTTTTTGTATTCAAGATCCTTGTTGAATTTAGGAAAGTGAATAAGATCTTTCAAATTATGATAATGCGCTCCTTCAAACATTTCTTCAAACTTTAAATTAAATGTTGAAGCAAGAAAGAGCTGAACATTTTTAGGCATACCCGCTTCATATAAAAATCTTGATGGCGCACCAAAATCTCTTTTGCGTAATTGCCTTTCTATTTTTTGTAAAAGATCGCCGCTATATTCCATATTCAAATCAAGCTCGGCATTGCGATTTAATTTAATGCTGTATACACCCTGAATTTCCATGTTAGGAAAAATGCGCGCAAGATTTTCCCGAATGATATCATCAATAAAAACTACGTATTCATAATTTTCATAAGGTTGAAGCACATAAAAGCGCTGCAATTGTTCTGAAGGAATATTAACGATAGCATGCGTTAGCGTTTCTTTGCCTGCTGCTTTCAAACTCACTAAAAGATAAAGCTTGTTATTTTCGGGAAGAAAGTTTTTGTCGTTTGCACCATCTAAAATTATTGGCTGAATAAATGAGAGCACACCAGATAAAAATATTTCTCTTATTTCAGCAAGATGCACATCGAGTATTGGCATGTTGTAATAAAAAATAATTCCATTATTTTTTAAAGCAGGTATAATTTCTTCATTTAAAATCTTTCCAAAATAATTTAACTGTGCATTGATTTCTGCCTGTGCTTTTTCAACAACATCTTCATCTGCTGCCGTACTTATTTTCTTTTGTGTTTTTTTTCCAAGGCTTTCAATAGCCAACATATACGGATAACGCACCCTGAAAAATTCATCGAGATTCGAAGAGAAGATCGAAAGAAATTTTAATCTTTCAAATAAAGGAACAGCAGCATCTTCAGCCTGCTGTAATACACGCAGGTTAAAACTCAGCCAGCTTAAATCACGGTTATTATACATGAATTTTTTTATAAGGGAAATGCAGATGTAGAGGCAGCCGCAGATTGCGTTTTATCAAAAAACAAAATAGCAATTGCAAATGCCGCAACAGAAATTACAATGCCTACCATGAAAATGTAATATGCAATTCTTATAAGTCTGTACTTTCTTCCCAGTACCACTGCAAGCATATAAATATCTTTTATTAATGCGCCGTATAAATAATCAGGGTCGCGCATCATTTGCCGCATGGCTGTATCATATTGTTCAAGCGGTGCTTTATAAAAATTGCCAAAGAATAACAAATTGGTTTTTTTGTCGATCACATCCTGCTCTGTAAAAGTTCCGCCTGAAACTTTTGGTCTTGTAGCAAGAATGGCAATTACAATGGTGGTAACTGCAACAATTAAAAAAAGAATAGTAGGTATAGTAAGTGCAGGCTCGTCTTCCAGCTTGCGCATTAATACGCCAAGAATTACAGATATGATAATTGCATTAACGGAAATTAAAATATTGGCTTTATGATCTGCCATATCACTTAGCTTTAAATGATTTTCAGATGTAAGCCGCAACATTGTTTGAATGCCTTTTGTTGTAAGCGAATTGGTGTTGCTTATTTTCAAATCATCTTTTTTCTCTTCATATTTTTTAATATTCTTTTTGATCAGTTTTATATTATCCTTCTTTTTATCGTTTAGCATATCGCGGCAATACTCTGTATAAAACTGGTGTGCATCCAACATTTTAAGTGTTCCTTCATCCCAATCTTCTTTAGAAATTTTTTCTTCACGCAGGTTAAATTCTTTCCGCATGTTCTTATTGGTATCTTTAAAATCTTTTGTGCCGAAGTGATACGTATCTGCATCGCAAATAATTTCCTGTACAAGATTTTTTGGATTGCGCGGCATTTTTGTTGCCATGATGCAATCTTCAATTGATTGAATTAATTCTTTATCATCATCGTAATCGCTCATAAATTTTTTCATTACATCCACACTTTTTTCTTCGTGATTTTTCATCGTTTGAGAAAACAAATGTCCCGTATCATGAAACCATGCAGCGATATACAATACCAGCATATCTTTTTCGCTCAAATTATAGTGGGCAGCAATTTCTTTTGTTCTTTCTACTACTGTTTCTGTGTGATGAAGATTATGAAAAAAAAGTTTATCACCTGGGTTTTTTTCAAACAGATCTCTTACATAATCTGCTGCTTTTTTATAAATCACATTTGTATCCATACATCTTGTTTAAAAAGTTATATTGAACTTGGTGCCGAGTGAAAAGTTAAACAATTTCTCTTCTTGCGAAAATCCGATTGTTGCAGAAAGCAAAACATAATTATACGC
The DNA here is from genome assembly GCA_048498595.1 of Bacteroidota bacterium. GTDB lineage: Bacteria > Bacteroidota > Bacteroidia > Chitinophagales > Chitinophagaceae > Parafilimonas. Next base: position 12,195 of record JBEHXR010000048.1, read on the forward strand.
TGCATAATAAATTCCACCACCGTATGAATCATGCCACCTCTCTGAATGCTCGCCACGTAACCAAACACGACCTACATCGTTAAAACCAACAAGCCCAACTTCGCCCGGCAATAAGTAAGAATTTGACTGAAATAATTTTACTCTTAATTCAGCGCTTGCATAAGCCATAGATGTTCCTGAGAAACGATCTTTTCTAAATCCTCTTAAAAAATTATTTGCACCAAGATTTAATAACTGGAAATATTCATAATGCTTGCTGTAAATTTTTCCAGCACCTAAACGCACAACGGCAACCCAATTCGCAGGGTCAGTAAGCGCACCATGCACAGCCATATCTGTTGTTAAACTTGTATATGGCTGACTGTTTTTTGAAAGTCCGCCTTCAGTTGTAAATGTTGTAACCCAGTTTATACCACGCGTTGGCAATAAAACATTATCGAGATTATTTACAACGATGGTTGCTTTACCACCTGCATACGTTTTCTTTGAATACACATCAGCAGAATCTAAACCAATTAAAGAAGGCTTTGCAAGAATGCGTGCACTGTTATCATCATATTTATTCCAGTAATGATAAATTGTTGGTCCCGCCATTACACTCAATACAGAATTAAATCTTTTACGCAACATTACATCTGTTTCTGTGTACCTGTAACGCACACGATAATAATCGATGCTTTTCGATTGATCAATTTTTGTATTGTTACCTGTTCCAAAAAAATTGTTGAGCACAGGATCTGTTATAGTTGAATTCACCACTATATCTTCTTTACCAAACACATGATTAAATATTCCGTAATAACCCAGTTTGTAAGAACCATGCGTGGGCGCGAAATAAGTTGATAACTTTTGCTCGGTTGCGTAGGGATCTTTTCTGAAACCATAAGTTCTTCTTAAAAAACCAAGACCAAAAAGCACTCCATCATCAGGGTTATAACCGAAATTAAAATTAGGAAACCTGTTTACATTATATTCAAATTCTTCAGGTGAATAATCATTTACTATCGGGTTGGATGAAGTTCTGATTTTTGAATTATGCGGATTAACAATATTATTTTGTTCTAGCGTAAGATCATAGATATAATTTTTTATTCTTGAATCAACATCAAACGTATCATTGCCTTTACCACCAATTATGCGCAACCTGATTTTTGAATTTGTGTTTGGATCGATTTTAAAATAGTCATCATTGTTCAATCCATATAAACGAATTTCTTTTGTTGTTGACGGATCAAACACTCTTTTATACATGAGTGAAGAAGTGTCAAGCGATTTTTTCTTTCGCTTATACACATCTACTTCCAAACTATCGTTCACATTAAACACATGAAAATACTCTTTATCATTACTGCCAACAATGCTTACTTTTTTACTTAAATAATGATAATACTTCATGGCTTGTAGCGCAAGTAATTCTCTGCGGCTTTGTAGTTTATGTATGATGTCATTTCCATCATAGGCTACAATTTCCGGCGGCATTTGATGCACTGCTTTTGTAATTACACTGTCGGTTTCGTTTGTTTGAAAATTTTGCAGCGCCTGTTGCCAATCGTTTTTATCAAGCCGGTTTAGAAAGAAGCGATCAAAATTTCTTTCAACATAATTAAATTGTTTTTGATTCTGCACATTGTCTTTAAATCCTTTTAAAAAAGGAAGTAATCTTATCGTTGCAAGTTTTAGCAACAATCCATCAGAATAAAAAAATGCCTGGTCTCTGTCGCGTGGAATAGCATAATACAATTTACCTTTTCCCGTATCGAGTTTGCCCCATTTCCACTGACCAGCGTGCCGGTCAAAATCGCCAATCCACATATCCACCAATCTTGCTCTTAATACTTCATGCTGCTCCACACGGTTATCGTTATCGTCAAATAAATTGTCCATCACTTTATCTGTACCTATTGCATTTTCACCATTAATGGTTGGCTCACTTTCTTCAAGCATTACAACCTGGTTTCTAAACTTTGAACGGTAAATTCCGAGCGAAGGATCATCAGGCACATAAAATAATTTCGGCGCAGCTTCAGGCACATCCACAGCGTTTGCAAGCGGAGCAATTGCCAACGGCGCATAAGGATGAGAAGCAGAGATCATATCCTGCACAATTGATTGCGCAATGGTGCCGCGTAAATTTTCCGGTAAAGCCAATGATGGATTTTTGTTGATGCTGCGCAATAACCACGACTCACCTTTTTTATCCGTTAAATGCAATGATGCTGTTTGTTTGCCACCACCTAAACTTTTAATTGTAAAACCACCATTTTCATGTTCTATATTAAACACACTCATATGCACAGGAATTGCCCATTCTTTTCTATAGTTGCTGCCCAGAAAGAATTTTTGTAAGCCTGAAACGCTGTCGTATTCAGGATGCACTTTAGCAAGTACGCCATTTGAAAAAATGGAATCTAATTCTGATTTTACTAATTGCGATTTTACAGTATCAATATTGTCTTTGGGAAGATTGGAAAAATTAACCAGCGTGCTATCGTATGCATGCACAACAGAATCGCCAAACACGGTGTAATAAGAAAAGTTTACATTTTTATTTTTTGAAACAGTGAGCACCATAAAACCATTTTCACGCGCACCAAAAAGTAAATTTTTGTTACGGCCCACTCTTGTTTTGTTTGTACCCGATCCGCTGATTACATAATAGCT
>JBEHXR010000049.1:0-14843 GCA_048498595.1 Bacteroidota bacterium
TTAAATCTGTATCTGCCTTATGAGAACGATATTGTTATTTACCTTTTCTTTTGTCTTAGTAAATGCATATTGCCAATCGGCGCAGCGGCTCACGAGTAATGTAGCCACATTAACGAGTGGCACTAATCCATTACATAAACCTTCATTTGCAAGTAACGTGCAGGTACAGTCTGAAGTAGATTTTGAAAATAATTCTGTAACTGATTACAAACTTAATTTTTCAGCGCCGCCTTTAATTGATGAAAATACAAACGATGTTTCCAATGTTTGTGTTTTACAAGCGGGCAGCAGTTTGCTTACCGGCGTTTTGGAAAATGTAAAACCACTTGATGCAGATACTGCCAATCTTCAACAATACACTTGTAATTTTTCAAAAGATTTTTATAAAATCGTTGCATTAAGAAGAATAACGTTAGTGAAAATATTTACAACCAATAAAACCGGCACAGTAACTATTGATAAAGCCATGCAGCAGGAAATTATTGATCAGGCTAAATATTTATTGCAGTCTGTGAAAGACTATAAACAATAATGCAGCTACATGGAATTTGCAATACTTGAAACCTTTAGTAACTATATAGATGCGAATCTCACTTTAGGCAGATTAGAAAGTGAAGGAATTGATTGCTGGCTGAAGGATGAATATACTGCAACCATTGATCCTATTCTTACAAATGCCATCGGCGGAATTAAGCTGATGGTATCAAAAGATGATTTTGAAAAAGCTACAGAAATATTAAATGCAATAAAAGAAGCAAGGCGTAAAAATTTTTCATGTCCTTATTGCGGCAGCCACAATATTGAATATATCACATCTTCACAAAAACCAATTAACTGGATTAGCTCAATTTTTACATGGCTGCTCGGCAGTTATGCAATTGGCGTAAAACAGGTATGGCATTGCTTCGATTGCGGTAAAGAATTTGAAGAACCAGCAACGCTTCAATCAGAATTTTTTCCCGCTGATGATATACATAATGAGTGAATGATCAAAAAATGTTTTAAAAAATTCAGCGCTCATATTTCCAGGAATTGAGATTCTTTAAACCAGCCTAAACTAATTTACTGCTGAAGATAAATTCATTTTTTTTAGTTCCTGTTTTGCATTGTTAACCCAAATGCGATTGTTTCTTTTTTCAAATGAACTTAAGTAAGAAAACTCGTTAACAACATCAGTAAAAATTTTTTGCGCCTCACCTGCGCGATTTTTATTAATTAAGAAAAGACCGTATTGATATCTTGCTTCAAAATAAGAATACTTCCCTTTCATTTTATTGAATTCTTCTTCTGCCAACTCAGCTTCACCGATTTTATCTAACGCCATTGCATACAACACATGACCGTGCGTGTGAAAGGCGGGATTATTATAAACTTTTCTTGCAACTTTTATTGCATCGTTATATCGCTGCACTTCATAATAAGCCGCAACAAGCTGAATAAACACATGCTCATTTTCTTTAAAAGCACCGGTTAAACTTGTCTCATAAAGTTGTATGGCTTTATCGGTATCTCCTGCAGAAAGATATGCATCTGCAAGCATCACGCGGTTATTAAATGTATCAGAAAACTGCAGTTGCTTTTCCAGCTTTTTAATTTTGCCTGAAGGGTAAATTATATTTCCCATTCCTGATTGCATTTGCTGCACACTGCTTGTATTGAACATTTCCATAATTATATAAGCAATGCAACCGATTAGCGGCAGAAAAATAATAAGCCATATCCACATTGTTTGTGTGCCTTTTCGCAAACAGTGAATTACGCAGATGATTTGCAACCCAATGATGATATAATAATAGTAGTTATTAAGAAAAAACATTTTCTTTAATAATGCTTTAATGTGAGTGTAAAGAGTTCTTGCAATTTTACGAATTGTTTTTTAAGGATGATATCAACATCTCATATACAGCGATAGGCATTGCGTTAAATCTTTAAAACATTTATATTTATTTAATGAATTTTTTTCAATAGTAAAAACATCATTATGTCAACTAAAACTATCAACATCGTTTATTGGATTGCTACCATCATTTTTGCGGGACTAATGTTATTCGCAACTTACGGCGGTTTAAAACCCACACAACAAACCATACAAATTTTTCATGACGGACTTGGTTATCCAATTTATTTTATCCAGTTCATTAGTTATGCAAAATTGATCGGCATTATTGCAATTTTAATTCCCGGGTTAAACAAAACAGTAAAAGAATGGGCTTATGCAGGTTTATTCTTCGATCTTACAGGTGCTTTTTATTCGGGCATTGCAGCTTCCCCAAAATTTGACCCGGCTGTACTCGGCATGTTTATTTGGATAATTCCCGGCATCGTATCTTATATCTTCTGGCATAAAAAAATACAGCGCTAAATTTTTTTTTGATGGGATATGGTTTTTTAATCATAACAATTTTTGCGGAAACAGCGGCTATCATTTTTATGAAGCTATCTAATGGTTTTCAACAAAAATATTATGCATTGCTCGCTATAATTTTTTATGCTGTAAGTTTTATTTTTCTCACACTTGCATTAAAACAACTGCCGGCAGGAATTGCTAATGCAATTTGGGCAGGCACCAGTACTTTGCTTGTAGCGGTTGCAGGTATTTATTTCTTTAATGAAAAATTGAATTGGATACAAATTGTATCTATGCTTTTAATAGTTGCCGGATTGATTGGATTGAATATGCAGAAAGCATAGTTTATTTATTTGAAAACGAATATTGCGTTAAGCTCGCGGTTTACATTTGCGCATGATCTTAAAAACTTTTGGCAAACTGCCTGCAGATGAAGAGTTAAAAAAAGTTGAAGCATCTTCTAATTATCGTGATAACAGTTTCAAAAATTTAGTGCGAACAGAATTATTCACCGGCGAATCTTCAATGAAAATATTATGGAAGTTTATAACGAAGAAAAATGGTTCTCCGTCTAAACCACTGCCATCAGTAAAAACAGATTTAAAGCATCTTCCGGATGATTCGCCTGTTATTGTTTGGTTTGGTCATTCATCTTATTTAATAAAAATAAATGGTAAACATATTTTAATTGATCCTGTTTTTTCAGGTCATGCATCTCCGTTTTCTTTTACAACAAAAAGTTTTGCAGGCGCCGATGTTTATACTGTTGAAGATTTGCCCGAGATCGATGTGTTATTAATCAGTCATGATCATTACGATCATTTAGATTATAAAACGGTGAAGCAATTAATTTCAAAAACACAAAAGGTTTGCACATCGCTTGGTGTTGCATCACATTTATTATACTGGGGTTTTGATAGAAGTAAGGTTACAGAATTTGATTGGTGGAATGAACAAGCTTTGTTTGATGATATGATGTTAACTGCAGTGCCAGCCCGTCATTTTTCAGGAAGAAGTTTTACAAGAAATAAAACATTGTGGTCTGCATTTGTTTTGCAAACAAACAATCATAATTTATTTCTTGGTGCAGATAGTGGTTATGGTGATCATTTTAAACTAATCGCTGAAAAATTTTCATCGTTTGATATTGCAATACTCGAATGCGGTCAATACAATAAAGCTTGGCATAATATACATATGCTGCCTGAAGAAACAGTACAAGCCTGTATTGATTTGCGTGCAAAAGTTTTAATGCCGGTGCATTGGGCAAAGTTTTCGCTTTCGCTGCATGCATGGGATGAACCTATAAAACGTGTTTCGGCTAAAGCTGATGAATTAAAAATAAAACTTACAACGCCAATGATTGGCGAGCCCGTTGTGATTGATGAATCATATCCTGATAAAAATTGGTGGAACATGTAGCCGCAAGAATACTATCGGCATTATTGCCAGTTATATTTTAAACAACGATAGCTCGCATAATTTAGATTTAACCGCAATAAAACCTGGTTTGTATTATAATTAACCTGCAATGCATATTTTGCAGAACCTCCGCCAATAAAGTAGGTATCATTTGTTTTTTCGACAGAACCTGCATATTGGATAAAATTATCAGGAATGTTATAAGCCTTGAATGATGTGATACGCTTATTATTTTCATCTAACTGAAACTCAAGAATGCGACTATATGCTCTTATTTTAGCTTCACCATTATCAACAAACATCAGTGTATGATCTATGGCTGAAATTCTTGCATAATGTTGCCGTAAAAAGTTTTCATTTTCATCTAAAACAAAATCACTTCCTTTTCCGCCCAGGCGCCACATTATATCACCGGTTGCGCGATTGATTTTTATTATTTGATCTAAATTTCTAAATGAACAGATAAGATTGTTGTCTGAAGAATCGATGCATATAGAATTTAAATGCATATAGTCCATTGCTTTTGTGCTATCTGAAAAAGTATTGTTTTCTACGCTTGTTCCATAAAATTCAGGATAGTCTGTGCCATGCCACTGAAAAACAACCTGTCCATTATTTATTTCCTGTATAATACATGCCACCACTCTTGTATTTGCAGCCGGATGAAGACTGTCGGGAATATTAGATGGTGTTTCACTTCTATATGCTTCAACGATGTAATGATCATCATCAATTAATATAAAATCATGCACATCAATTTTAGAAGATACAGATGTATCAACGTTTCCATGCGGCAATAATGTAACGCGTTTTATTTCGTTGAGATTTGAATCGCAGATGATCTCGTAGCCCTCTTCAGTACCAGGTACACTGTCGATGGTTGATTCTCCATCTGTTTGAAAATAGGTATATCTTATTTTTCCATCTATTTTCCATTTCTGAAAATTGTCAACGTTTAAAGCAACATCTTTTATTTTCAAAACTTTTCCCGATTGATCTAAAATAGCTAACACACCTGTGGTTGGTGTATTAAAGTCGAGTAATATTTGTCCGCTGTCTTCTCCGGTTCCTTTAGATACCGTGAACAAGTTGCTATAGTTTATGGTTGAATCGATATTGGTAGTATCATTTGTATAATCGATATTGATACTTTTTTGACATCCCCAAAAAATAAAATTAAATATTAGTAAAATCAGCAGGTAAGCAAATGATCTGAATACGCTCATTATAGTAGATAAATATAAAACTTAAAAAATTTATATTAGAAAGAATGAAGCCGGAGAGCACTGCTACTAAAAACGTTTTATATCTCATCATTAATATGCACTAACTACATTTCCGCAAAATATTTATGAAAATATGGGATCGTTTCAATGCCTTTGTAATAATTGGCGAGATCATATTTTTCATTTGGGCTGTGAAGGTTATCACTATCTAAACCAAAGCCCATAAAAATAATTTTGATGCCCAGCTCTTGTTCAAACAATGCGCAAATAGGAATACTGCCACCACCACGAACGGGAATCGGTTGTTTGCCGAATGTTGTTTCAATTGCTTTTGCAGCAGCTTTGTAACCTTTGCTTTCAATTGGCGTCATGTATGGTTCACCACCATGATGGATTATTGTTTTTACATCAACACAAGCCGGCGCAATTTTTTTAAGATGATTAATAAGCAATTCAGTTATTGTATCTGTTTTTTGGTTAGGTACCAGGCGGCAACTTATTTTAGCATGCGCTTTAGCTGGCAACACAGTTTTAGAACCTTCACCCATATAGCCGCCCCAAATTCCGTTTATTTCAAGCGTTGGGCGAATGCCTGTTCTCTCATTTGTTGTATAACCATTTTCACCCCACAATTCTTTTACGCCTAAATCTTTTTTGTATTCTTCTTCATCAAAAGGCGCTTCTGCCATCAGCTTTCTTTCAGCAGCAGTACTTTCAACAACATCATCATAAAAACCGGGAATCGTGATGTGATTATTTTCATCATGCAAGCTTGCAATCATTTTTGAAAGAATCGTAACAGGGTTTGCAACAGCGCCACCATAAACACCGCTGTGCAAATCGCGGTTTGGTCCTGTAACTTCAATTTCAATATAACTTAAACCACGCACACCAACATCCATACTTGGTGTATCAAGCGAAAGCATTGATGTATCACTTATCAAAATCACATCTGCCTTTAATAAATCTTTGTGTTGTTTTACAAACGTTGCAAGGTTTGGGCTTCCCACTTCTTCTTCACCTTCAATAATAAATTTTATATTGGTTACAAGTGAATTGGTTGCTGCCATTGTTTCAAAAGCTTTCACATGCATATACACCTGGCCTTTATCGTCTGCAGAACCACGCGCATATAATTTTCCATCTTTTATAACCGGGTCAAAAGGTCCGCTGTGCCAGAGTTCCAGCGGATCAGGCGGCTGCACATCATAGTGTCCGTACACTAAAACAGTTGGTTTATTTGCATCAATAATTTTTTCTCCGTACACGATTGGATGACCTTCTGTTTTATAAACTTCAGCTTTATCAACACCTGCATCCAGTAACCTTTGTTTTACTGCATCTGCACATTTCAGCATATCATCTTTATGCTCGCTGCGTGCACTTACACTTGGTATGCGCAACAGTTCAATCAATTCATTTAAAAAACGGTCTTTATTTTTTTGTTGATATTCTTTCCAATCGTTCATAAAAAAATTTTAGCAGCGCGGCGAAGATATTTTTTTTCTTTATGCAGGCGCCAAAAAAATAAAGGCTGCTTTTTATAGAGCCTCTTTTTATGAGAGAATAAGTTGATTGAAGAGCGATTTGAGTGAAGTGCCCGGGACTGGATTCGAACCAGCACGCCTCGCGGCGCCGCCACCTGAAGACGGTGCGTCTACCAATTTCGCCACCCGGGCTTATGCTGTTAACAGCTTATAGTTTTCAGTTCAAATCAACCACAATATTTAAACTGCATGCAAGTTATAAAGCAGCAAATATATTGTAATTACACAACCATCAAACTGCAGCCGCGAATATCGCTGTTATCCATTCTGCCATGCACTGCAAAACTGCCGTCTTCAAAAATTTCTCCGGCATCATCTGTTGCAATAAAAGCGCAGCTATAAATATTTGCAAGATCAATGATGTTTAAAATGCCGCGACCTTTTGTATTTATTTTTAGGGGATCTTCTTCATCGCGTATAACAACTTTCATCCATGGCGGACAATAAAATTTTCCATCGCTTTTTGAATATGCCTGCGATAAAAGCTCCGTCATTCCATATTCTGAATGCACTTGCTCAATTTGAAATTGTTTTTTTAAAATATCATGTACTTCTGTTCTTGTAATTTCTTTTTTTCTGCCTTTCATACCGCCGGTTTCCATAACAATGGTTGATGAAAGTTTTATAGGAAATAGTTCAGCAAAAACAAGCAGCGCATACGTTACACCAATCAATAAAGTTTTTTGATTTTGATTTTCCAACTCCTTCAACACAGAAAATAATTTTTCATATTCATCCAGGTAAAACCCGCTTTGTGTATGATTGCTTTCATTGATTAACGAATCAACCATCTTAACCAGCGAAGAATTTTTTTGTTGCAGGTAAGATGGAAGTAAGCCGATGACACACCAATCTTTTACATCGCCATAAAATAATTCAAAACACCTCGTAAAACTTTTTATATAAACATCAAGATGCTTTAAATAATGTTTGCTTTTAGAAGTTTGCGTTGTACCGCTGCTTTCAAAAACTGTTTCAAACTTTTCATCTTCGCAAATAACCTGGTGCGTTTTAAAAAACGAAATGGGTAAAAATGGGATTGCTTCAGGTGAATTTATTTTTGCCGGCTCCACTTTTAAAATGTCGCACCATTGCCGGTAAATTTTGTTATTGTTATATTGATAAAAAAAGATGTTTAAGGCAACGTCGTTAAAAGAAATATCTTTCTGCAAAATTTTGTTAACAAATGAATCGTTCACAATTAAGTGTTATGCGCTTTTGTTTAAATTTACAAAGAAATGAAATGAGCCTAAATTGTGGCTGATTGAAAAGATAAAACTGTATGAAATTAAAATTGCTGATAGTTACGCTGATTATTTTTGGATTTGTTACCTGCACAAAAGATACTTATAATACAACACCAACCCTGAAATTTGAAAGCGTAAACGGAAGTGTTTTTCCGCAGCCTTCTGTTGTAAATTTTACGCTTCAATTTACCGATAAAGAAGGCGATGTTATTGATACAATTTGGGTTCAGAGAGTTTCTAAGGTTTGTCCTTCAGATCAATCAAGAACTGATAGTTTTGCGATACCTGATTTCCCCGCTCCAAAAAATGTAAAAGGAGAATTTGTTTTTACTTATAACTATGGTGTAATTCAACCACCAAACATCCAGGGTTGTTCACTGGCGGATGATACAAGTTATTTTCGATTTTGGATGAAGGATGAAGCTCAACACGTAAGCGACACAGTTCAGTCTCCGGATATTGTTTTGCTGAAGCAATAGTTACATTTTCTTTTTATAAACTACAGCTATAATAAAGTTTGAATAAAAATGTTCTTCTGCTGTTTTATTATAACTGGCAGAAAAATAGGGCGACATATCAGTGAGCTTTTGTGTTTCTATATTACAAGTGATTTTAAAAAAAAGGTACATCGTCTTCAACAAAAACTTTTGCCACCATTTTGAATTTTTATTGTTTGTAAAATCTGCATACAACCACAAACCATGTGCTGTAAGCAATTGATCAAGCTTTAAAAAAACAGTTTCGATTTTTTCAGGCAAGAAATTATCAAAGAAAAATGCGGTGAGTATTACATCAAATTTTTTTTCTGTTGAAAATTCTTCAATGCCTGTATTAATAAATTCAACCGTATTGTTTTTTATATTTTTTTGTTTTGATAATGCAATCATCTTTTCAGATTTTTCAACATAGGTTATTTCAATTCCTGTTTCGTGAATTTTTGCCAGCGATTCTAAAACCCAGCCTGTGCCTCCGCCAACAATTAAAACTTTGCTTTTCGCAGGAATATGATACAATAAAAAAGTTTGCGCATTTACGATTGATTTTTGAAAAACCATCCGGCTTAAAAAATCATACATTCCTGCTATTATATTGTAATTATTTCCCACGTAAAAAATAAATTTTAATGAATAAACTGCATGGCGATTATGCCGCACAATGCTTTTAAAAAAATCACGCCATCAATTATAACTAAATAATACATTATTGAATGCGGGCGAAGCATGGAACGCGCAATCATCAATAATAAAACAAAGGGAATGAGGTTTATTATGGTGGTGACGGTACCAAAATGTTTTGCGGCTGTAAATGCTATTAGTGAAAATAAACCGATTGTTATTAAAGGCAGCAGTATAAAATAAATTGTTTTTCTTAATCCGTAACGAACAACAAAAGTTTTTAAATCTTTGTTTGAGTCGTGTGCATAATCTTTTATATCGAACATAATCGCATTCACCGTGCAGAACATCCAGTTTTTTACAAACAACCATAGCAGCAGAATTGCATCAACATGGTGCGGTCCTTTTTCAATTTGCAAAACAATAAAAGATAAAAAATTGGCGCAGCACGCCCACACAAAACCAATTATAAATGCTTTAAGCCATCCTGTATTGCGCAGGTTAAGTTTGTAAAAAGATTTTGGTAATAAGCCATAGTACAAAACCCCTGCGAATAAAGCTATAAAAAGTATAAACCAGTAAAAAGGGCTTAAGTGTTCGATCGCATTAAAATTCTTAACCAAAATTGCCAAGCCGAGTGAAACAAAAACAACAAACAAAAACCATTGCCTTGCTAAAATAAAGCGGTGATGTTTTCTGTAAAATTCATTGCGTGGGTTCGAAATCGTTTTAGAATATAGAGGTCCTATATAAGCATATGTGTAATAAAAAACGGTAATTGCAAAAAGCAAAACATAATATGAAATTGAATTTAGCGGCAGTCGTAATTGTACGTTTGATTCAATTGATAAAGCAATTGCCAGTAAACCGATAAAATAATTGCCAAGAAAAATAAACCTGATAATTTTTTTCATGCTCGCCCGCTGCTTATGCAATATTAAACAATAACAATTCAGTGCGGTTACCGATTAATGAAAGCTGCTAACTTTGGCAATCTTATTTTTAAAAAATTATGGCAAAGACAAAAACCACAAAGAAAAAATCTATTGTTACAAACGAGTCAATTGAATTTTTAAAAAATTATATCAATACGCCATCGCCTGTTGGTTTTGAAAGCAGCGGGCAAAAAGTTTGGCTGAAATATATAAGGCCATATGTTGATACAACTTTTACCGATTCGTACGGAACTGCTGTGGGTGTAATTAATCCTGATGCTGCATTTAAAGTAGTGATTGAAGCACATGCAGATGAAATAAGCTGGTTTGTAAATTATATAAACGACCAGGGTTTAATTTATTTAAAAAGAAATGGCGGCGTAGATCACCAGGTGGCGCCTGCAAAAAGGGTTATCATTCATGGAAAGAAAGGACCTGTAAAAGCTGTGTTTGGATGGCCCGCAATTCATACACGTCATGCAGGCAGCGATGCAAAAGAGCTACAACCCAAACCGGATAATCTTTTTTTAGATTGTGGCGCGAGAAATAAAAAGGAAGTAGAAGATTTAGGCGTACATATAGGTTCTGTTGTTACTTATGAAGAAGGCTTCGATGAACTCGCAAACGGATATTATATCGGTCGTGCCTTTGATAACCGCGTTGGTGGATTTATGATTGCAGAAGTGGCGCGGCTCATCAATCAAAATAAAAATAAATTACCATTTGGATTGTATGTTGTAAATGCTGTGCAGGAAGAAATTGGCTTGCGGGGCGCCGAAATGATTGCACGCCGCATTAAACCAAATATTGCTTTGGTTACAGATGTTACGCACGATACCACAACACCGATGATTAATAAAATTGTTGAGGGTGATATTGCCTGCGGCAAAGGACCTTCACTGGCGTATGCGCCTGCTATACACAACAAGCTTTTGAGTTTTGTTGAAGATGTTGCAACAAAGAAAAAAATTCCGGTGCAATGGCGCACACTTAGCAGAACTACGGGAACTGATACAGACAGCTTTGCTTATGCGAATGACGGCTGCCCATCTGTTTTAATTTCAATACCCCTGCGTTATATGCATACAACAGTTGAAATGCTGCATAGGGATGATATTGACAATACGATTGAGTTAATGTATGAAACACTTCTGGCACTTAACCCGAAAATTAATTTGAGTTATTTGTAGCGATGATTGGTTGATGTAATTTAGAAGAATGATCAATAATCCCGAACTAAGTGCTTCACTAAAAAAGTATCAGCATACTTTTCATGCAGTAGTTCCTTTTAACGAAAAAAAGGATAAACTGCTGCACATGAATTTTACTTCAACCAATAAAGAATTAAGCAATGAGATTTTAGATGATGCAGACAGATTTACAAGCTACATCAGCCAAAAAATAAAAGGCGCAAAATTCTTATATGGAATTGGCGGTTATGCTGAGAACAGAAATATTTACAGCCGCAGTAAAGTGTTTGATGCAGATAAACCCGGCGAAGAACCGCGCCGCTTGCATTTAGGTATTGATATTTGGGGCGAGGCAGGCACACCCATTTTTGCGTTTATGGGTGGCATGGTGCACAGCTTTGCATTTAATAACAAGATGGGCGATTATGGCGCTACATTAATTTTATTGCACCAGTTGGATGGCATTCCCTTTTACAGTTTGTACGGTCACATTTCTTTGAATGATATCAACAATATACAGGCCGGTGATTATGTTATTCGCGGAAAAGAAATAGCGCATTTTGGTATGCCTGCAGAAAATGGTAACTGGCCGCCGCATTTGCATTTTCAAATTATAAAAGATCTTGAAATGAATAGGGGAGATTACCCTGGTGTTTGTGCTTATGGAAAAAAAGATAAGTATTTGAAGAATTGTGCTGACCCTGATCTTATTTTAAATATGATGAAGTATGCTGTATAATGAATCTTACTTATTTTTGAGCCTCAATAATTGCATTAAACTAAATAAAAATTATGGCTGCTCATTCTGCTCCGCACGATGTTAAACGTTTCACCGTGATGGTATTTATATCTTTTGTTATTGTATTCGTTTTTGCAATGCTGATGATGCTTTGGCATGGTCCTGTTTATAAGGGTGACGATGGTAAAACACATTATGGAACACGTGTGTCTGAACCAACAGATGGAAAGGGCACTGAGATATTTTAGTGCTTAACAGCTCTATATTGAAAGCTCTTATTAAGCGCTCAACTTACTTAAGCAACAAATCCATCGTAATAGCTTTCCATTCCTCCTGCAAACTTATTGAAGGTCTTTTTGCGTTTGCGCGCCTGTACCAGTAATCAGCATTATTTATGTCGCCTTCTTTCCTGTGCAGGTATGCATGAACGCAACAGGAATTTTTATCATCCATTGAATCTATTAATGAATGTGCCTTATGCCAGTCGCCTTTTGCATCGTACCATAAAGCCTGCATGTATAATGGAAGTGATGTTGGAAAGTCATCATTCTCGATCGTTAATATAAATTCATCGTAGGTCATAGCTGCATTAAAACTAATGCATTTCTATTTTACCATACATGCCTTCGTAAGCATTCATTTGCACGGCTTCCTCTTTGGAAGGTTTTTCTAAATTTTTAGAATCAACAGAACTTATTTCATCAAGATGTTTCATGTCTTCTTCAGAAATTGTTACATCAACTACTTTTAAATTCTTCAGAAGTTGTTGCTCGCTCGTTGCATTAACAATCGGAATTACGGAAAACGGTTGTTGCATTGCCCATTTCAAAGCTATGTGCGATGGATCAGCTTCTAATTTTTCTGCAACAGTAATTATTGCTTGTGTAAGACGGCGGCTGCCCGCATTTAAGCGATTGTTATGTTTTATGCGAGCGCTGTCGTTATGTAAATGTCTTGCATCAAATGTATCAAGTTCTGCCCATGGAGTAATGCTGATATTAAAATGCTTTGCCATTGGTATAAGATCACGCTCGGCTGAGCGCTGCAATAAATTATATTCAATTTGAATTGCTACAAACTGGTTCCAGCCCATGAGTTCTGCCATTGTATTTCCTCTTGAAATAATCCATGCAGGTGCATCACTCATTGCTGTATATAAAACTTTTCCCTGCTTAATTAAATCATTCATTGCATATAATAACTCATCAATTGGCGTGTATCGATCACCTATATGCAGGTACAACACATCAATAAAATCAGTTTGTAATCGTTTTAAACTTTCTTCAACACTGCATATAAGATTCCTGTGATTATTTACACTTGCAGTGGAAATTTTATTGTTACCCTGCAATGAATATTTTGTTGCAAGCACAAAATAATCTCTGTTGCGACTGCTTAAAAATTCACCGATGATTTTTTCGTTGTTGCCAAGATGATAAATGTTTGCCGTGTTTAAAAAATTTCCGCCGGCATTTGCAAATGCTTCCATTATTTTAAAGCTGGTTTCTTTATCAGCGCCCCAACCGGCTTGCGCGCCAAAGCTCATTGTGCCAAGACATAATTCAGAAACTTTTAAGCCGCTTCTTCCAAGCAGTTTGTATTTCATGCGTACAGATTTTAGTTTTGAGGATTAATGTTATATGGCAAATTATTCTTATTTCAAAATGCAATAAAAATCTTTTATTCACGCAATGTTCTTAAGTTTATAAAAACATGTTTATGAATATTCTGAATGCAATTGCAACGCATATAAACGATGTTTACAATGGCGAAAACTGGACGGATGTAAACATTGCAAATACATTGAGTGATGTTACATGGCAGCAGGCACAGCAACAAACAGCGGCTTCAAAAAATACGATTGCTTCGTTGCTGCACCATTTATACTATTGGAATGGTGTTATGATGGAACGCGCAAAAGGCAACAATCCTTCCGTTCCTGGTTCAAATGGTTTTGATGCAGGAGAATTAAAAAATGAAGATGACTGGAATGATTTGAAAGAAAAAGCGCATCAGTCGTTTGTTCAGCTTGCGGATGCTGTTAAAAATTTTCCAGCGGAAAAATTATTTGAAACCTCACCAACCGGTAGATCTTCGTACTATAAAAATTTCCAGGGAATGGTTGAGCATGCACATTATCATTTAGGCCAAATGGTGATATTGAAGAAGCTACTTTAAAGAATTCCAGCCTTGCGCAGTAATGTCGAAACTGTTGCCGCCTTTTGACAAAAATCTTCTTCCTTCTTCTATATCTTTTATATAACCAACAACACTTATGTTTTCATTAAGTGTTATCTTATTGTAATCATCTTGCTTAACGGTGAATAACAATTCGTAATCTTCGCCGCCGTTTAATGCACAAACAGTTGGGTCAAGATTGAATTTAAAAGCTGCATTGCGTGTTTGTTCTGCAATGGGTAATTTTTCTTCATATAAAATACAACCTACATTGCTTTGATTACAGATGTGCAATATTTCGCTGCTTAATCCATCGCTGATATCCATCATTGCGGTTGGAATTATTTTTTGTTGCTCAAAAAATTCAACAATGTCTTTTCTTGCTTCAGGTTTTAAAAATCTTCCAACAATGTAATCTTCGCCTTCAAGGTCGGGTTGTATCTGGGGATTTTCTATATAAATATTTTTCTCTCTTTCAAGCAATGTTAATCCAAGAAATGCAGCGCCTAAATCACCGCTTACACAAATGAGATCACCTTTATTCGCTGTGCTTCTTTTTACAAATTTATTGGGCGCAACTTCGCCGATTGCAGTTACAGAAATAATAAAACCTTTTTGTGATGAAGATGTATCGCCACCGGCAAGATCAACATTATATTTTTCACAGGCTGCGTAAATGCCTTCATAAAATTCGTTCAGCGCTTCAACACTAAAACGATTGCTTATACCAATGCTTACCGTTATTTGTGTTGGCGTTGCATTCATTGCATATACGTCGCTTAAGTTAACGATCACGCTTTTGTAGCCAAGATGTTTTAGCGGCGTATACATTAAATCGAAGTGAATGCCTTCAATTAACAGGTCTGTTGTAATAATGGTTTGTTTGCCGAAGTGATC
>JBEHXR010000050.1:0-14656 GCA_048498595.1 Bacteroidota bacterium
ATGATAAAAGAGTAACGCGAATGTGGCTGTGTAAATAACAGAACAAAAGATGAACGTTCCTTTTTTACCCAGCATCATGCTGATGGTTTTTACATTATCCGCAGCATCGTCTGTATGCTGATAAATTTGTGTGATAGGGTAGAAGCCGCCGATCAGTAAAGTGGAACATATCATTCCAAGCCATGGCAAACTTGTGTTCGATGAAAGATTAACTGCGTTGTATATCGTGTAAAAAATTAAACCGCCCTGGTTTATTATCACGATTAGGTATCCAATCAGCGGATATTTTTTCAACCTGATTTTTCTATAACTATACAACCTCGAACAAACAATATAAATGCATATAAGTATTGCTGTTTGTACAGAAATGAAAAGTGAAAGAATGATGCTTAACACATCCATTACAACAGTAAAAACAAATAATTGTTTGGTGGGTTGTAAAGGATTTTTAATGCCGCCGATGCTTGATGTATCTCTGTCGTTGTAACTATTATAACCATTGCTGGAAGGATAAACCAAAACATGGATGATAAAAAAAAGAAGAACCGCGTTTGTAATATTTATTCTTTCAACGAATGATAAAGCGAACCAATAAACGGGCATTAAAAAAAAGGAGAATGGAAAGCGTAATAATTGTATCGTTGATTTTTCTATCAATGCAGTATAAAACTACATTTTGAATTTGATTCAATACAACAATTTGTTAAAGGAATTATTTTAAAACCTCCAGCGCTTTTTTAATCATCGGGTCATTTTGATTCAACAATTCGAAATAACCTTCCGTTCTCCATATCTGCCTTGCCAATAAATTCTGCATTTGTGAGATCACAAAATTTTTCGCGCTGTCTGATAACTTGCTTACATCAACAGAATCCTGCTTCGCAAAATTGCTAAACTGCTGCCAGTCGGTTTCATTAAAATGAAACTGCTTGTACAAATCTTCAGGCGATTTATATTGCTGCAACTGATCTCTGTGTTCAACATAATAATTATATATAAAATCAGTGAGCGTATTTTTCATATATAATTGTACTACTTGTTTTGGTTGGGATGTTGTATCATACGGAACAAAAATATCGGGCATAATACCACCACCGCCATAAACCAAATGACCATTGGGTGTTTTAAATGCCTGCCCTTTTGGTTTTGCAGTATCACCAATTACAACTTCACCGTCATGAAAACGGTTCAGTAATTCCTCTTCATATTCTTCTTTTCCTTTGTCGTATGGTTTTTGAATATTTCTGCCAACAGGCGTGTAATAGCGTGCAACCGTTAAGCGCAATTCAGAACCATCAGATAAATTAAATTGCTGTTGAACCAAACCTTTACCAAATGTTCTTCTGCCTATAATTGTGGCCCTGTTCCAATCCTGCAAAGCGCCCGCAAGAATTTCGCTCGCAGATGCAGATGTTTCGTCAACCAGCACAATTAATTTTCCTTTTTCAAAAACACCATCTTTACTGGCGCGATAATCCTGGCGCGGCGAATGCACACCTTGCGTATAAACAATTAATTTATCGTCATCTAAAAATTCATCAGCAATTTCTACAGCTTCCTGCATGATGCCGCCGCCATTATCACGCAAATCAAGAATCAATTGCTGCATGTTTTGCTTTTGCAGTTTTTCCATCGCGCCCATAAATTCCTGGTAAGTAGTTTCAGAAAATTTATTAAGCTTAATATAACCGGTGTTTGAATTTATCATGTAAGCGGCATCCAAAGAATACAGCGGAATATTGCCCCGAATAATTTTTATTTGCTTTTGCTGACTATTGCGCAGCACAGTTACTTCAACATCGCTGTTTGCAGGTCCGCGCAATTGCTTGCGCACATCATCCGTAGAAATATTTTTGCCGGTTAAATTGAATGTATCATTTACCGCAATTATTTTATCGCCGATCTCAACACCCGCTTTGTAAGAAGGTCCATCGGGAATTACATTCATCACATTCACTGTATCTTTTATCATTTGAAATTCCACGCCGATGCCCTGGAAGCCGCCCTGCAAATCTTCGTTCATACTTTCTACGTTTGTTGCAGGAATATAAATTGAATGCGGATCAAGCTGATCTAATACACCGCTAATGGCAGGTGCTTCAATACTATCTAAATGTACCTTATCTACATATTTATTCTGTATAAGACTGAGCGCTTCTTCCAGCGGAGTTCTGTCATTATTTTTTAAAAAGGAATCGCCGCCGGATGTATTTTCTCTCAGCTTATAACCGATAACCATACCCAAAATCATCACCAGAGAAAAAATCAGTGGCAACCATACCTGAACTTTTTTTCTAACCATATATTTTTGATTCTTTAACTTGATGCCCGAATGCGAATATCATAATAACCTTTGCAATTATACTCACATATTTTAAAACGAATTATTAAATACATAGATGAACGGTATATTAATTGCCGATAGCGGCTCTACCAAATGCGAATGGTGCTATTTAAATAACGGCAGAAAAAAGAAAATTATTACAAGGGGAATTAGTCCTTATTTTTTATCTGCTGATGAAATTATCGCTTCGCTGAACAAAGAATTATTACCTAAACTTAAACAGCAAAAAATTGAGCAGGTATTTTTTTATGGTACCGGTTTAAGAGATGATAAAAACAAACGTTTTATTCATTCAACATTAAAAAAGATTTTTAATAAGGCTGAAATTGAGGCGCAAACAGATTTGTTGGGTGCTGCAAGAGCGCTTTGTAAAAATGAAAAAGGTATTGCATGTATTTTAGGTACGGGTTGTAATTCGTGCTACTATAATGGCAAAAAGATTTTAAAGAACAGCCCGGGTTTGGGTTATGTTTTGGGTGATGAAGGCAGCGGCGCTTATCTTGGTAAAAAAGTATTGCAGCATTATTTATATAAAACATTTGATGAAGAGCTGATGCTTGCCTTCGATAAAAAATATAATGTAGCTGCTGCTGAAATTTTAGATCATGTTTACAAACAACCACAACCAAATCGTTATCTCGCTTCGTTTGCCATTTTTCTTGCAGAGAACCGCAATCATTATATGATTGAAAATATAATTGAGGATGGATTGAATGATTTCTTTTTTACGCACCTGCGCAAGTATCATGAAAGCTGGTTGTATCCAATTCACTTTACAGGAAGTATTGCTTATGGTTTTAAAGATGTGATTGCCTCGCTGTGCAATAGTTATGAAATGGAGTTAGGCAATATTATAAAGCAACCGATTGATGAACTTGTGAAATATCACAGCAAATAGTTTTTTGTAATAACAAATACCGGCTCTGGTATATTCATATTTGTTTATAGAAATTTCTGCTTATTTTGAGCCATCAATAAATTCTCTAACGAAAATCATCAGCATGAATCAACCAGCAACTGCAACAGGCAAACATCCCCGCGGATTATATGTTTTATTTTTTACTGAAATGTGGGAACGCTTTGGTTACTATCTAATGGTTGGCATTTTTTTATTGTATTTAACCGATACGGTTAGCCATGGCGGAAGAGGTTTGGATAATGCAGCAGCCGTAAGCATTGTAGGCAGTTATGTTGCGTTGATTTATTTAACGCCGTTTATTGGCGGTTTAATTGCAGACAGATATTTAGGTTATACAAAATCTATTTTTTTAGGCGGAACTTTATTAGCGCTCGGCTATTTTTTAATTGCGTTAAATGGCAGCGATCTGGTAATGTATTTAGGATTGACTTCTGCTATTATTGGCAATGGATTTTTTAAACCCAATATCAGTACATTACTTGGTAATATTTATAACCGCCCTGATTTGAAACCAAAGAAAGATGTTGCGTACAACATTTTTTATATGGGCATAAACATCGGTGCATTCGTTTGCAATTTTGTTGCTGCTTTTTTGCGTAATCATTATACGTGGGGCTGGGCTTTTTCTGCTGCAGGTTTTGGAATGGTGTTTAGCATGATATGGCTTGCTTTTGGTTTAAAGCATGTAAAGTATGCTGATGTTTTAAAACCAGTGCATAAAGATGATATGCCTATTTCGCAAATTGTTGCGAAAGTTTTTTTGCCCGCGGTTATTGCAGGTATAATTGGATGGTTTATCCCTGGAAATATTTTGGGTTCAGATTCTGATGATGCCTTTATTTTTGCCTGCATTCCTGTTATTATTTTTTATTTCAGTTTAATGTATCGCGCAACAGGATTTGAAAGAAAGCGCATCAGCACTTTATTAATTCTGTTTGGCGTTTCAATTATTTTCTGGAACATTTATAATCAAAACTCTACTGCCCTAACAATTTGGGCAAAAACTTATACCGATCGTGAAGCGCCAAAGGTTATTCAACCTGCATTAAAGCCATTTGGTTTTTTAGAAACGGTTAATACAACACCAAAGGAAATTCCCGTTGTTGACAACCAATTTCATGCAGTGGCTGATGACAAAGGAAAAGTGATGACTAAGCAAGGCACTGATTTATATTTTCAAAACTTACCAAAAGATAAATATCCTCCACCAGGGCAAGATTTGAAATTGATATCAACAGAAATTTACCAATCTATCAATCCATTTTGGATAATTGTTTTAACACCAATCGTTGTCGCATTTTTTGGTTGGATGAAAGCACGCAAAAAAGAACTTTCAACGCCCAGCAAGTTTGCGTGGGGAACATTGATCGCAGGGTTGTCTTCTGTTGTGATGGTGATTGCATGTTTATCAACCAATATTTATATCAATAAAGTTTCAAGCTGGTGGATATTCAGCAGCTATGGTGTTTTTACCATCAGCGAATTATTTGTAAGCCCGGTGGGATTATCACTCACATCAAAAGTTGCTCCGCGAAGATTTACTTCATTAATGATGGGCGGATGGTTTATTACAACATCATTAGGTGCAAAAATTTCAGGTATTCTTGCAGGCTTTTGGGATAAGTTTGATAACAAAGCTGTGTTCTTTGCAATAAGCGCGATTGCTGCAATTATTGCCTGTTTTTTACTATTACCCTTAACGAATAAATTAAATAAAGTTGTTGTTGAAGCTGCAGCAAGTGATGATTGATCTTAATCTTTCTTCATTCTAAATATTAAAATAAAAAAGGCAACATTTGTTGCCTTTTATTTTATTGTTGCTTTGCATAATTAAGCATCCACTGAATTCCAAACTTATCTTTTAAACTTCCCCAGTATGCACCCCAAAACATATCTTGTAAAGGCGCTTCAACTTTGCCGCCTTCCGCAAGTGCATTAAAAAATTTATCCGCTTGTTCCCTGCTGTCAGCATCTAAACAGATGTAAAAATTATTTCCTTGCGTAAGCTTAAAGCCCATTTCTTCGCAGGAGTCCGTGCCCATTAAAATGTTGCCTTTTCCAATAGGCAAACTAACGTGCATAATTTTGTCTTTTAAATTGGATGGAATATTGGGTGCATCGCCAAAGCGTTGCAGCATTGTAAACTCACCGCCAAAAATTGATTTGTAAAAATTAAAAGCTTCTTCTGTGTTACCGTTGAAATTGAGATAAGGATTCATTGATGGCATTTGATTAAATTTTAATTGTTAACTAATAAATTTTGTGAAACATTTTTTAATGAAATGCATTTATTTCAATTGCAGCATTCATATTCTTTAGAGAAATTTTTTTGCCTGATAAGAATATTAATAAAGCAATGCAAGATGTAATTGCCATAATGCATGAAGTTGAAAAGCTGCCTTTCTGATGCAGAAAACCAACGCCCGATGATATTAAACCGCCAATTCCTATTTGTATAAATCCAAGCAATGCAGATGCGCTGCCCGCATTTTTTTGAAAAGGTGCAAGCGCAACAGCAGCGGCATTAGGATAAATTAATCCTGCACAACTTAAAATGATAAAAAGAAAAATAATCGTTGTAATTATTCCCAGCCAATTATTCAAAACACCAATAAAAAATAAAATGCTGGAAATAGTTTGTATGATTGATGTAACACGCAAAATTTCTTCGCTTTTATATTTGCGTGTGAGTATATGATTTAATTGACTGCTGCCGATAAATCCAACAGAAAGCAAAGCAAAAATGCCGCCGTATGTTTTAGGCGGTACATGAAAGCCCTCCATAAAAACTGCAGGCGAACCGGCTACGTAAACAAACAAACCGGAAAAAGCAAACGTGCCTGCAAACGAGAAAATGTAAAACTGTGGTTGCAGCAAAATATTTTTAAAAGTGTTGATGATTGGTTTTGGTTTTAATGAAATGGAAAGATCGGGCTGCTGCGTTTGCGGAAGAAAGAAAAAAACGATTACTAAAATTATTAAAGCAATCAGCGCAAGTAAAATAAAAATGTATCTCCAACTGAGGAACGACATTATAAAACTGCCAACAGTTGGTGCAAGCATGGGTGATGCGCCAAGTATGAGCATTAATAATGAAATAACAGATGCGCTTTTACCAGGCGGAAAAAAATCACGCACCATTGCCATTGCGGCCACAGATGCAACGCAGCCACTTAAAGCCTGCATAAACCTTATACCGTATAATGCGTTTATCGAGTTTGATGTGCTGCATAAAACGGTTGCTATAATGTACAAAATAATACCGATGTACAAAGGGCGTTTTCTGCCAAACCTGTCAAGCAGCGGACCGTATAAAATTTGACCAACTGCAAAGCCTAAAAAATAAGTTGAAACAGAAAGCGCAACATTTTGAATAGTTGTATGTAAGTCGGTTGCAATTTTTGGAAACGCAGGTAAATACATATCAATTGAAAATGGCGTGATGGTATTCAATGCGCCAAGCATCAATATCAAAAAAAAGTTTTGCTTTTTATTTCTCTTAATTGCTGAAACCATAATTGCAAACAACTATTTTTCTAATGCATAATACAAGGTTCGAAACAACTATTTCCGCATATAATTTCTTTAAGTTGAAAAGCTAATTTCAATTTTTATGTTCAACTACGCTTAAAATATTTTTCAGTTGATGTAAATGTCGTTGTGTGTGATATAATACAAAATACAAAAGCTCGAGCTTAGTTATTTCGCCAAAAATGGGCAGGCTGATAATTTCAGAAAGATTAGTTGTTTTTCTTAACTGCTTTAATTGTTCGATAGAATTTTCAAGCTGCTCTACAACTGCTCGTTTTTGATATTCCTTGTTTTCAGGAACAATGAAATCCGGCGAATTAAATTTTATTGTGAGATCAAGAAAAGTTTTTCTAAGCTCTTCTTCTCTTTCATCAGCGTTTCTGTTTGCAGGCGTGCCTTTCATTTGCAAGCCTTGTATAATGGCGTTGTTTGATTTTTTTACATGCGTTGCAAGTTGCGCAACCGTCCAACTGTTTTCAAAAGGAGTTTGGTTGATATCATTTTCATCTGTGCAACAAACAAGTTTAAAAAATTCATTCCATGTTTCGTCGAGCGATACAAATAATGTATCTGTATTCAATGTATAATTCGTCATAAAAAAAATATTTAAGCAGCGCTTAGCAAGGCTTACTCAATTAATGCTGTTCAACTACAGATAAAATATTTCCTGCGGGATCTTTAAACCATGCAATGTTAGGTCCTTTCGCGCCGCCATCACCTCTTGCAATTCCTTTGTCATCTGTTTTAAGTTCAGGATAATTATATTTTTCAAATACAACACCTTTTGCTGTTAATTCATCAACTGCTTTATCAATATCATTTACCGGAAAATTAAGAACAGTAAATGTTGCAGGTTCATGATTTGGTTTTGGGTAAATCATAATATTATTGCTGCCTGCAATTTGCAGTTCAATTAAACCCATTGGATTATCTTTTACTGCTAAGCCAAGTGTATTGCCGTAAAAATCTTTTGCTTTCTGCAAATCGTTTACAGAAAAACTGCTGAATGCTTTTGTGTTTTTAAACATAATTTTTTTAGTTTATTAATTATTTAGCATTTCACCATGCACAACATTTCTTTATCATTTTTATACCATTCAATTGCAGGCTTTGTATAATCTGCTTTTCCATCATTCATTATCTTCTGAAAAATATCTTTTATACAATGTGTTTTAGATTGCCAGTCATTCAATGCTTCTGTAATATAATCACCACTTTCAATCATGAAAGTTTTATAGTTTAACGTTTCTGCTTCGCCTGTTTGCTTTTCTTCTGCGGCTACATTATAAATCATGTTTCCATTTTCCATATAACTTATGCCGTAATAATTTCTTTCGCCGGCATTATCGCCGGTTTTCTGTATCAGTTCATCAAATGCTTTTTGAATACCGTTGGGAAAGTTTGTTACGCGAAAGCCAAAAGCTTTAATGTGGTTTTTAAGATTTAGTTTTTCCATTTGAAAAAATTGTATCACAAACCTACTATTGGCCTTTATTTTATAAACGGTGCAAATGCGCCATTCATAGGAGTTGATTGCGACAAAAATGTTTTTTAAGTTTGTGACACGGATTTAAGATTAACCACTTTGATCTGAAATAAACAAGCGCATATGAAACATATTTCTATTCTTATTCCCAGGGGACACACAAGTGTTGTAAACATTGAAGGCACACACCAGATTTTTAATGAAGTAAATTCTATTCTTAAAAAGATGGATAAGCCGCCATTGTTTAAAGTGCAATTAGTGGGCATTACAAAAGAAGCAAGCCAGCGAAATGGTTTGTTTAAAATTGGTCCTGATGTTTTAATTGCTGATATTAAAAAAACCGATCTTATAATTATTCCTGCAATACATGGCGATCCGCAAACTGCTATGAAAGATAATGCTGCTTTTGTGCCGTGGATCCTTCATCAATATAACAAAGGAGCGGAGATTGCAACGTTTTGCATAGCATCTTTTTTCCTTGCAGGCACAGGCTTGCTAAATGGCAAACAATGTTCAACACATTGGTCTGCGGCAAAACAATTCAGAGAATTGTTTCCTGCTGTAAATCTTGTTGATGATAAAATTATAACGGAAGAAGATGGCATTTATACAAGTGGTGGCGCATATTCTTTTTTAAATCTTTTGGTTTATATAATTGAAAAATATGCAGGGCGCGACGTGGCTGTAATGATTGCAAAATCTTTTATGATTGATATTGATAAAGTAAGCCAGTCGCCGTTTATAATTTTTCAGGGACAAAAAGAACACGATGATGAGCCTATAAAAAAAGCGCAGGAGTTTATAGAAAATAATTTCGATGAAAAGATTACAGTGGAGCAACTCGCATCGATGTTTGCACTGGGCAGAAGAAATATGGAACGCAGGTTTAAGAAAGCAACATCAAACACTGTGATGGAATATATTCAGCGCGTAAAAGTTGAAGCTGCAAAAAAAGATTTTGAAAGCACCAGGAAAAACGTAAATGAAGTGATGTATAACGTTGGATATTCCGATGCAAAAGCCTTTAGAAATACGTTTAAAAAATTTACGGGTCTTTCTCCAATCAATTACAGGAACAAATACAATAAAGAGATATTAATGGCTTAAGCTATTCTCTTCGTCAGAAATCTTTTTCTGTTTCTAACATTCAGTAAATAAAAAAGCCGGATAATTTTATCCGGCTCTCATAATTATTCTTTTATTAAAACAATAGTGTCTGGTTTGTTTTGTGCAGGTAGTATAACTTTTTAAATCCTACATAAATTACATCTAACAGTAACATGAGCGAAATAATAGAAAGCCATGCATGAATATGATCTGTTGGATTTAAAATATGGTTTGCTGAAACCTGTAAAAATCTTTTAAAGTTGGTAACTACATCCCAGTTTTTTAAATGTAAAAATCTTACAACGCAAATACCATAACTGCTTAAAAAAATAAAGAAGAGAATAGAAATCTTCACCATAAAAAATGAAAGACGTTTTCTTAAAAACATTTCTACATTTTTTAAAGACATTAACGCAGGCAACAGCGCATTCCATGCAAACGACATATATAAAATTGCGTCGTATATAACCGGAAAGCGATCTGTTTTATGCATCTCAAGTATGTCTGTAAGTAAATACACACAGGCAGGGAAAAACAACAGCCAAACAGTAACTAACAAAATTGATTTCCCATTTAAGTCTTTACACTTTAATAATTGCTTGCTTATAATGTAGGGCACATATGCAATTATTAAATTCCATAAAAAATATGTGTAATGAAAGCTTAATGTAAAAACACAACGGTAAAACAATAAGCCAAACGAAATGAGTGCAGAGAAGATCATTAATCTTTCAAACCCCGGTAACCGCTCTTTCTTCATAAAAAAATCCTCTATAATTTATACGCAAAGTTGAGGCGTTTGTTTAAATAATTTTTTTATTTCACTTTTCTTTAAAAAGAATTAAACGCCGTGCATCTGTTTAATTTTATCTGGAAAACTTTATAATAAAATTTCAATTGCATAGCTTTCTTTTGCATTTTGAAAATATATTCAAAAAAGATGCCTCACATTCAGCAAGACGCCTATCTCTTATTACAAGACGGAACATTTTTTAAAGGACAAGCATTTGGTAAGATCGGCACCACAACCGGCGAGATTTGTTTTAATACCGGGATGACCGGTTACCAGGAAGTATTTACTGACCCAAGTTATTATGGACAAATTCTTATAATGAACAATGTTCATATTGGAAACTATGGCGTAAATCCTTTTGACCAGGAAAGCACTTCTGTAAAGATTCGTGGTTTAATTGGCCGCAATCTTGAAAATAAATTTTCAAGATATTTAGCTACAGATGGTTTGGATGCTTATTTGAAAGCAAATAATATTGTTGCGATTGAAGGTATTGACACACGTTCGTTAGTTGCGCATATTCGGTCAAAAGGAGCAATGAACTGCATCATTTCTTCTGAAATTTCTGATCTGAACGATTTGCAGAACGAATTAGACAAAGTGCCTGACATGGATGGACTTGAACTTGCAAGCGTTGTAAGCACAAAAGAAATTTATACAGTGGGCGAGGAGAACAGTAAAATAAAAGTTGCCGTGATGGATTATGGTGTTAAACAACATATTCTTACTTCACTTGTAAAAAGAGGCGCTTATTTAAAAGTGTTTCCTGCCAAAACATCTTTGCAGGAAATTAAAGCATTTAATGCAGATGGATATTTTATCTCTAATGGTCCCGGCGATCCTGCAGCGATGCCGTATGCAGTTGAAACTGTGAAAAATTTATTGAAAGAAGAAAAACCTTTATTTGGCATTTGTTTAGGTCATCAACTACTGGCTTTAGCGAATGATATTCCAACTTTCAAAATGCATCACGGGCACAGAGGTTTAAATCATCCTGTAAAAAATATTATTACCGGGCAATGTGAAATCACAACACAAAATCATGGTTTTGGTGTAGTGCCCGATGCTGTAAGAGATAATCGTGAAGTTGAGATCACACACATGAATTTAAATGATGAAAGCATTGAAGGTATTCGCATGAAAAACAAGCCTGCATTTAGTGTGCAGTATCATCCTGAAAGTACGCCCGGCCCACATGACAGCCGTTATTTATTTGATGAGTTTATAGCTATGATGCAATAACAAATTTGAATTCTATTTTAAAACCGTTTCATATTAATGAAGCGGTTTTTTATTGCAAAGACAATGCATTCTGCTTCATGGTTTCTCTTATTTCTTATTAACTTACCCAACTAAATGTTGCATGTATGAAAAAAAATTTTACGCTTTTAATTTTAGTCTGCTTAATCAATTTCGTTTCTTATTCGCAAAACATAATAGCGCTTCAACCGGTGGCTACGGGTTTTGTAAGACCTGCTACGATTGAAAATTGTGGCGACAGCAGGTTATTCGTTGTGCAACAAACAGGTCAAATAATTATTATAGATTCAACCGGCAATAAACGTAATAAACCTTTTCTTGATATTAGCGACAGGGTTTTATCAAGCGGTAATGAACAAGGCTTGCTTGGTCTTGCATTCGATCCCGACTATTTAAACAATGGATATTTTTACGTGAATTACATAAACAAAAGCGGAAACACACAGATATCACGATTTAAAGCAAATTATCCAAACACTGCAAGTCCTGCTTCAGAAAAAAAGATTCTGCAAATTCAACAACCATTCAATAATCATAACGGCGGAGACACACGTTTTGGCCCTGATGGTTATTTATACATTGGAATGGGTGATGGCGGCAGCGGCGGCGATCCCAACAATAATGCACAAAATCCGCAAAGCCTGTTAGGAAAAATGTTACGTATTGATGTGCATCACGGCAATCCGTATTCAATTCCTGCAGATAATCCTTTCGTTGATTCATCACGCTACAAAAAAGAAATATGGGCATTGGGTTTACGCAATCCATGGCGCTGGAGTTTCGATGCACTAAATGGAAATTTAATTATTGCAGATGTTGGTCAGGAAACCTGGGAAGAAGTAGATTACCAGGGTAAGGCAGGCGGAAAAAATTACGGATGGCGTTGTTATGAAGGCAATCATGCCTATAACACTGCAGGCTGTAATCCACAATCTTTTTATAAGTATCCAATATATGAATATGAGCACAGCAGCACAACAGGAGATTGTTCTATCATTGGTGGTTTTGTTTATCGCGGAAAAAAATACAGCAGTTTAAAAGGAAAATATTTCTTTACTGATTATTGCAGCGGCATAATCAGAACACTTGTAATACATAATCCAAACGCAACGGAAGAAGATGTTTATCATGGCGACAGCTATGCATACACTACGTTTGGTGTTGATAATAAAAATGAAATTT
The DNA here is from genome assembly GCA_048498595.1 of Bacteroidota bacterium. Classification (GTDB taxonomy): domain Bacteria; phylum Bacteroidota; class Bacteroidia; order Chitinophagales; family Chitinophagaceae; genus Parafilimonas. Next base: position 12,623 of record JBEHXR010000050.1, read on the forward strand.
ATCTTGCCAATGCATCAAACGGAACGATTTATCATATTGTACCTGTAACCACTGCTTTACAAAATGCTAATGCAGAAACAGTGAGTGAAAGTTTTACAGTTGCACCAAATCCATCGAACGGAAACTTTATCATTACATATAAATCAGCAAAGTCTCAACAGGTAAATGTTATTATACAAAATACGTTGGGTGAACCCTTTTATAAAGCTGCAAAATCTTTAAATGCAGGCACAAATACAATTAGTGTAGCAATGCATTTGCCAACAGGCGAGTATTATGTTTTAATAACAAATTCATCAGGCAAAACAATTAATAAACAAATAAGAATTGAATAACTTTTATTCCCGCTACGGCGGGATTTTTTATTTTTAATGATGAATAGAATTGAAAAAATTTTAGAATATCTGCAGAAAAATCCTACTGATAATTTTTTACGTCATGCACTTGCATTGGAATATGTAAAGCTGGGTGATGACGATAAAGCGCAAACTCTTTTTGAAGCCGTATTAGAAGATTCACCTGATTATATTGGCTCCTATTATCATTTGGGAAAATTATTAGAACGCAAAAACGAAAAGCAATCTGCCATTAACTGTTACGAAAAAGGAATGAACGCTGCAAAAGCTGCAAACGATCAGCATGCCTATAATGAATTGCAGGCAGCTTATGAAGATCTTGTTTATTGATTTAACTTTTCCAGTTACCTGATAATCTTCTTATCACAATTATTTCTCCGGTGTGGTAACTTGTGTGATCTGCAATCAGCAAAGCTTCACGCAATAAATTTTGTCCGTTGCCATGTTCGAAAGGCGTATACAGATCAGTGTTTTTATCATTCAACAATTCTATAAATTCATCAAGGTCTTTTTGAATTTCATCAATACATTTTTTCCACGATGCTTCATTTTTTGGCGCAGCTTCTTTTGGCCAATAATCATTTGGCCAATCAAGCTCTTTATAATTTTTATTGGTTGAAAATTCAAGAATATCTTTTTGTGCAATGCGAATATGTTCTGTTATTTGCCATATGCTGTACGGCAGGTTATTTGGTGTTTTACCAAGGTCTTCAAAAGGAATATTTTTAATCGCATCGTTAAAAGTTGCATGCGCATTTCCTTTTGTAAGCAGTGCAATTAGCTGCTGAATTATTTCTTGTGTGGCTGATGATGTATCTTGTTTCTTCATAAAAATATTTTGATTATAGTTGCCTGAATTGTGTAATCTAAATTAATAATAAGATGCTGAACTTAAAGTTTGATCCGTTTCCGGTTTTATACACAGAACGTTTAGTACTAAGAAATGTAAGCAAAAATGATGCGGATAGTATTTTCAAACTAAGATCAGATAAAAAAATTATGCAGTTTATTGACAGACCAATGGCAACAACTGAAAAAGATGCACTTAATTATATTGGTGTAATTGCATTAGCACTGCAAAATAAGAGCGGAATTACATGGGCAATTTCTTTAAAAGATGATCCTGCTTTAATTGGCACTATTGGTTTTTGGCGAATAGAAAGTGAACATTATCGTGCAGAAATTGGCTATATGCTGCATACAGATTTTCATTCAAAAGGAATAACGAATGAAGCAATGAAAGTCGTTTTGAATTATGGTTTTAGTGTGATGCAATTACATTCTGTTGAAGCCAATATAAAACCTGGGAATATTGCGTCAATGAAATTATTAGAGAAGAACGGGTTTGTTCAGGAAGCTTATTTTAAAGAAAATTATTTTTTCAATGGTGAATTTTTTGATTCTGCAGTTTACTCTTTGCTGGTACAAAATTTTTAAATTATAACATCAGCCAGAAACCAATAAGCTGGCAAAGAATTCCAATAAATAATCCTGAATAAATTTCTGTTACAGAATGATGATTCAACATTAATCTTGCTGTACAAATTAGACCCGTTAAAATGGTAACAACAGCTATGTCTGCACCAAACAATGTTTGATAATACAGGCAGGTAAAAATCACGAATGTAATTAAAGTGCCTGCACCAATTGCGTGCATGCTTATCTTGATAAAATTATT
>JBEHXR010000051.1:0-14601 GCA_048498595.1 Bacteroidota bacterium
CATCATGACTTACTACATTTAACTCATGATAACGGTTATCAAGCGCAGGTTTAAAAATTTCTGTTTTTAAATTCGCAATGCGTGCACGCTTTAATCTTCTTATCAATTCTTCTGTTTTACCGCTAAACATGGAACCGCAAATCACTTCGATCCATCCGCGCTTTTTTCCATAAACTGAAGGTTCAATAAACATTTAAGATAAAATTGTAATTGTTAGGTTGTAACTTAGCTCACCTGCGTTAAGCAGCGACAATATTTTACCAAAAATAAAATATCTCATGGAAAGAGTTGGTGTGTTGATTGATCGTTTAGTTGCGCAATACCGCGATAATACTGATAAAGAAAGATTGCTGATAACAACGCAATTGCTTTTATCTGAACTGCAAAAAACAGAAGAAGTAAAACATAATGATTTTTCGTCTGTTGTTTCTGTGTTCTACCCTGCATTTCATAAATCGCATACAGTTGAAGAAACAGAAACTGTAGTAGCGCCTCAGCCAAAAACAGAAATAAAAATTAACGGTGAAGGCCCGAGACAAACATCACAGACGTTTCAACCAGAAGAGAAAAAAAATGAAGAAATATTTTTTGATCCTCTAACTGAAATACCAACGCTTGCACTTAAGCAACAGGAAATTAATGAAACGATTGCTGCGAATGGTGAAAGCTTAAACGACAAATTGAAATTATCTTCTTCGCACAAAGAAATTGGCAGCTCTATAAAAGGTGCACCAATAAAAGATTTGCGAAAAGCCGTTGGAATAAACGACCGTTACGTTTTTATTAATGAACTTTTCCGCGGCGACGAAACTATGTACGAGCGCAGTATTAAAACAATAAACAGTTTTAATATTTATGGTGAAGCGGAATTATGGATAAAACGCGAATTAAAATTAAAACTTGCATGGAGCGAGGGCAACGAAGCAGTTCAGTTGTTTGATGAGCTGGTTAAACGCAGGTTCTCCTGAATATATTTTATAATTAAGTTGGTTGCGCCAACATTATTTCTTACATATTCCCCCGAAATATTGCACGCTTCTTTATAAAGGCTGTCATCAGTCAGCAATTCATCTAATTGTTTTTCCAGTTCAAGTGCATCTTCCACATCAAAAGCGCCGCCTTTTTCTATAAGCTCAATCGCTTCAGAAAAATTATCGAATTCGGGACCGAACAAAACAGGTTTGTAATAAACCGCAGCTTCTAAAATATTATGTATGCCATCGTTGCCAAAACCACCGCCAACATAACAAATGTTTGCATAACGATATAAAAATTTCAGCATGCCTATGTTATCAATAATAAGTGTATTTATATTTTCCGCAAGCGGAATTTTACTTGCAATAAAATTTTTATACTCAGAATAAGTAACAGAAAAATGATAAAGGCTTTTGCATTCTTTTATTCTCGATTCTCCAATATCATGCGGTGCTATAATAAATTTTAGTTCAGGGTGTGTGTTTACAAAATGATCAAGTGCTTCATCATCATCCGTCCATGTACTGCCGGCAACAATTGTTTTTTTATCGCTGATAAATTGCAATATGTCAGGAAACTTTTTTTCTTCCGCTGCAACTTCAAGTACACGGTCAAATCTTGTATCGCCGGAAACACTTACGTTAGTAATATTTATATTCTGCAATAATTGTTTTGAGTTTTCATTCTGCACAAACAAATGAGTAAAAAACGCAAGCATCTCCCTGCGCATTTTTCCATACCATTTAAAAAAAGAAAAGTTTGGCAAAAAAATTCCCGAAGCAAGCAGCAACGGAATTTCTCTTTCATGTGCTTCTTTCAAATAATAATACCAGTAATCATATTTAATAAAAACGATGAGTGAAGGTTGAACCACATCAAAAAAAACGGCAGCATTTTTCTTTGAATCTATCGGCAGGTAAAAAATATAATCTGCATCGGCTGAATTCTTTTTTACTTCATAGCCCGAAGGCGAAAAAAATGTGAGCACTGTTTTAAAACCTGGATAAGTTTCTTTTAATTTCTCTAATAATGGTCTTCCCTGTTCAAACTCGCCGAGCGATGCACAATGCATCCATATTTTTTTTGAGAAATCGTTCGATAAAGAAGTTTCAATATTTTTTAAAATGTTTTTTCTTCCTTTAATCCATAAAGCAGCTTTGCGATTAAACGGCGATAAAATGGCGGCAATAATCGGGTATAGCTTTATAAATAATATGTATCCGAGCTTGTCCATACAGGCAGCGCAAAGAAATGCTTTTCAAAATAACTGCAAAAAAAAGGATGCCTTTCGACATCCTTTTTATTAATGCTTTAAAAAAGTTATTTCTTACCTGCAATTGCTTTAATTGAATCGAGGTGCATTTGAATAGCTGATAAGGTTTGTGTTGCAAAATTTTGCAAATCGGCATCTTTTAAATCTTTACTGCCTTTTTGAAATGCATCCACTGCATCTTTATGATCGCTCAACATATCATTTTGATAAGCTTTATCAAAATCTTTCCCTGCTGTTTTCTTATTAAGATCGTCTAATTCTTTTTGAGATTTAGAATCAAGATTTGCAGGTAAAGTAATATTCTTTGTTGCTGCAAGTTGTTTTAATTGATCACCTGCTTTTGTATGATCTGTAACCATCATGTTGGCAAAGTTTTTCAGTCTGTCTGAAGTTGCTTTGTCCTGCGCAACTTTGCTTAATTCAATCTCAGTCATATTTGCATTAGCAATTTTTGCTGCCCAATCTGCATCTTGTTGAGAAACCGGCGCGGAAGAAGTTGAGTTCATTGTTGATGTATCATTCATGTTGCTGCTATCAGGCAGTGTGCTGTCATTAATGTTTTGTGCACTATCTACGCTATTGGAGCTGTTGCTGCTGTTACAAGCCGCAAACGCACAAATACAACCGATACATAAAATGCTGAATAATTTTTTCATGGTTTTTATATTTTTTTAATTAATTTTTAAACAACCATAGTCTATCAAAGGTTAAGCCATAAGTTTTACATTTTAGCTTGATTGGAAAAAAATGATTTTTGTGTAGAGTATTTCCCTCAATCAATTTGTACAAATGTTTTTCTAAAAACAAATATTAACTTTATACTGATGGCACTGTTTTAGTTTTATAAAACAAAAATTTTTATATGGCGAAGAAACTATCTGATATTAAAGACTCAAAACGCGATGAAGAAAAGTTAAAGCAAGACAAAGCTACATTAGACCTACCTGACGTAAAAGATATTCCAGGCCAGGAAAATGTTACTGCTCCTGATATAAAAGAGATGGCAGATACAACTATTTCTTCAGATGACGAAGAAGGGCTTGGTGTATTGAATGAAGAAGATAATAATGACGTGAGCAGTGAACGTCTTGGTCCTGCAAGTGAAATTGATGAAAATGATTTGATGATAAATGAGGATGAAGATGAAGCAGAAGAAGAACTTGACGAAGAAGATGAGGCGGAAGAAAAAGATGATGATCTTAACATAACAGATGATTCAGTAGATCCGGAATCGGATGTTACGGAAGATGAAAAGATTGCATTGGAAAGAAGTTCAATTGATGTTGATACGCCAGACAACGAAGCTTTGTATGAAGCACAACCAGATGACACAGATTTTGATGGCGAAAAATTAAATGAAGATTCAGATGATGTTTCCGGAGGTGATCTTGATGTGCCGGGTGCTGAACTGGATGACGATGATGAAGCAATTGGTGAAGAAGATGAAGAAAATAATGATTACAGTTTAGGCGATAACGAATAAGCATATAAACTTCATTAGTTTTGCCGCAAAATTTTATTGATGCGTGCAATACAGATGGTTGATTTGAAAACCGAATACCAGCGGTTAAAAGAAGAAATTGATGCAGCGGTGATTGATGTGTTTGAAACCGCTGCATTTATTAATGGCAAACCTGTTCAGCAATTTTCCGAAGCTTTAAAAAATTATCTTCATGTAAAGCATGTTATTCCCTGTGCAAACGGCACTGATGCTTTGCAAATTGCTATGATGGCTTTAGATCTTCAGCCCGGCGATGAAGTTATTACACCTTCGTTTACCTACATTGCCACAACAGAAGTAGTTGCACTGCTGCGTTTAAAACCTGTGTTTGTTGAAGTAGATAAACAAACTTTTAATATTGATGCAGATAGCTTGCGTAAAGCCATCACACCAAAAACAAAAGCAATCGTTCCTGTGCATTTGTATGGACAATCATGCGACATGGAAACAATTATGCAAATTGCAAATGAGCATAATTTATTTGTGATTGAAGACAACGCGCAATCCATCGGCGGAGATTATTTTTATAAAGATGGAACGGCGAAGAAAACGGGAACGATTGGAACAATAGGAACGACTTCATTTTATCCTGCAAAAAATTTAGGTGCTTATGGCGATGCTGGTGCAATATTTACAAATGATGATGCGCTTGCACAAAAACTTACGATGATCGCGAATCACGGGCAAAGCAAAAGATATTATCATGATGTAGTTGGATGCAATTCGAGATTGGATACTGTGCAGGCAGCTATATTAAATATCAGGTTGAAATATTTGGATGAAAATATAGCAAAGCGAATTAAGGTTGCTGATTTTTATGATGCTGCGTTCAAAGATCACGCAATTATCAAAACACCTTTTCGCGCAAAAAATAATAAACATGTTTTTCATCAATACACAATCATTTTAGATTCAGATAAAAAAGGATTGCGTGATAATTTGGTAACTTATCTTTCAGAGAAAAAAATTCCAAGCATGATCTATTATCCAGTGCCCGGTCATCGCCAGAAAATGTTTGATGCATTTAAAGGCTTGCAATATGATTTGCCTGTTACAGATTGGCTGACGGAAAGAGTAATTTCATTGCCGATGCATCCGGAGTTGGATGAAGCGCAATTGAATTATATAACACAAACTGTTTTAGAATTTTTTTAGAAATATCAGAGGCTTCCAAAGCGTCAGACCAATAGTTTCTGTTTTACAAATTGTAAAATTGAATGGCATTATTGCCAAAAATATCTTCTTGTTCATCTTTTGAAAATGAAAGGAAATATCTTTCAACAATTTTAAATACTTCATTGTAAGATGAAGCTGCAACCAAACAAACCGGCCAATCAGAACCATACATTAATCTTTTTGTTCCGAATGTTTCTGCAACAACATCAAGATATGGTTCGAATGTTTGCGATGAATGATTATTCCAGTCAGCCTCTGTAACCATTCCTGAAACTTTGCAATAAACGTTTTCGCAAGATTTAAATTTTTCAATATCATTTTTCCAATCTTCAATTTCATTTGATTTAATGTATGGTTTTGCAAGATGATCGATCACAAACTTTTGTTCAGGGAATAATTGCACAAGTTCGAATGCATATTTTAATTGATCAGGAAAAATTAAAATATCATAAGTAAAATTGAATTTGTTTAAAAAACTGATGCCTCTTTTAAAATTTTTTTCAAGCATTAACGCTCTGTTTGTTTCACCCTGTAAAATATGTCGAAATCCTTTTAGCTTTTTACGTTGCTGCCAGTAAAATAATTTTTCTTCTATATTATCTTTCATCAAATCAACCCGACCAACAACGGCTTTAATAAAACTATTTTCATCAGCAAACTTTAAAAGGAAATTATTTTCTTCTTCTGATTGTCGCGCTTGTACAGCAACACAGCCACTCAATTTGTTTTCATTCAGCAACGGTTCTAAATCCTGCGGTAAAAAATCTTTTTTAATAACTTTCATCTCCTCATTAATCCAGTCAAATTCTTTCTCGTTATAATTCCAAAAATGTTGATGCGCATCAATTTTCATCACAAACTAATTTCAATAAAAATATAAATTTTACAATTGTTAGATTGGTTAACATTATTCTTATGCCTTACTTTTATTGCGATAAATTCTCAATTAAAATTTGATGATGTTTCTTGAAAAAATAAGTGAGACCACGATTAATGAAACAAACAATGTTATTAACAATGCATACAAAGCATTTCTTTCTTACAGGAATTTCTCAGGAAAATTAAAAGCAAATTTTTTAGAATTGATCGCATCAGGCATCGAAGCCGAAAGAATTTTATTATTACAAACTGCCATGCAGGAAACATTTCTTGCAGACGCGAGATTGAACGGTGAGATTACAAGAACGATCAATCAAATAAAATCATTTGCCGATTTATTAAAGGAAGGCAGTTGGGTAAAAGCAATAATTGATACAGCACAACCACAGCGAATACCTTTGCCTAAACCTGGTTTGAGACAAATACAAAAACCAATTGGCGTAGTTGCAGTGTTTGGTGCAAGCAATTTTCCTTTTGCATTTTCAACAGCAGGCGGCGATACAATTTGCGCGCTGGCTGCAGGTTGCAGCGTTGTTTATAAAGCACATCCCGGTCATCCGCAACTTTCAGAAATGGTTGCAAAAATTATTTTAGATGCGGCACAAAAAACAAAAATGCCGGATGGAATTTTTTCGATGATTCAAACGGCATCGATTGAAACGGCAACTTATCTTGTTCAGCATCCATTAATAAAAGCAGTTGGTTTTACGGGCTCACTTAAAGCAGGAAGATCTATCTATGATGCAGCGGCAAAACGTGAAGAACCTATTCCTGTTTATGCAGAAATGGGCAGTACAAATCCTGTTTTTATTTTGCCGGAAATGATGCAGCAAAAAGGCAAGGACATCGCCAAAATGCTTGCTGCATCTAATGTTTTAAGCACCGGGCAATTTTGTACAAACCCCGGAATAATTATCACACACAACTGCACAGTTACTCAAGCGTTTAAAAATATTTTTGCTGATTGTATTGCTGAAAATGCCGGAGATGCAATGCTTACAGGTGCTATTTTTTCGGCTTATCAAAACAACACAAAAAAATTGTCTGAACGCAACGACGTTCAACTTATACGCAAAGGAATTAAGGCTGAAAAACAAAACGCAGTTGCACCTTATATGTTTACTGCATCTGTTAACAGCTTTGTTGAAAATATGGAGTTGCATGAAGAAGTTTTTGGTCCTTCAAGCTTGCACATCACGGTAAATAATAAAGATGAGTTTATGAAAATTGCAGAGTCGTTACAAGGTCAGTTAACTATAACAATTTGGGCAACGGAAAAAGATTTAAACGATCATCGTGATTTAATAAATTACCTTGAATTGAAAGCGGGCAGAATAATTATGAATAGTGTTCCAACGGGCGTTGAAGTTACACATGCAATGATGCATGGAGGACCATATCCTGCAACAACAGATAGTAAATTCACATCGGTTGGTTCAACAGCAATTTACAGATTTACAAGACCGGTTTGCTATCAGAATTTTGATGATAAATTTTTGCCCGTGGAATTACAGGATGCAAACCCGCTAAATATTCTGCGCATGATCAATGGCGAAGTCTCTAAAAGTAAAATCGAACAATAATTTTCATGCAAACAAAGATTTTAAAAATACATAAAGATGATAACGTTGCCGTAGCACTAACAACGTTGTATAAAAATGAAGTTTATAATGATGTTATGTTGCAGGAAAATATTCCCGCTAAACACAAGTTTGCACTAAAAACTTTTGATGAAGGCGATTCAATAATAATGTATGGCGTGTTAGTTGGAAAAGCAATAAAAAATATTGAGCAAGGCGGATTGATATCGATGCAAAATATTCAGCATGCATCAAACAATTTTAGCCTGAAAGAAAGACATACCAACTGGCACAAACCAGATGTTTCAAAATATCAAAACAAAACATTCAATGGTTTTCATCGTGCAGATGGAAGTGTGGGCACACGAAATTACTGGCTCGTTATTCCGCTTGTTTTTTGCGAGAATAAAAATGTAGATGTTTTGCAGGAAGCATTTATGAAAGCTTTAGGTTATGCGCCAAAAGAGTCACCGTACGAAGCGATGGTGCATAAATTAATTCACGAATATGAAACAGGCAACACAGCTTATGATTTAATGCTTGATGATAACTATGAATTTGAATTAAAGAATAAAAAATTATTTTCCAATATTGATGGTATAAAATTTTTAAAACACACATTGGGTTGCGGCGGCACAAGAGATGATGCAAGAGCCTTGTGCGGTTTGCTTGCCGGTTATATTACACATGCAAATGTTGCAGGTGCTACTGTGTTGAGTTTGGGTTGCCAGAATGCGCAAATTGCATTGTTGAAAGAAGAGATTGCAAAACGTGATGCGAATTTTTCGAAGCCTTTATTTTTATTGGAACAACAAAAGATTGGCAATGAAAATAAATTGTTGAGTGAAGCAATTAAAAAAACATTTGCCGCTTTAACAGAAGCCAACAATTTAAAACGTGAACCGGCACCCTTAAGCAAATTATGTATTGGTTTGGAATGCGGTGGCTCTGATGGTTTCTCCGGCATCTCTGCTAACCCGGCAGTTGGTTATACATCTGATTTGCTGGTTGCGCTTGGCGGCGCTGTTGTGTTAAGTGAATTTCCGGAATTGTGTGGCGTTGAACAAGAGTTAAGCGACCGTTGTGTTGATGATGCAACGGCAGAAAAATTTATGCACTTGATGACGACTTATAACAAACGTGCGATGGAAGTTGGTTCTGGTTTTTATGCAAATCCTTCGCCGGGAAATATTAAAGATGGTTTAATAACTGATGCAATAAAATCTGCAGGCGCTGCAAAAAAGGGTGGCACATCTCCTGTCGCGGATGTGTTGGATTATCCTGAAAAAATTACAAGACAAGGTTTGAATTTACTATGCACGCCGGGCAGTGATATCGAATCAACAACCGCTGAAGTTGGCACAGGTGCAAACATTGTTTTGTTTACAACAGGCTTGGGAACGCCAACAGGAAATCCGATTGCGCCGGTTTTAAAATTGTCTACGAATACTGCGCTGTATAATAAAATGAAGGATATTATTGATATTGACACGGGACCAATAATTGAAGGCAATGAAACAATTGAGCAAGCAGGCGAAAGAATTTTAGATTACATTATTGATGTTGCGAACGGTGATGTAAAAGCAAAAGCAGAAGCAACCCTGCATGATGATTTCATTCCATGGAAACGTGGCATCTCTTTATAGTTAAAAGCGAACTCTTAAATGCGCAGGATTATTTTTAATTGATTGTTCGCAACAAAAAATAATTCTCATAATGCAACCAAAAAACGATTCAATGTTTGAACAAGGCAGTTATGGCTATGATGCAGACTTTATAAAAAAGCATCTAAAAAATATAATCGAATTACAACATGGTGACGCAAAAGTTTTGTTGTCTGCAGATCACCAGGCAAGAGTTTTTACAAGCACTGCCGATGGCGATGGTGGTATAAGTTTTGGCTGGCTGAATTATGATTTGATTGCATCAAGCGAAGTGAAAAAACAATTTAATCCTGTTGGTGGCGAAGAGAGATTTTGGCTTGGACCTGAAGGCGGTCAATATTCTATTTACTTTAAAAAAGATGATCCTTTTGATTATGCGCACTGGCAGGTGCCTGCATTGATTGATACAATTCCTTATAAGATTGACCATGCTGATGAAACATCCGCAACATTTTCGCTGACTGCAGATGTTACTAATTATTCGGGCAATACTTTCAATCTTCACATCATAAGAAAAATTCAATTGCTTGATAAAAATACCATTGAAAAAAAACTAAATGTCACCATTGCAAATAACATTAAAATAGTTGCATACGAATCAACAAATCAAATACAAAATGCAGGTAACAATACATGGAGTAAAGAAAGTGGCTTGCTTTCTATCTGGCTTGCAGGAATGTTTGCGCCTTCTGAAGATGCAAAAGTTATCATTCCTTTTTCGCCAATAAAAAATGCGCGTAGCTTTATTGCTGATGATTATTTTGGAAAGATTGATTCATCAAAGCTTCTTATAAAAGATAGTGTTTTATATTTCTGTTGTGATGGAAAATCACGTGGCAAAATTGGTTTGGCGCCGGAGATTGCAAAGCCATTTGTTTGCAGTTTTGATTGCAGAAAAAATATATTAACGATTGTAATTCCTGAAGTGCACAAAAATGGTTTGTATGTAAATGCAAAATGGGAGTTGCAGGAAGAACCGTACAAGGGTGATGTAATCAATTCTTATAATGATGGACCTTTGGAAGATGGCAGCCAGATGGGACCCTTTTATGAAATAGAATCTTCTTCATCTGCACAAGAATTACAGCCGGGCGAAACGCAGGAATATCATCAAACAACAATGCATTTGCAGGCAGATTATAATACGTTGAAAAATTTAGCAGAGCAATTAATTAATGTGAATTTGGATGATGTAAAAAATTGTTAGTATGGTCAGACGCTTCAAAAGCGTCAGCCAATAAAAAGAAAACATGAAATTATTCAAAACATCAACCGGCATCATTCTTCAAAACAACAGCGAAAATTTTTTACTTGAAGAAGATTGGGATGAATTGATCAATCATGAAAACTTGTTTCAATTCTTATCAACACAAACAAAAAATAAAATTGATGTTGACTGGATTAATATAAAAATTCTTACACCAATACATAAACAAGAAGTCTGGGCTGCGGGCGTAACTTATTTAAGAAGCCGGGATGCACGAATGGAAGAAAGCAAAGATGCAGGTGGCGCAGATTTTTATAGTAAGGTTTACAATGCAGAGCGGCCAGAATTATTTTTTAAAGCATTGCCGCAGCGTGTTGCCGCACACAATGAAGCAGTTTTTATCCGCAAAGATTCGAAATGGAATGTGCCTGAACCGGAACTTACTTTGTTCATTAATTCAAAAGGAAATATAAGCGCTTACACAATTGGCAATGATATGAGTTCGCGTGATATCGAGGGCGAAAATCCTTTGTATCTGCCGCAGGCAAAAGTGTATGAAAGAAGTGCTGCGCTTGGTCCGTGCTTGTATATTTCAGAAAATGAAATTGCTTTAGATACAACCATCAGCATAAACATAAAAAGAAAAAACACAATTGGGTTTGAAGGTTCAATCCAATTGAACAGGATGAAAAGAAAAATGAAAGAGCTCGCTGAATATTTGTTCCGCGAAATGAAATTTGAGCATGGTTGTTTTTTAATGACAGGAACCGGTGTAGTTCCGCCAAATGATTTTACTTTAAATGAAGGCGATGAAGTTGAAATAAGCATTACTGAAATTGGAACATTAAGAAATATTGTTGCGTATAGAAAGTAAATCAAAATATTTGAACACGGTTCATCTAAACTATTTAAGATGGATTTGAAATTAGAAAACAAAATTATTGTAGTAAGTGAAGGCGCAAAAGCGTTTAATGAAGGCATTGTAAAAGTATTGGCGAATGAAGGCGCTATTCCAGTTTTAATCGGAAAAAGTGAAAGCAATAATTTAAAAACGGCAAACGCGATTGAAAGAGCAGGCGAAGGAGGTTTTCATTTTAGTGCTGATCTTACAAATCCCGGTGAATGCGAAAAAACTATTCAGCAGGTAGTAAAAACATTTGGAAGCATAGATGGTTTGATAAATAGTGCCTGCATCAGCAATGCTAGTGATCTTAAAAGCTCCAATTATCAAACCTTCGTCGAGTCGTTAAGCGAAAATATTATTCCTTATTATCTGATCACACATTATGCTTTACCCGTACTGAAGAAATCAAAAGGCGCGATTGTAAACATCATTTCAAATTATCCTGCGGCAACCTGCGGAGAAAGTGCGCTGACAAGAGAATGGGCAGTTGAATTATTAAAGTATAACATGCGTGTTAATGCAGTGGTACTTCAAAACAGTACATCATTAACAGAAAAAATTGCAAATACAGTTGCATTTTTATTATCAGAAAAATCGAGTCACACTACAGGACAGCTAATACATGTTGATAGCGGCTATTCAAATTTGAATCAGCATTCACAAATTCTTAGTTAATCACTAATGAAATTCTCGGCCAAAATATATAAGATAGGAATTAACCCTTATGTGCTATTGCCTTCAGTTATTTTAAAATTTTTATTTAGAGAAGCAGGAAAGAAAAAAGGAAATATTCCTGTGAAGCTGATTATAAATGAACAATTATTCATTCAAAATCTTGTAAAATACAGTGGTAAATGGCGGTTGTATTTGAATACGCCCATGAGAAAAATTGCAGGTAAAGATGTTGGCGACATAATAGAAATAAATATTGAGTTTGACCCTTCAGAAAGAATTACACCGATGCACCCAAAACTTGAAATGGCATTACAGAAAAATATAAAAGCACAACAGGCATTCTATCAATTATCAACCTCAAGACAAAAGGAAATTTTACGGTACATAAATTTTCTTAAGACTGAAGAATCTGTTGACAGAAATGTAAAACGCGCTATCGGTTTTTTAACCGGAACAGAAAAATTTGTTGGTCGCGATAAGTTATAACTAACCCACACTATATTTTATCAGCACATATATATCTTTTATATCGCTTGATGAAAATGCTGTGTTGCCTGGCTTAATAATTTTCCATGTGCCCAATGTATTATTTCCCCACGATTGAGACATTGGACTTGCAACCAGCAATGCACCAAACGATGGATTTGCAGCGAATGAAAAATTATTGTTGGTAATATTTCCCGGCGATGTTATATGCAATTGCGGTGTTGGATTTATCGCATCAGCATATAATGAAATGCTTGTAATTTTTAAATTGGATTGCGAAACAAAAAATGGAAGCCTGTTTGTATCAATTTGCATTGCGCATGTTTGATCTCCTGTATTTGCATCAGGCTGATTTAAGAATGCGTACCATTCTGTGGGGAACTCATGCTTTAAACTAAACAACTGTGAAAGCCCTGTATCTTTTAAGCTCACCAACATTTTATTAATGTTATTTGAAAGATTAGTTGATGCATTTGCCTTCAGTGCATCGCCGCCTTCACGTGCTGTATATTTTAATTGAATGATGACATCTGAAATGGTGTTGTAATCAAATTGCTGTAACAACTTATTTGTTGTGTTCGCAAAAGGAAATTGCAAATGCCATTTGCTGATCGCACCGGCACCTTCAAACGGAAGATATCTTTCATCACGGAAATTCAATTCAAACAAACCACTATCGGTTTGCCCATGACTTAACGCAATTGATTGTGATGTGCCACCGCTATCTTTGAAACGCGGATCATCTGCAGGAATTCTATTCACCGATTTACGCGGATATTTTTTTGCATCAGCTACACTTGTTCCATCAATGCGGATAGAATTATTCATCAGCGTTAATGTGCAGCCAATTGTTGTGTATGGTCCGGCAACGCATGGAATGGATAAGCTTACAGATTTTAATCTTCTGAAATAATGACCGGGATAATCAATATCAAATAATTCTTCAGGCAAGTTGATAAAACACTGACCCGTTTCCTGTAATTGCAATAACGCAATCGCATCTAATTGTGCCAATGAAACATGTTTCGTTAATTCATATTCACGCTTATTTTTTTCATAATAAGCCATTTCCATTTGCTTCAAATTATACATCAATGTTTCGCCACTCAGCAAACCTTTCTTCATGCTATCCCAATAACCAAATTGTATGTAAGATGAATCACTCAAACCTAATTCATAACGGAAACATTGCTCTGCTTTCTTTGCTGCGTCATATGCCAAATTATAACTCTGGAAATAAGTAGTCGATATTTTATTTATCATGTACGCATACAAATCTTCATTCGTGAATTTGCTGTGCATGAAATCATCATCTTCTTTCGCATTATCAATCTGTAACTGCTGATTGTCTTTGTCTTTATTTGCAATATCCAAACGAATTTGTGCGCCTAAAATTTGCACATCAATTTGCTCCAATTCTTTGTTGGCAAGATTGAGTTGATTTTTCCATTCCTGCGCTCTTCGATCATACGACGCATTCGTAGTCATGAGCGATGCATTTTTATCTAATGCTGTTGCGATAGATTGCAACGTTCTCACTGTATCTTCAGCAGAATCACCAAAACTTTTACCACCTGTATTTACGGTTGCATGTGGCGAGCCGCCAAAACCTGAAGCACCTAAAATAAAATCAGGAATTAATTTTAATCCACCGGCTAACGTGTAACCAATTGCAATTGCAGTATCAATAACCGTTGATGCCTGGTTTAAAGCTAGCGCAACCGTTTCATTTGTGCTAAGTCCATTGCTGATTAAGTTTTGATAATAATCTCTTCTTATCGTAATCAATTCTTTTTGCTTGTTAAGATTATCAATTTGATTTTGCGCTTCCGTTATTTGTGTTTGCTTCAATTGCAACACAGCACTTAACAATTTTATTTCATGACTTGATC
Organism: Bacteroidota bacterium; assembly: GCA_048498595.1. Classification (GTDB taxonomy): domain Bacteria; phylum Bacteroidota; class Bacteroidia; order Chitinophagales; family Chitinophagaceae; genus Parafilimonas. The sequence goes on from JBEHXR010000051.1 coordinate 14,213, forward strand.
GCAACAACGCCAAATGCTCTGCATCTTTTTTCTCCAATGCAGCAAGCAATGCGCCACCTAAAGATTTTACTTCATTAACCAACTCTGTTGCTTTTTGTATTAAGAATGAAAACCGATATAGTGGTAATGGTGCATTTAGATCATTTAATACGCTGCTCAAATCTAATCCTGCTGCAGTTGCACGCACCAACATGCCCGGATCAATTGGCGGCGCAAATAATGAAAGTGGTGAGAACACGCCTTCAATATCCAAGCAATGACGAATCTTAAATAAACGATCGGCAATCGTGGTCCAGTATTGAAGAATGTTATCATTAAACGGAATGCAGAAATATAAAGATTGCAATGAAGGCAGATCTGGATTATCGGGATTTGAATAATCAAAACCT
>JBEHXR010000052.1:0-14583 GCA_048498595.1 Bacteroidota bacterium
GCACAACCCGGCAAAATGCGCTGCAAGTATAAAAGCTTGTCAACCCGTTGCAGAAAAATTAATTGCATGGTTTCAACCGCATGGCTTTGCACCGACAAAATTTTTGCGAAATGATTTTGTAAAGGAGATTGCTGATGCATTAAGACCGCAGGATGAAATTTGGATGAGTGAAATCTTTTACGCCGGCGGCACTACAACAAAAGATATTTCGGCAAATGATTTAATTAGCGACTTAAGAGCACTAAATAAAAACGCGTTTTTTGTTGAGAACAGAAACGATCTTCCTTCTGCAATTCAATCGCATTTTACAAACAATTGTGTTGTTTTATTGATGGGAGCAAGAGATCCAAGTCTTGACAAGTTCGCGCTATATGTTTGGCAAAATATTTAAGAATTAGGCGCTCATGATCTTTTTCAAAAATTCGTCTTTACGTCTTGTTGAAACTTCAACTTCAGTTCCATCAAGCATTGTTACAGTTCCGCCTTTGCCCTTATGATATGTTTTTATGCACGCAAGATTTATTAAATGAGAATTATGAATGCGGTAAAAATTATATTCCTTCAAAAGCTCTTCAAACTCTTTTAATGTTTTTGCAACAAGCAGTTTTTGTTTATCTTTTAAAAACAGTGTTGTATAGTTTACATTGCTTTCACAGCGAATAATATCATCTATCTGTATAAAAACAAACCCGGTTAAAACAGGAACACAAATTCTTTTTGAAGGATTTTGTATGTTCTTTAAATTATAAAAGAGTGTATCAAATTTTTGTGCTAAATCTTTTTGTGAAATTTTTTCATTCAGCTTTTTAACAGCGGCTTGTAAATCTTCAGCATCAATCGGCTTTAATAAATAATCTATTGCACTGAATTTAAAAGCCTGCACGGCATACTTATCATAAGCGGTTGTAAAAATCACTTCAAAATTTATTTCCGGAAGATGCTTTAAAAAATCAAAACCTGTTCTGTCTTTTATTTCAACATCTAAGAAAACAAGGTTTGGTTTTATTGAATTAACTGCTTTTAAACCTTCTTCAACAGAATGAAACGAGCCACATAATTCTATACTGTCTCCGCAATAATTTTTTAACAGGTTTGCCAGCCGGTCAATACAATGCTGTTCATCATCAACGATAATTGCTTTGGTCATTCAGCAAAATTAAAAACTTAATTCCAGTGGCAGCTTAACTTCAGCTCTTACACCTTGTTCTTTGTTTTTAATGCTTACAGATGCATTTGCATTTTTTATTTTATTAAGAATATCAATTCTTGCTTTTGTGATCTTCATACCTAACGATTTTTTTTCATGTGCCACATCTTTAAACGCTTTCATTCCTTCGCCATTATCTTCAACAACACAATTTATCATGCCGTCTTTTTTATATATACTGATATTAATTTCTCCATCGCCGTCTTTATTTGCAATGCCGTGCCAGATGCTGTTTTCAACAAATGGTTGCAATATAAGCGGAGGAATGAGGGTATTGTGCTGGTCAATATTTTCATCAACACGAATGTGATAATAGAATTTATTTTTTAATCTGAATTTTTCTAATTGCATGTACAGCTCCAAAGCTTTTAAATCTTCTGATAAAGAAATTTCTTTTTGCTCTGAATTTTCTAAAACCATACGCATAAGCTTTGCAAATTTTGCTGTAAACTCTGATGCGGTTTGTGTTTCATTTTTATCAATGTAATCTGCGATCGAGTTAAGTGAATTAAAAATAAAATGCGGGTTCATCTGTGCACGCAATGCTTTCATTTCTGTTTCGGTAACCTCTGCATTAAATTCTGCATCTTTCTTTTTAGTTTCTGCATCTTTTCTTTTTTTATAAAAAACAAAACTTATAATTATCGCGCTTAATAAAATTGCACCTGTAATTATCGAAATATTTTTTACCAGCTTTTGTTTTGAAATTTCCTGTTTAGCCAAAGCTTGCTGCTTATCATTTAAAGCTTTTTGTGCAGCTTCTTTTTTATCGAACGCATACTGCATCTCAAGTCTTACGATTGCTTGTTTCTGGGCATCGTTAAAAATCGTATCACGCAAAACCACTGACTGCTTATAAATATTTAATGCATTTGAAAACGATCCGCTTTTTTCATATGTGTTACTTATATCTTCCAATATTTGCGCCATTAAAGAATATGATTTTATTTTTTGCGCGATTATCAATGCCTGCTGTTGAAAATTTAAAGCGGTTGAATAACGATCACGGGAATTAATTCCTTCTTCATTCAAAAAATCTACAGAGCAATTTGCAAACAACTTGCCTTTTTCATTTAACAAAGCTGCTGTGTTGTATTCGTCTGTAAACACTTTATAAATGTTCAGCGCTGCATTAATATTTTTATAAGCTGATGAAAAATCTTTAAGCTCATTATAAGTTAAAGCCATGTTCACCATGTTGCTGGCAATTTCCCTGTCATCGTTTATGTCTTTGTTTAAGGCGAGCGCCTTTTGATAGTATGACAAAGCTTTCGAATATTTTTTTGCATCATCATACAATACACCTATATGCTGATAATCGTGCGCAAGATTTTTTTTATTGCCGCTTTGTTCATCTATTTTTAATGCTTGCTGGTAATACATGTATGCTTTTGCAGAATCAGCCAGCTCATGATATGCCATACCAATGTTTGATAACACAAGCGCCTTGCTTTCCTGCATATCTAATTGCTGGTATATATCAAGCGCACGAAAAAAATTTTTCAAAGCAGAAACATAATCATCCATGCGCATATAACTATTGGCAACATTGTTATAAACATCTGCTTCGTCTGCAGGAAGATTTAATTCTTTGTACAGGTCAAGCGACTTCAGCTCGTAATTAATTGCCATAACATAATTGCCAATATCGAAATACACGTACGACATATTGAAGTATGCATTAGCTGCGCCCTTTTTATAATCCTCGCTCAAATGAAGATTGGCGGCGATTGTATAAAGTGCTAAGGCTTCCGAGTCTCTTCCTAATTTATGAAAATTTGTTGCTTTGTTTGAATAGGCGCCTGCGAGTTTAATATTGCTGTTTAATCTTTTTGCTAATTCAATGGCTGCATCTGCAGCTTCAACGCCTTTATTTGGATTTGTAAAGCTGTATTGAAAGGAAATTTTTTTCAGCAAAAAATACCGAACCGTATCCTGTTGCGGGTGCTGATTTAATTCTTTTACTAAAGAATCAATTTCAGTTTGACAACAAACAAATATTGCAGGAAACAGCAACAACGCGAATAACAACAGCTTTCTCATATCAGAAGTTTTGAATGCGTTAAGACGGGTGAGGTGCAAAAGGTAAAAAATTTCAATCAGATTTCATCTGCACTATCACAAATAATAAATACGTATACGCAAATAATAATTGTTGATTGCCTGCGCACATTTTGCAAAATAGTTTTATTAAAAATTTTTAAACCAAAATCTGTTACCATGAACTTTCAAACAATGAACAAGCAACGCAAGCTTATTTTAATTACCGCACTTGCGGGAATAATTTCAGTTTTCCTTCCCTGGTTTTCTGCCGGTGCATTCGGCTTTAGTGTGCACGTAAACGGTTTTCATGGCTGGGGTATTTTAACTTTCTTATGTTTTATTGCAGCCATTGGAATTGCATTAATAGGTATGCAAACGGAACCGCTTGATAAAGGATTATGGTTTGCTGCAATGATATGCGGTGCAATTGCTTTGCTCGCAATTATCATAACGATTTTTTCTTCTCAAAGTGCTGATTTTGGTTTTGCAAGTTCAGGTCTTGGCTTTGGTATTTGGATTTCGTTGATTGCTGCAATAGGCGTAATAATTTTTTCATGGCTGTTTAAAAATCCGGCACATAATCTCAAAGAAGGTTTTGAAAGTTTAAAGCATTCTGTATCTGATGCTGCAACTTCTATTTCAAATTCAAAACCTGTTGGCACATCTGCTACAACAACTACTTCAAGTGCAAATAAAATTGCTGAATTAGAAAGATTAAGCAAGCTGAAAGAAAACGGAACGATTACCGAAGAAGAATTTCAACAATTAAAATCAAAACTTATCTAACGCTAAAAAAATAATTTATGAGAGTATTTATTACATGCCTGTTATTTGCTGCAATCAGTATTTGCAGTTGCAAAAGCAAACCTTCGCAGGAAGACATCACAAAAAAAATTTTACTCGATTATGTGTGCCCTGAAAATGCTAAAGTGGATAATCTAAAAATTCTTGACAGAAAAGAAACGAAAAGTCTTTTTGGCTTACCTGCACTGCAATATATTGTTTCAGGGGAAATAGAATGGAAAAACGGATGCGATGAGGCCTTTGGAAATTTACCGGCAGGTTATAAAGAATCGTTTGATCATAAAACGGTAATACTCGTAAAAAGCGATGATGGCTGGCAATAATTTTTTTCTATTCTTAAATCAATTTTAAAAAATAAAACTATGAAACGAAATCTCGTACTCTTTACAGTAATAATTTTTACTGTGTTTAATGTTCAGGTTGCAAGTGCAAAAATCTGGCGCGTAAACAGTAATTCAAATTATAACGGAACAACTTTGTGGGGAGATGATTTTGGCGGCACCGCTTCTTATCCTGTTTTTGCGCAGCTTACAGATGCAAACAGTTCTAACCTTGTTTCCGGCGGTGATACATTATATGTTGAAGGTTCGCCTGTTGCTTACAACAATGTTTCTTTTACAAAAAAATTAATCATCATTGGTCCGGGTTATTTTTTAACTGAAAATCCAAAAGTTTCAAATGATCTTCTTTCAGCCAATGTTGGCGAGGTAAACTTTAATACCGGCTCTCAAGGTTCGCAGCTAATTGGCATTAATAATATTTCTGTGTATGGCATTAATATAAACGTTAGCAACATTCTCGTTAAAAGATGCAAGATTGATTATTCGGTTAATTTAAATTATAATATATCTGACATAACAATAGTTGAAAATTACTTTACAAATATTAATAACAGCAACAGCAGCGCAATTGGAGTTAGTGCATATGGTTTTCCCGCAAACTTTGTATTTAATAATAATATTTCTAAAAGGGTTTTACTGCTTGCATATAGCAGCACCACCTATACAGCTCAACAATGTAATCACAATGTTTTCGATTGCCCGGCTATTAGCGGCAAGCCATCTATTCAATTAAACACAGGCTCTTTTAAAAACAATATTTTAAAAACACCTACTGCAACTGTAAATATTAATGGTGGTACAAATCAAAATGTATCTTATAATATCAGCGCTTCATCTACAGGGCAGTTTGGTACGGCCAACAATAATAAAGTTGTCACGAACATGACCACTTTGTTTGTTGGTTCAGGCACAAGCGATGGAAAATACAAACTCAAATCAAATTCACCGGGCAGCCATAATGCATCTGATGGAACCGACAGAGGTGTTTTCGGCGGAACATCTTCAACAGACAGGTACACACTCTCAGGGCTCGCTCCAATTCCGGTTATTTATTCTTTAACAACTTCAGGAGATGCAACACAAGCAAATGGTTTGTCTGTAACTATCAGCGCGAAAACCATCAAATAAAAATGAAAGGGGAATTGCCTGTTAAGACAGGCATGTATTGGTTTTGAAAAATAAAAGATACTCGTATGAAAACATTTATAATTCTCATTTCTGCTTTGTGTTTTAGTTGTGTAGTGCACGCACAAACCTTAAAAGCGGCAGAATATTTTATTGATAAGGATAAAGGGTTTGGAAAAAATAATAAGATAACGCTCGCATCTTCTAAAGACAGCAGTTATCAATTTACAATTAACTTATCTAATGTTAGTGTTGGCGCGCACAAACTTTACATCCGCACAAAAGATAGCAAAGGAAAATGGAGCGAAACAACAAGAGAAAATATTGAAGTGGTTGCTTCCTCCGCAATGCCAGTTGTGGAAACCGGGGAATATTTTTTTGATGTTGATCCTGGTTATGGCAAGGCCGATAAGATTACAATTTCTGATAAAGACACTGTTACGCTGCAAAATTTTACAGCTGTGATTTCTAACCTTAAGGTTGGCTTTCACAAACTTTATGTAAGAGTAAAAGATGATGAAGATGTTTGGGGCATTACTTTAAGAACTAACACAGAAGTTGTAAAAGATGCTGCGCCGGTGAAAATTATTGCGGCAGAATATTTCTTTGATAAAGATCCGGGATTTAAGAAAGCAACGAAGAAAACATTCGGCAAAACTTCGGCAGACAGCACGTTTAAGTTTAACATCGCTTACAATAAAATACCTGCTGATGCAGACACGCTGTTCATAAGAACAGAAGATAGTCTCGGCAATTGGTCGCTAACAAAAATTGCATTGTTTAGTGTTCAGGCTTTAGCGAAAGAAGCGGTTGCTTCAAATGCAAAAGCAAATACAATTAGCAGCCAGCTTAAAGTGTTTCCGAATCCTGCAAGCAATATTCTGAATTATAATTTTAAAGGCTTGAAAAATAATTCAACGATTACAATTATTAATTCAAATGGTATTGTTCTTAAAAAATATAAATCTTCTGCAAGCGAAGCAGGGCAAATTAATATCAGCCATCTTTCTGCAGGCGCTTATTGGCTGCAAATAGATGATGGTATAAAAAAGCAAACAGTACAATTTATCAAACAATAAAAACCCGTATGAACCTGAAGCCTGCAAGTATTTGCAGGCTTTCTGCTTAATAGTTTAACAACAATCAAAATGCGAAAAGGAATTTTATTTTTTTGGAGCTTTGTTTTAATCATTTCAGCAAGTGCACAATCGAATAAAAATGGTGTTGATACTTTAAAACAGAACTTACGAAATATTGGCAACGTTTTTAAAAAAGCAGGAACAATAAGGTTTATTATTAACAACATTAATAACAACAATAACGATTTGCTGTTACTGCAAAAAAATATTCAACAAACCATCAACGTAAAAAAAGTTGAACCGTCGACCGTGCAAAATATTGTTACATTCAAAATTTCTTATAAAGGCAAAGCATCTGACTTATGGAATACATTATCTGCAAATGCAAAACAGGCTTTTAAGCTTAACGAAATAAACGACACCCTGGTTAACCTTGATTATAAGTATGCAAACATGGCTGCAGAAACTGCGAGTTTAAATAATAATCAACCTGCTGCAAACAACAATTCAATTAGTAACTCCGCAGATAATAATACTTTATCTAAAGGTGCTGCACTTCTTTTTAAAAATGTAAAGACCACACTAACCATCAATCAAAAAAATAAAATTTTTGATAGCCTCGGCATTAAAATTTCAAAAGATGAAAAAAAATTTATTATTGATGATGATTCTGGAGATTATCCTTTCGATGCTTTGGTGTACCCAACAGATTTGAACAAAGATGGCAAAGAAGAAATATTTATCACGTATGGAAACACATTCACTTCAGGAAATACAGGAGTTAGTATTGCGGCTTTCATTGAAGATAAAAATGGCGTTTATAAAACCAATCTTAATTTTCCGGGATTACTGCCCGAGGCACTCACAACAATAAATTTTGGCTATCCTGATTTATTGATTGGCGGACCAGGAATGGAGTTTCCTATTTGGAGATGGAACGGAAACGAATATAATTTTCTAAAAGAACTTAAAGATGCCGATTACCCAAAATTAAAAACAACAAGCATTGAAGATTTAAGTAAAGCATACATCAACACCATCAAAAATTAAGTCAACAATTATTTTGCAGGATGCGTGTTTGGTTTTTTCTGTTTGCGCGGAAATTTTAAAACTTTTCGTTCTTCTTTTTCATGACCTAAAAGAATTGCCCACGGTTGTAAAGGCTCAACTCTGTCACAAATGATTTTTGCCATTGCAATCATCGGAACAGAAAGAAACATGCCGGGCAAGCCCCAAATCATTTCACCGGCAACAACGCCAATTACAGTTATTAATGCATTAATACTAACCTTCGACCCAACAATAAATGGTAAGAGGATATTACTGTCTATAAGATGAATAAGAATGATAGTGATTACAATTAATAACAATTGCGTTGAAACGCCGGTTGTAGCAAACGTAACAAGTGCGCTAAGCAATAGCGCGGTAAAAATTCCAACATAAGGAACTATATTAAACAGGGCTGTAATTAATCCTAATAAAATAAAATATTTTATACCGATTATTCCAAAAGATATCCAGCATAGTGAAGCAACGATCAGCATCTCTAACAATAATCCTAAAATGTATTTTCTAATAACGATCTGGATGTTGCCCACTACATCATTTACGATCGCATTATGTTTTTCCTTCGTAAGTGCAATTAAAAATTTGAGCAACACTTTTCTATACAGCAGCATAAAAAAAGTGTATATCAATGTCAGCACAACAAACAGTACCAGGGATGAAACTGAAAGAATGGTTGAACCAATGATTGATGTGCCACCTGACAAAACATTTGAAGCGGCGTTGTTAATATAATTTTTTTGCTTTTGAATGTTATAGTGAAACGTAGTTGAAATCCATTTTTCCAGGTCAGTGATGGATGAATCTAATTGCTTGCGAAATAGCGGCCAGTCTTGCACCAGGTTTGATATTTGAGAACCGATAGCGTAAAACAAAATAACAAGTCCCACAATAAATAATATTACCGCAACACCGGAAGCGGCGCCACGTCCGAATTTTAGATTCCTTTCAAAAAATCTTGCAAGTGGCAACAATAAAATTGAAAACAGCAATGCAAATACAAGCGGTATAACAATTTTCTCAGCTATTATGGCAATATAACCAACGGCGATAACAGAAATTAAAATCGCTGCAAAGCGTATGGTAAAAGAAGCTTCCCTTTTTTCCAATGGCATAAAACAAATTTTCTAAATGTAATCTAAAAGTATTCAATAATAAAGCCAATGGTTCAAACACTTTGAACAACAATTCAACTAAAATTTACAGCAGATATTAAGGTTGTAAAACAATTATAAGGATGGGGGAAAAGTTTTCAAAGCAGTAAGTTTTGGTTTATCATTTCGATTGGAATTTTATAAACGGGGATATAAAAGTCTGAATAGAATTTAATATGCGATTTCGAAAAGAGGTTTTATCGTAGCCGTTAAAGACTTCCATAAATATTTCAGCTTTTCAGAAGATTGACTGCCATGTATTACTTTTGCGCCTTCAAAAAAATTTTAGTACCTAATGATTAGTGTAAGAAATGTAACGCTGGCTTATGGTAAGCGTATTTTGTTTGATGAAGTAAATCTCAGCTTTACAAAAGGAAATTGTTATGGCATCATCGGTGCAAACGGTGCAGGTAAATCAACCTTTTTAAAAATTCTTAGCGGAGAAATTGAACCTAATAAAGGTTCTGTTGAAATTACACCCGGCGAACGCATGGCTGTTTTAAAACAAAATCAATTTGAGTTTGATGAAGAAACTGTGTTGAATACCGTGTTGATGGGTTATGCAAAATTGTGGCAGATGATGCACGAACGTGAAACTATATATGCAAAAGCAGATTTTGATGAAGAAGATGGAATGCGTGCTGCAGAGTTGGAAGCGGAATTTGGTGAAATGGGTGGTTATGAAGCGGAGAGTGGTGCCGCAAGTTTGTTGAGCAGCCTTGGTGTTACTGAAGAGTTTCATCAAACATTAATGAAAGACTTGCCTGGCAATTTAAAATTGCGTGTTTTGCTTGCGCAGGTTTTGTTCGGTAATCCTGATATTTTGTTATTGGATGAACCGACGAATGGTTTAGATATTGAAACAATTGGCTGGCTTGAAAACTTTTTAGCCGACTATGAAAATATTGTTTTGGTAGTGAGTCACGACCGTCACTTTTTAGATGCTGTGTGCACACATGTTGCAGATGTCGATCGTCAGAAAATAAAAATATTCACAGGTAACTATACTTTCTGGTATGAAAGCTCGCAGTTAATGAGCCGCCAGATAAATGATAAGAATAAAAAGATAGAAGAGAAGCGCGCAGCATTATTAGATTTCATTGCACGATTTTCTGCAAACGCTTCAAAAAGTAAACAGGCAACATCAAGAAAAAAAGCATTAGAGAAATTAACGATCGAAGAAATTCAGCCAAGTAATCGCCGTTATCCCGGAATTATTTTTCAGCCGCAAAGAGAAGTAGGCAATCAAATTTTAAATATTGAAAATCTTTCTAAAACTGTTGATGGCAGAAAGCTTTTTGATAAAGTAAGTTTCAGTATCAACAAAGGAGAAAAGATTGCTTTTATAAGTAAAGATGCTTTAGCAGTTACCAATTTTTTTGAAATAATTAATGGTAATGAAAAAGCCGATAGTGGAAAATTTGAATGGGGAACAACAATCACAAAAGCATATTTGCCTTTTGAGAACAGCGAGTTTTTTACTAACGGATTAACATTGATAGAATGGTTGCGACAATATGTGCCGCCGCATGTTACTGATGCAGACGAACCTTTTCTGCGTGGATTTTTAGGAAAAATGTTATTTAGTGGTGATGATATTTTAAAGAAGACAAATGTTTTAAGCGGTGGTGAAAAAGTGCGTTGTATGATCAGCCGAATGATGTTGCAAAATCCAAACTTAATTGTACTCGATCAGCCAACAAATCACTTAGATCTTGAGAGCATACAGGCATTTAATGAAGGCTGCCAAATATTTCCGGGCATTGTGTTACTAACTTCGCACGATCACACATTCGTGCAAACAGTTGCCAATCGTATTATCGAATTAACACCAAACGGAATGATTGATCGGTTAATGAATTTCGATGAATACATTAATGATGAAAGAGTGCATACATTAAGAGAAGAAATGTATAAATAATATTAAACCCAACAGGTTTTAAAACCTGTTGGGTTTTTAAGTTTTAATCTTTATTGAAAATTACTCCGGCACTTTCTGTTTCGTTCGTTACTTTCATAAAATAGCTTCCTGTTTTTATACCATCAAGGTTTAATTGAACAGTATTTGCGCCGGCAGAAATATTTTGCTGAAACTGCTTAATAATATTTCCAGCTACATCAGTTATATAAATATGAATATTTGTTTTTACTGATGATTCAATTGTTGCGTTCAGTATGCCATGTACAGGATTTGGAAAAATATTTTTTATTGAGAGACTATTTGTAATGTTTGTGTTTGCAATAATATTATTTGATGAAGTTCCAGTGCTTCCATCGCATCTAATATTCTGCGCATAGGGCATATCACCATTGCCTTTATCTTCCTGCCAAACAGCTACGGCCTGACCGTTATATACATCAGTAAATCCATAACGGAATTTTGTGTTACTGCTGGTTGCTATTGGTCTTAACAAATATTTCCACGCTTTATCACCACTTGTATTTAGTTTAATTGCCGTCAACGCATTGCTGTTATCGGTTACAAGAAACAATGGGTCTGCATTACATAAAGAAAGTTGGCAAAATGCGAGGCTTATTAACTTTGGGCTTATTGGTAAAACCACTTTTCCGTTTGCATCAAAATACCTGCTGCCCGTATGCCCGTCAAATTTTTGTACAGATATACCGCTTGATGTTTGCAAAGAATTTGTAATGGTACAAACTGCCCAAACATTATTTGTGGTTTTATCTTTAGTGATATATATCGTTTGTTCAAAAGGATCATTCTCACCGGAATAATTTGCAAATGCACTTCCGTTTGTTCCCCATCTTACAACACCGTTCGGATTTATTTTTTGAACATACGCATCAAACCTGTTGCTGCCGGAAGGATTTCCATAATATCCAACATAAGTTGAATCGTTGTCAATATGCACATCAAAATAGCGGTAGCTTGCAGTTGTAAGGCTTGATATTTTTGAAGCCGCAGACCAAACGGTATTACCTGTTGAATCAAAACGCTGCTCATATAAATTTGTGTAAAACGGAAAGTAAACGAGACTTTGATACACCATGCTAAAACCACCATTTGTATTTGCAAGAAGCTGAGGACGCGAAACGCCGTTCGCAGCATATTCTTTATAAGTTGCCCATGCAGTAGTACCCGAAGGATTTATAATTTGATAATCGATTTTATTATTGTTGTTCCATGCTACTGCAATTTTATTTGTTGCTAATGTTACGGGATAAGGCGATAATCCTGCGCCTAATTTTACGCCACCATCCCAAAGCCTTTTACCTGCCGTATTTATTTTCTGAATCACGCATTGGTAATTGCCGTTCTTTAAAAATTGAAAAGCTACTATTAAATTATTTTCTTTATCAACACAAACATTAAAAACAAAAGTGGCAGAACCGGATTGTTTATCACTTACCAAAACACCGCTATCGCCTAACATTCTTTCCCCATTCGCATTCAGCAACTGCGCACGCATATCATAATTATTTCCGCGCTGGCTGTAAAATGCAATCCATGTTCTCCCATCGTTGGTGTTTGCAGTTTGTATATCACTTGCATTAGCATTTGCAACAAGTGTATTTTGTTTTAGAGCTGATGTCCATTGTGCATTTACAAAATTAATTGCACAGCAAAGCAGGAGAGAAGCGTAAATTTTTTTCATAGAGAAATTTGTTTAATGATGAAGAATGCAATGAGAATTTATTGAGGGATAAATTTAGCGGACAAAAAACTTTCTGTAAAATAAAAATTCCAGCTACAAACTTATTTATCACCTATACTTTCATCAACAAGTGATTTTAAAGTTTTATATCTTTCATTCCTGCCTTGATTTTTTACATAGAAGGTCATTAAGAAAGCGCAGTAATTATTTTTATTATCAACCCATGGAAAGCTGCCAAATAAACCAGGGCTCGTAACAGCTGTTGTAAGATTATCTTTAGTTGAAGTTTCCATAACCCATTCACCGAAACCATAACCAAAATCTCCTGCTTCTGCGGGACTATAACCAATCTTTGTATTTTTAGTTAGCCTGTTTACCTGCATTTCGGCAATGGCTTTTTCGCTTAAAATTCTTTTACCATTGTATACGCCTTTGTTTAAAATCATTTCAAGAAAATGCATGTAATCAACCGGCGTTGAAAATGCGCCGCCTGCAGGTAATGCAACCTTTCCTTTACCAAAATCTGTATTGCTCATATCCAACGGCTTTGCAATTCTTTCTGCAAATAATTCTTCAAAACTCTTACCGCTTATTTTTTCAATTACTGCACCTGCAATTTGTAAACCTGCATTGCTGTAATGAAATACTGTTCCCGGTTTATCTTCCATGGGCAATGCAGCAATATTCGCAATTGCTTCATCCATACTATTCATCTGGCGCATGGCTTGCATACTTTCACGCAATGGCGGTTCTTTAATTCCTGTTAAATGAGAAAGACATTCGGCCATCGTTATATTTCCTTTTCCATTTTTTGAAAGCACCGGCAAGAACTTTCCAACTGTATCCGTTAAACTTAATTTTCCTTCATCAACAAACGTCATTACCAATGCTGCGCTTAACCATTTACTGCAACTTGCAATGGCAACTCTTGTTGTGTCTGTATAATCATCTGTCTGCGGGCTACTGTTTTGCCTTCCTGCAAATTTTTTTACTGCCCATTTTTGCCGATAATTCATATCACTCACTCCATTGCTGTAAACGATATTTCCATTTTTATAAATTATCAAATAAGAACGACCACCCATTTCACCGGTGTTTTGTTGCAGCCAGTCATCAACCTTTGAAAAATTATATTGTGCAGAAATTTGAGTGGCAAAAAATAAAGCAGCAGATAAAATAATAAGCCGTATTATTCGCATTAAAGAAATTTACTGCCTACTAACGAAGCGATATTCTGTTTTTGTATGACAGGTGAATATTAAATTATGTTAGCTGTCAAAATCTTTACTGTAACCAGCAATTGTCCTGTATGTCGCATGGTATGTTCTGCTGCATGAAATAAAAGACCGGTAACTGTAGAAGGCAACTTTTTTCTTCCAACACTGCGATGATCCGTTAATATTTTTTTCATCAGTTGTACTTAATTGTTTTAAAGCAATATCAATCTGCCTATTGAAATTTTGTAACAAAATTTTTAGCGTAACATCATTTGTTTGTTTGCCTTCGTTGTTTAGATATAGCAGTTGTTGTTCTTTTAGCATTTCATTTCTTGCATAAGTAAACAACCTGTCAAGCACACCGGTTAAGTGCTGAAGATGAAAACCAACTGAAGCAACATTCGCAGGTTTTTCCCAAAGCTTTTTTTCAGGAAAATCCTGCATCATTTCATTTATTTCTGCTCTTGCCTGCAACAACGCATGCGCAACAGGCTGCAATAAAGCGGGAATATTTTCAACCGCACCGCGCAGCCAAAACTCAGGTAATTTTATTTCATTCATCAGGCTTAAAACTAAATTGTTTTAGTTAAGCAGGAATTATTTTTTGTGAAAAAGCCATGATGCCTGTATGCCGTAATTTATAAAGTGAAAGTGATTATAGTCTTTATCTTTTACATCATTTGAAAGACTGTATTTAAACTGCGGCCCAAGTAAAAAAGTTCCGGTATGATTTGTATTAAGTTCAAAATTTAATCCGCCGGTTAATTGAAATTGTGTGCGGTGCAGCAAATCTTCATTGGTAAAATAGCTGCCCGATTTGCTATCGTATATAAGAGACTTTGACGAAAGAAGGTGCATAACAGAAAACCCGGCATTATACAACAGCCCGAAGTTTTTTATATGAAAAATATTGCTTTGAAACGATAAA
>JBEHXR010000053.1:0-14553 GCA_048498595.1 Bacteroidota bacterium
GTTTACCAGGCGATGGTGAATTGAAACGGCTAAGAATGATTTTATCAATTAGTTTTTAGCTGAATTATTTTTTGTTTTGCTGGTGATATCTTTCACGCAGCGCAGACTTTAAAAATTTTCCAACAGAAGTTTTTGGTATTGCTTCGATGAAAGCATATTCGTTTGGTATCCAAAATTTCGCAAACTTATCAGACAAAAATTCTTTGAGTTCATTATAAGAAACCATCTTGCCTTCTTTCAACACAACATACGCAAACGGTCGTTCAATCCATCGCTCATCAGGCACTGCAATCACTGCAGCTTCTAACACGCAATCATGCGCCATCAAACAATTTTCCAATGCAACAGAACTTATCCATTCGCCACCGGATTTGATCAAATCTTTACTTCGATCTTTAATTTCAATAAATCCGTTTTCATCGATGGTAACAACATCGCCGGTTTTCAACCAGCCGTCATCTGTAAATTTTTCTGATGATTCGTCTGTGTGATAATATGCTGCGCAAACCCACGGACCACGCACTTCCAATTCACCCATTGTTATGCCATCCCACGGAATAAACCCATCTTCATTTCTTCCGCGCACTTCAACAAAAGGTGCAGGCAACCCTTGTTTTGCCCGTTGATTATATTGCTCTTCTTTGGGCAATTTTTCAATGGCGGAAGTAACATTCGCCGTTGCTCCTAACGGCGACATTTCCGTCATACCCCATGAATGAAGTACTTGTATGTTATATCGTTCATCAAATGCTTTAACTAAAAATCGCGGCATTGCAGAACCGCCCATTACAATGGTTCGCAAAGAAAGTTTGTATTTGTTTGGATCGCTATCAAGCATGTTTAAAATACTCATCATCACTGTTGGAACGCCTGCAGTAACTGTTACTTTTTCTGTTTCGAAAAGTTGCAACAAACTTTCTGCATCGAGATACGGACCAGGAAAAACCTGTGTAGCACCAACGAATGTGCAACTGTACGGAAAGCCCCACGCACTTGCATGAAACATCGGAACTATCGGCAATAAAACATCGCGTTCTGATACATTCGCACCAACGCAGGTTAACAAAAAAGCCATCGTGTGCAACATGATAGAACGATGTGAATACAACACACCTTTCGGCATGCCCGTTGTTCCCGAAGTGTAACACATAAATGCGGCAGTGTTTTCATCGCCTTCAAAAGCGTTGAAGAAATTTTCATTACCGCTTGCTATAACATCTTCATAGTTTAAATATTCACCGGGAATTTTTTCGTTCGTTTGTGGTATTACAATTACATGCGAAATATTGATCAGCTTTTTAAATTTTTCAAACAGCGGCAATAATATTTGATCAACGATGATGATCTTATCATCTGCGTTATTAATAATGTATGCAAGATCATCTGCACTCAACCGGATATTGAGCGGATGAATAACCGAACCAACGCATGGAGCGGCAAAATAAGCTTCGAGATGCTGATAATGATTCCAGCTTAAAGTAGCAACGCGATCACTTTCATGCATTCCTAATTGCTGTAAAGCAACCGCTAATTTTTTTACACGCTTTGCAAGATCAGTGTAAGTATAACGATGAATAGTTTTATCAGCCAGGCGGGTTACAATTTCTTTTTTCCCAAATAAGCTTTCTGCGCGTCGCAAAATAGTGGGCAGCGTAAGCTGGTAATCCATCATTAAACCTTTCATGGCAAAACAAAATCGTTTATGTATATTTTGCAGCGAAAGATAATTAAAAGAAATAAAAATAACACCGCATGTTACTGCCAACTGCTAATCAAAAATTATTGATGTGTTAGAAAAATAAAAACAAGATACCAGCCTGATTACAACTTTCTTCTTTTATATAAGCCGGAACCTAAGCATCGTGCGGAATAAGTTTGTTGAATATGTAAACAATTCATTTAAGATGCAATGATTTTTTTATAACGCTTGATATAGGTTGTTTTGCCTTTGTAAATTTCCACTTAGTAAAACCCCATGAATTCTGTAACTTTTTTATTTGATTGTTGGTAAGCTGATCGAATGCCGGATCAAAAAATTCTTTCACCTGTTGATCATAATATGCTCTAAGCTGTTCGTGGTTTTCCATAAATATAGATTGTTATCTTTTAACGTAAAATGCTTCTGTGGAATTGCATTCTATTTTCAAAAATTTCGTTGTCTTTATATCCTTTAGTGACAGCACAATTTTTATGAATATGTGCTGCCAATTATCAATTTAATATCACAGTAAAAACAACTTTGTTCAAATACTAAACTTACAAGTTTGATTTATGTATGCTGTTGTAAAAAAGAATTTCTATTTTTGAAAGGTGACGAGATAAACCAGGCGGAGATTGCTTAATTACTGAATTTGTTGCTCCCATATTTTATGCTTACTACAATTGGTGATTTGTTTACAGCTCTTGAAAATGGTGGTTTTGAAACTGCCGATGGCTCACTGAAAAACCGGATTGAGTTTTTAATTATAAAAGATTTATTGTTTGAGGTTTTGTTGGATAGAATTCCATCGCACTATGTTGAGCAGTACAATTTGTTCAATGGTCATGTGCCTGAAGACAGCGCTTTATATTTTAATGAATAAGCATTAACCTTCGCTGTTACCTGTTCAGTAAAAGATTTGTTTCCTAAAAAAATAAATCCTTATTTTTCCACCTGTAATAAAAACCAACATGAGTTTATTCCGCACAAAATCATTAGATGTTTTATTAGCGCAGGCTGCCGATTCTGAAAAAGGTTTAAAGAGAACGTTAGGCGCAGGCAATCTTATAGCGCTTGGCATAGGAGCAATTATTGGCGCAGGTTTATTTGTAAGAACTGCCGCCGCTGCCGGAGAGCATGCCGGACCCGCAGTAACCATTTCATTTATTGTTGCAGCAATCGGTTGTGCATTTGCAGGTTTGTGTTATGCAGAATTTGCATCTATGATCCCTATTGCAGGCAGCGCTTATACTTATGCTTATGCAACCATGGGCGAATTAATTGCGTGGATAATTGGATGGGCATTAATTCTTGAATATGCATTAGGTGCAGCAACTGTTTCCATTTCATGGAGTGAATATTTAAACATTCTTCTCAATAAAAGTATTCCGTATGAATGGTGTCACTCACCGTTTGAATCCTTGAAAGATGCAGCAGGCATTATGCATCACGGCATAATGAACATCCCTGCATTATTTATTTTATTATTATTATCTCTTTTACTTATAAAAGGAACGCAGGAATCTGCAACGGTAAACATGATCATCGTAATTATAAAAGTTGCAATTGTACTCGTGTTTATTGCAATAGGATGGCGCTTTATCAATCCCGCAAATCATACACCTTATTTTATTCCTGCAGATGCAACACCTGCAATACAAATGGATGGCTCTACATATTCTTATACCGATTTTTTCCGGCACGGATGGGGAGGTGTGCTCACGGGTGCGGGTATCGTGTTTTTTGCATTCATTGGTTTTGACGCTGTTTCCACAACAGCACAGGAAGCAAAAAATCCAAAGCGCGATATGCCTATTGGTATATTAGGTTCGCTGGTTGTTTGTACTATTCTGTACATTCTGTTTTCTTACGTGCTAACCGGTGTTGCTCCTTACCAGGATTTTGTAAAAGCAGGTAAAGAAGCATCTGTAGCTTACGCCATTCAAACTTATATGACTGGCTTTGGCTGGCTTGCAAAATTGGTTTCGTTTGCTATTCTGCTTGGTTTTTCTTCGGTGATACTTGTAATGCTCATGGGGCAATCGAGAGTGTTTTATACCATGTCAAAAGACGGTTTGCTGCCAAGTATTTTTCAAGACCTTCATCCAAAATTCCGCACACCATACAAAAGCAATATTGTATTATTTGTATTTGTAGGATTATTTGCAGCATTTGTTCCTGTAAGTGTTGCAGGAGATTTAACTTCTATCGGAACTTTATTTGCATTTGTGCTGGTTTGTTTGGGCGTGATGATCATGCGCAAAAAACAGCCCGGCTTAAAACGCCCATTTAGAACACCTGCAGTGCCGCTTGTACCAATTCTTGGAATGATTATTTGTACAGCAATGATTGTTGGTTTACCGAACGAAACTTTGCTCAGTGCTTTTGTTTGGATGATAATTGGATTGTTTATTTATTTTTTATACAGCAGAAAAAATAGCCGGTTAGTTGCAGGCGGAGAAATTTTACCAACCGCTTCCGACTTCGAAAAGAAATAATTTCATTCAGTATTACAAAAAAGCTCTTCAACATTGAGGAGCTTTTTTATTTTCCATGAATGAAAAGGGGACAATACATTTTCTGTTTACAAAACATCGAACTTTGCGTTTATGAAATGAGTTTCGCAGGAGAAACAAATTCCATCTGACAATTAAAAATAAATAGATGAAACAGCATGCATTTGAAAGCTTTATCAATAAAGAAAAAGGCTCGAAGAAAAAAGAAGCATTAAGGCAGGAGAAAAGAAAATGGAAAGAACAGCAGAGCAAGAAGTATGAAGAAAGAAGTAATAAGCATACTGTAATAAGCAAAAGATATGAAACAGAGAATAAGAAATTTGAAATCAGAAACCAGAAATCAGAAACCAATCATCAAGGCTCAAAGCTAAAAACTGAAAACCGGCAACCAGCAGCCGGCAACCAGCAACCTGCAGCTGAAATGCCGTTAAATAAATTCATCGCGCATGCAGGCATTTGTTCGCGCCGCGAAGCTGCGGAACTTGTGAAAGATGGAAAGATTAAAGTGAATGGTGATTTTGTTTATGAACCGGGTTTTAAAGTTTCATCAACCGATAAAGTAACGTTTAACAACAAGCAACTTCATCTTCAAAAAAATCTTGTTTATATTTTATTGAACAAACCAAAAGATTATATCACCACAGCAAAAGATACACACGGCAGAAAAACTGTTTTTGATTTAATTGAACAGTCAACAGATGAAAGAGTTTTTCCTGTTGGCAGACTGGATAGAAATACAACCGGTGTTTTATTGTTAACGAATGATGGCGACCTTACACAAAAACTTACACATCCATCTTTCGGAGTAAAAAAAGTATACGAAGTAAAACTGGATAAGCCTTTGCAAAAAAAGGATTTTGAAAGTTTATTATCAGGAATTAAACTTGATGATGGATTTATTGCGGCAGATGCTGTGGGTTATGCAGACACAAAAGATAAGTCTGTAATTGGTATTGAAATTCACAGCGGAAAAAATCGTATTGTGCGCCGTATGTTTGAGTATTTAGGATATGATGTAAAAAATCTCGACCGCGTTTTATTTGCTAATCTTACAAAGAAAAATGTTGACAGAGGCAAATGGCGTTTCTTAAACGAAAAAGAAGTTCGCCTGCTTAAATTCATGAACCAAAGTTTTGTAAAGAAGAAACGTTTGAATGCGGATTTGGATAGATTAGAGGATTAAAGATTTTAACGATGCGGTTTGAAATAATTTTTGAAGATGATCTCTTGATTGCGGTAAATAAGCCATCGGGTTTGTTAAGTATTCCCGATAGAGAAGGAAAAGAAATTTCACTTAAAACAATTTTACAGGAGAAGCACGGAGAGATTTTTACGGTGCATCGCTTGGACAAAAACACAAGCGGTGTAATTGTTTTTGCAAAAGATGAAACTGCGCATAAAGAATTATCACAGCTTTTTGAAAATCGCAATACAGAAAAAATTTATTACGGTTTGGTGCATGGAAACGTTTTGCCTCAACAAGGAAAAATTGAGGTTGCATTAAAGCGGCATTCTTCCGGCACTAAAATGTTTGTTGATAATACAGGCAAACCTTCACTTACAGAATATAAAGTGATTGAAAATTTTAAACGCTTCTCGTGGGTAGAATTTAATATTCATACAGGCAGAACACACCAGATTCGTGTGCATGCTCAATACATGGGTCATTCAATTGTATGCGATGAATTGTATGGCTCAGCACAAGCTGTTTACCTGTCATCATTAAAACCAAAATATCATCTCTCTAAAAAAGAAGAAGCAGAGAAACCAATTTTGGCAAGGCTTGCTTTGCATGCTGCTTCTTTAAAATTCACACTAAATAATAAAGAATATTTTTTTGAAGCGCCGTTACCAAAAGATTTAAAAGCAACATTGCAGCAATTAAGAAAACTATCTGTTGTATAAATGTATAAGCTGCTTATTTATTTTTTTTACGATAGATGGACCTTCATAAATAAAACCTGTCCATACCTGCACAAGCGCAGCGCCGGTATTTAATTTTTCAATTGCATCAGCACCGGTAAAAATTCCGCCGCTGGCAATTACAGGAATTTTATTGTTTGAATTTTTTATGATGTACTGTAAAACTTCAGTTGATTTTTTCTGCAATGGCTTTCCGCTTAAACCGCCCGCTCCTATTTTTTCAATTTCTTTTTTGCTTGTGAGAAGATTATTTCTTTCGATCGTTGTATTTGTTGCAACGATGCCATCGAGCTTTGTTTCAAATGCAAGATTGATGATGTCATTAAGTTGCGATTCATTTAAATCCGGTGCAATTTTTAAAAGCAAAGGCTTTTGTTTTAGCATTCCTTGATTAATGTTTTGCAGTTGCAATAAAATTTTTCTCAGCGATTCTTTCTCCTGCAATGCACGCAAGCCTGGTGTGTTGGGCGAACTTACATTCACTGCAAAATAATCAACGCAATCAAACAATTCTCTGAAACAAATTTCATAATCTTTATAAGCTTCCTCGTTTGCGGTGATCTTATTTTTTCCAATGTTGCCGCCAACAATTAAGTTTTCAGTTTTAAGTTTTGAGTTTACAGTTTTCCAATGCTCGAGACGCTTTCTAATTATATCAACGCCATCATTATTAAAACCCATCCTGTTAATTAGTGCTTTATCTTTTGGCAAACGGAATAAACGCGGTTTATCATTTCCCGGTTGCGGTTTTGGCGTAACGGTTCCTATTTCAACAAAACCAAAACCCAATGTTTTCAGCTCGTTTAAATACAAAGCATTTTTATCAAAACCTGCGCCCAGACCAACAGGGTTTTTAAAGGTTAAACCGAAAACATCTTTTTGTAGTGAAGGATGATCGTACTGAAAAGCTTTTTCAATTATTTTTTTTGCAAAAGGAACACTATCCGCTGCTTTCAAGCTGTTCATAGAAAAATAATGTATGCCTTCAGTTGGAAAAAGAAACAGCACCTTACGAAGCGCAGGATAGAACATGCTGCGAAGATAATAACAGGGCAGGTGAAGCGTAGTGATTCGTTTTAAATATTAATACAAAAAATAATGCATTATATTTAATGTTTGGTGAAGTTCTCATCATTCTTTTGGTAGAAGTTTTTTGAAAGTTCCCAGCTAAATTCAGTTATGAAAAAGTTTGTTTTACTAACTGCTGCAATTCTTTTTTTAGGTTCATGTTATGCGCAAAATAATTCTTCACTGTCCAATTTTTTGAATAAAGATCTTACGCAGATCATGCAAAGCCGCATAGATTCTTTATCGCACCAACTGTACATTGCGAACCAGGATCTTGACGAAAAAAAAGAGCAGCTTGAAGATATGAATATGATGGCGCCTGAAATCATATATTTTCTATTGTTGCTGCATAAACTTGAAAATAATCTTCCATTAAACAGGCAGGACTCTATGATGGTAACACGCAGTGCATCCGCATCCGGCATTGAACTGCTTACTATAAATGTTAACGTAAATACCCTGAGTTTCATCAACCAAAATGATTCTACATACATGAACAGTTTTCCGCGACTGCAGCAGATGATTGCCGAACAGAAACTGACTTTCTTACCTTACGCTCTTGGCAGAGAATCTGCACCTGCTATTGAACTGCCACCAATGCCATTTGCAACCGGAAACAATAAACAAAGAATAGCAAACGCATGGATGCAATACATTTATGATTTGAGTTCAAGATGCAATGTTGCCAGGGATCAGGTGAATAATTATTTCACAATAGAAAAAACAAAAGTGCCAAACGGAAATTTGGATAAGATCATTGAACTGCGGCAAAAGTTCTCTTTATTCATCCAGGAAAATTATTGTAACAAATGAAAAAAATTTTAGTTGCCGTTGCGTTATTGTGCTCCTTTTATTCGCAGGGGCAAGACACTGCAAAACATAAAAGCGTAGATGATTTTTTTAGTATGGCAGACACTATGCATGTTCCTGATTCGGTTAAAACGCAATTCATTTTATCATCAGCAGATTCAGCTGCATTAAAAATGCGGCAGGATGTTTATGAATACACATTCAAACAAAATAAAAAAGTGTTTCAATGGCAGTACATCAGTTCAATTATTATTTTCTTTATTGTTGTTTTGATTGTGCTGATGGGATTGTATATGGCTTACCTGCAATTTAGATTGTCTGAAAAAATGTTTTTAAAACAATCTGACGATAAAGCTAAAGATGATGCAAGCGCTGTAGAAATTATGAAGGCAGATCTTGAAGTTGGAAAAGACGGGTTAAAAATTAATACTGCTGTTATCGGGTTAATTATACTTTCTCTTTCACTGGCATTTTTGTTTTTATACCTGAAGTATGTTTATCCAATCAGCATTGTGAAAATAAGTTAGCAAGTAATTTTAAGAATGCGCATGTTTGTAAACCTGTATCTCACATAATAATATGCATAATGCACAGTTATACCATTTCCCAAAAGAATTAACTACACTCATAATATTAATCTTTGCTGAATTGCAGTTTTAAAAAATTGCATTGTATCAAACTGTTTGTTAAAAGCAATTACAAAAGTTACTTTATGGTTGTTATCATGTCTTACAATAAAATTAAAACATGAGAAATAAAAGTTTACTCATAATGTTGTTTGTTCTTTCTGCATCAGTTGCAATGGCGCAGAATGATAGCATGCATAAAATGACGGATACACAAAAAATACAAGCCGCAAAAGCGGATGTGTATATCATCAATTCTAAAAAGAAAATTAAAGACAGTAGTACAACAACATTTAAAGACACCGTGATGGTGACAAAAAAATTAAAGAAACGATCTTGTGTAAAACGCAATAAAAAAAGCTCCCGGTGAGGAGCCTTTTTATTAATGACGTATCAATATATTTTAACGTACAAATTTCTGTTTAGTGATAGCACCTTTAAATGCATCTCTAAATGTTTTTGTTTGCAGCCTGTTGTTAATTGATGGTAAGCTGGATGCGGCCGCCGCACCGGATATATTTACATTACCATTTTGAGCAAACCCAAACACACCTGTATTGATGTAGGTAAGAATTGACTTTAAACAATTTTCATTCACATCTCCCCAATTTTTGTCAACACCGTCAGCTGTTGGATGATCGATGGGAAAGCCATTAAAATAATTTCCGTTGCCATCTTTATTCACCATTCTAAATGAAATAGGAAATGTGTACCAATCGCCCACAGGTATCGGGAAAAAGCCTACAGGTTTTCCATAAGTATTATACGCCGGACCTACCAACGTTTCACTTACAAAAGGTTTCAAAGCATTTATCACTAATTCACTTGCAGAAGCCGTATTATCAGACACAATAAAAAATATTTTATCAAGGTTTAAGCCGCCAAGTTTACTATAATTGGTTGTAGCGTTATAATCAGTGTAATTAGCATTAAAGGTCTGGCTGTACATTACCTGGTTATTGCCGGCAGTTGGAACAAGATAGTTAGCCAGCTTTTCCGCCATGCTCACATAGCCTCCCCCGTTATAACGCAGATCAATAATAGCTTCGGTTACATTTTGCGACTGAAACTTGCTGAAAATACTACTGAACTCGTTATAGATCTCTGTTGTATCGCCCAAAAAAGAATTAAGCGCTAAATAGCCAATGTTCTTTCCATTTTCTGTATACACTGAATCAGCAAAAATGGGATGCGTTTGATAAGTTGAAGCAGTTAAAGAAATATCCACGGTGCTGCCATCCGGCTTTTTAAAAGTAAAGCTGCTGTTTGAACTATAAAACACTGCATTCACAATTCTGTCAATGGTTGCTGAACTTGTATCTATCTGCGCATCGCCGTTTATTTTTGTTATTTGCCAGCCTCTCTGGATACCTGCTAATCCTGATGGCGAAGCTGATTCCGCATATTTCACACGAAGGTCGGTGGGTGTGTTAAAGAAAACACTCATACCAAAATCTTCCTGAACGCCGTTGCTCACATTATCCCAGTCTGTTTGTTTTATTGCAAAACTAAAACGGTCTACAGGATTAGTAAAACCTGGTTCCTGGCTGTATTGACGAATACCTTCCATTTCTTCAACAGGAGATGCATAAGACCTCGCATCGAAGGTGGAAGGAATTTGGGTGTTCCATAAATACACGTCCTGGGAAATCAGCAACACCGTGTCTTTTACCAAATCATCTGCAGAAGGCGTGCCGGTAGAATCAGGTGGCGGGTTTGTATTACTGTTATCAACGCTTTTTTTGCAGGAAGCAAAAAATAACACAGCAGCAACACACAAAGCAGCACTAATCTTTAATCGCATGAGAGTGAAATTTTTTTTGTAGAACGCAAAATACAATTATATATTTTCTTTTAAAAAATAGTGATTTGATTTAATTGCATACATAGCGCCTGCTCTCTTTCTACGCTTCTTGTACCCTGCGTTTAACACTCTTGTTTTATTGTTTTAATAAATACTATATTTAGAGCAAACTTTAAATTATGCCAGCCAAAATAAAGACTGCTAAAAAATTCGCATCAAAAAAAACATTGATAGAAAAGGTAAGTGATACAGCCTCACACATTAAAGATGAAATTATTGCGGGCAAAGATCACGTGGTGGAATTTGCCGGTGAAGCTTTTGATTCTATAAAAGAAGGTGTAAAACATCTTGTTCAAAAAAAGAAACCGAAAAAAGCAGCTAAGAAAAAACCGGTAAAGAAAGCTGCCGTAAAAAAGACAGTAAAGAAATCAGCTCCAAAAAAATCAGCGCAGAAAAAAGTAGTAAAAAAATCAGCAAAGAAATCCGTGCGCAAAAAATAATTAATTGTTATGTGCATGTTCGGCTTGCATTGTTGAACCGGAGGTTGAATCCATTAATAAAACTGCATTGTCAACTGTCCACTGTGAATTGTCAGTTATTTTAAAATCTCTTCAATAGCATTTAACTCATCCGCAGAAAAATGTATATTATTTAATGCAGAGAGATTATTGCTTAACTGCTCAACAGAGCTTGCACCAATTAGAACAGAAGTAACTCTTTTATCTTTCAGCAACCATGCCAATGCCATCTGCGCCAGCGATTGATTGCGCTGTTGTGCAAGCTGGTTGAGCTTTTTAATTTTCGATATCTTTTCTGCTGTTATCTCACTTGTTTGTAAAAAACCGGAAGGCTTTGCTGCGCGTGAATCTTCAGGAATGCCTTTTAAATATCTATCTGTAAGTAAGCCTTGCGCCAGCGGTGAAAATGCAATACAGCCAACGCCATTTTCTTCAAGCACCTCAAGTAAATCTTGTTTGCCTGGCTCGGCTTCCTCCACCCAACGCACAAACATGGAATATTTTGGCTGATGAATTAAGCAAGGCGTGCCTAAATTTTTTAAAATTTCAATTGCTTTTTTTGATTGTGCTGCATCATAATTTGAAATGCCTGCATACAATGCTTTGCCGCTGCGCACAATAGTATCCAGTGCCATCATCGTTTCTTCAAAAGGTGTATCCGGATCAGGGCGATGCGAATAAAATATATCAACATAATCCAAACCCATTCGCTTTAAACTTTGATCGCAGCTTGCAATTAAATATTTTCTTGAACCCCATTCACCATACGGACCTTCCCACATATGATAACCTGCTTTTGATGAAATGATCAGTTCATCACGCAAACTTCCTGTAAAATCTTTGCTTAATATTTTTCCGAAATTTTCTTCCGCACTGCCGGGCACCGGACCATAATTATTGGCAAAATCAAAATGTGTGATACCATTATCGAATGCATGACGAATAATGCTTCTGCCGTTTTCAAATTTATCAATCGAACCGAAGTTGTGCCATAACCCAAGTGAGATAGCTGGTAATTGCAAACCGCTTTTTCCGCAACGGTTGTATTGCATTTTATTGTAGCGATCTGGCGATGGTGTGTAACTCATGTTTGTGTTTATTGATTCATTCAAAATTATGCAGTAGCGGGGTTATCCATCAGAAATTTTCTTGAACATCCGTGGCTAATTGCCGCCGGTTATCTGTAATCAGCTAACCGTAGACTTATGCGATATCCAAATATTATTTATTTTATCTTGAATTAGAATCATACTAAAACTAATCAGATAAGCTTATGCATCTTCTTAAAATTATATCACGCATTTTTTACGGAGCAGGTATTGCAGGTATTGGGGTGTTACATTTTTTTTACGAAGGATTCAGGCCGGTAATTCTGCCGGTTCCTCCTGAAGCAACAGCACGACTTACTTTACTGGTGTACTTAACAGGCGCATTTCTTTTAATAACAGGGTTGCTGATTGCTATCGGTAAATATGTAAGAACAATTGCTTTGCTGTTGGCGCTTGTGTTATTTTTATTTTTTGCATTCGGTCATTTACCCAACAGGCTAACCCACATGATAAATGTAATGGGTGCATGGACAGATGCTTTGAAACTGTTGGCACTTTGCGGCGGTGCATTGATCGTTGCAAAAACATTTCCCGGCAATGCGAATTCCGGTTTTGTGAAAGCATTGTACAAGACATGTTTTTTAGGAAGATATTTTTTTGGATTAATGCTTTTACTCTTCGGCATAGATCATTTTCTTTATACTGATTTTGTAAAATCACTTGTACCGGCTTGGATCCCCGGTGCGTTATTCTGCACATATATTGGCGGTACTGCATTAATAGTCGCAGGACTTTCTTTCATTACCAATATAAAAAGGAAACCGGTTGCATTTTTAACAGGCGTAATGTTATTTTTATGGTTGATCATATTACACATACCAAGAGCTGTAACAATGGACACATCAAAAGACCCAAATGAAATTGTAAGTGTATTTGAATGTCTTGCTTTTAGCGGTATGGCGTTCCTGTTGTATTTTGAATGACGAACTTTCAAGTGAAGAAGAAAAGCTTCGATTATAAAAATTTTCCGGCTAAATACCAGGTGCAAATAAGGTAAGAAGATTTTGAACTCATGGTGTGCATGCTGCAAAAATTAATGCTATTTATTTCCCGTTCAGGTTTTGCTTTTTAGTCAACTGCATCACCAAATAAATCAAACAAAAAACAACAATAAAAATTCCTTCATATAAAAACTCTTTTGCCGTTAAATGTGCCAGCAACCATATAATTACACAAACCGAAAGCAGCGGAATTAAAATGCCGCCCGGTATGCGAAATGTTTTTTCTGCACCGGTTGTATTTATTTTTCTGAGCCTGATGGTTGCCAGCACAACACCTAAATAAATAAGCAGAATAGATGCGCTGGCAATGATGATCAGCTGTTGCAACTCTCCCGATACAGAAATGATAAGATCTAAAAAAGCATAAACAAGAATAGCATAATGTGGTGTTAGAAATTTTGGATGTATAGTTGAAAATATTTTCGGCATCTGCCTGTTTCTTGCGCCTGCATATAAGATGCGCGGAATAGATAAAACTTCTCCGCCTAAATAACCCAGCATTGAAATAACAGTGGCGATTAAAATAATGGTTGCACCCGCCCTTCCAAATACAACGCCGGCTGCCGCAGCAAGCGGCGCTGTTTTATGCTGCAGAATTGCGTTGCCTAAAATACCTTGCGTTACTGCCTGGATGGCGATATATAAAATAAGAACAAGCGTAATACCTAAAAACACAGCGCGTGGAATGGTGCGTTGCGGGTTTTTTATTTCACCGCCGTTTGTCAACGGCGTCTCCATGCCGATGAATGCAAAAAATAAAAGCAATGAAGCAGCGCCAACACTTGTTAATGATGGCATTGATGTGAATGCTAAATTTTTTGTTGATACAAACCCAGCACCCATCACTATAAATAATATTAAAGGAATTAATTTCCCAAACGCAGCCAACTCTATAAAGCGCACGCCGTTTTTTAAACTCCTGATATTAATAAAAGCAAAAATGCTGAACAGGATAGTGAAAAAAACTATCCTGGTAATTTCATTATCAATGAAAGGGAAAATTAGTTTTAATGTATCGAACAAACCATTCGCAACTGCTGCATCAGAAAACACACATGACCCAAACCAAAAAATATTATTCGCTAAAAATCCTGCGAACGGACCAAATGCTGCTTCTATATATGCATAAGCGCCGCCGGTTATAGTTACCTTGCTTCCAACTTCTGCAAAGCATAATGCGATCAATGAAATTAAAATACCGCATACGATATATGCAATAATAGATGCGGCACCCAATGTTTCAGCAATCAATGCCGGCAGCACAAAAATGCCGGTGCCGACAATAATATTTAAAATAGCAAGTGTAAGTGCACGAACACCAATTTCACGACGCAGGTTTTCTTTTTCTGAATTGATTGCAAGTGATTCAGGTTCATTTCCTGTTGCAGTTATCATGGTGTGATGAAGATAATGTATTGTGCAATTATTACTTTTTTATTTTCTTCAGTGCAGCACCTTTGTGCGCAGCCACATGATCTG
>JBEHXR010000054.1:0-14364 GCA_048498595.1 Bacteroidota bacterium
GCCACAACGATGATGATAATAAATAGTATTACAGATGATACCAATACCGGAATTATCAGCAAAAAAAAGAAGACGAGGTTTTTTTTCATATGGTTTTTGGAAAAACTTGTTTGCTCAGGTTATTTTTCAATTGCTTTAATTAATTCAGTAGATAAAAAAATTGAAGTTGCTTAAAAGCATCGTTAGATTTTTTGCTTGCTGCTCGTAAATATAAAAATCATTAAATAGTTTCCTGATAAATTTCTTCACAGTGTGAGCAAAAACCTTGATAGTCTTTCATGTATAATAATCACGATTTGAAATTTGAGAACGAATCATAGATAACTGAATTATGAATTTGTATTTAAATAAAAGGGTTAGGATTGCGAGCGCGGGGCAATATTTTGACTTTGTTATTATTAAAAATTGTTTGAGTAAGATTAACCAGAAAAAAACATTCGGAACCGAAAGCAGAAGAACCAATGCCCATACCGACACGTTTAATAAAAATCTGTCGGTACTTCTCATACGCTTGTTCAGCTATAGTTGATGAAAAATTGTTGTTTACTTTCAAGGAATATGTACCGGGACTTTTCACTTTAAATCGTTTTCGTTATTGGAAAAAGAAGCCGGAATAAAAATACTACTGTCACCGGTGGCTAACCAATACTCAAATTGAGTATTTTTAATAGATAAAGCGATCCGAATGCCTGGCAAACACCTTCAGGAGAAAATTAATGAAGACTGGGATATGCGGTTAAACGAAAGAAAACCGAGCATTCAATTTATTGCATCGTTCAAGGAAAATTGGCAAACGCTTGTTCCATTGTTTGAACAAATTTCTTCGCACAACGCAGTCTTCATTTCTATATATAATACAATTACAAGGCGGTTTATCTATGTTGTTGATGAAAAAAAAGTTGGTGGATATGATGCAGCATCCTATCTCGCAGAAGACGGTTTTGAATTTACGATTAGTAAAATGCATCCGGATTACCTGCAGGCTTTGCTGCTATTGCAAGAGAAGGCACTTAATTATTTATTTGAGCATATAAAGCACAATAACAGAGATAAAATTATTGCAAATATGGAGGGTGTTTATAAGAGATATACCGGAGAATATTTTCACTTTTTACAACAAACGGTTTGTTTGGAAACAGATGATGAGGGTGCACCCGTTCTGTTTCTTGCTTACGTGCACAACATTACTTACCTCAAAAAAAACAAAACATGCAATCTTGTAATTACAGCGCCAAATGAAATAAAATGGTGGAATTTTAATTTTGATAAAAATTGTGTTGAGCCGGTTCAGCCTTTATCAAAACAAGAGAAAAAAGTTTTATCGCTTTTGGCTGAAGGAAAAAGCAGCAAAGAAATAGCGAATGCACTATTTGTAAGCTCTCATACGGTTGATACACATCGCAGGCATTTGCTTGAAAAAACAAATTGTATAGATACAACCGGTATGATTACGTATGCAAAGCTGGTTGGCTTATTATAATGTTATTTTACTACACCCAACTCTCTTCCAATTTTAGTGAAGGCTTCAACAGCTTTATCGATATGTTCTGTTTCATGTGCAGCACTTAACTGAACTCTTATTCTTGCCTGATCTTTAGGAACAACAGGATAAAAAAATCCAATTACATAAATTCCTTCATCTAACAACTTTGCTGCAAAATTTTGTGCAACTACTGCGTCGTATAACATTATCGGAACAATAGGATGTTCACCCGGTTTAATATCAAAACCCGCTTCAGTAATTTTTGTTCTGAAATATTTTGTGTTGCGTTCAAGTTTATCACGAAGCGCAGTTGTTTCAGTAAGCATATCAAACACGGCAATAGAAGCGCCAACAATTGCAGGCGCCAATGTGTTTGAAAAAAGATATGGGCGTGAACGTTGCCGCAACATCTCAATAATTTCTTTTCTTCCGCTGGTAAATCCACCATTCGCTCCACCAAGCGCTTTGCCTAATGTGCCGGTGATAATGTCAACTCTTCCCATCACATTTTTATATTCATGTGTACCTCTTCCTGTTTTACCAAGAAAGCCAGTTGAATGACTGTCATCAATCATTACAATAGCATCATACTTATCTGCCAAATCGCAAATCACATCTAATTGCGCAATTGTTCCATCCATACTAAATGAACCATCGGTAACAATTATACGGCTGCGCAAATGCGCTGCATCAATCAGTTTTTTTTCCAGGTCTTCCATATTGTTGTGCTCGTAGCGATAACGCTGTGCTTTACACAAACGCACACCATCAATAACAGAAGCATGATTTAATGCATCGCTTATAATTGCGTCTTGTTCATTAAACAAAGGCTCAAATACGCCACCATTGGCATCAAAAGCTGCACAGTATAAAATCGAATCTTCAGTGCCTAAAAAATTTGCAATCTTTTCTTCAAGTTCTTTGTGAATATCCTGTGTGCCGCAAATAAAACGCACGCTGCTTAAACCGTAACCATGTGTTTCAATTGCTTTATGTGCTGCTTCAATAACTTTAGGATGAGAGGATAACCCGAGATAATTATTAGCACAAAAGTTTAAAACTCTTTTTCCGTTAACTGTAATCTCTGCGCCTTGAGGACTTGTAATAATGCGTTCTTTTTTTAGTAACCCTGAATTTTCTATGTCTTCTAATTCCGAATAAATTCTTTGTACAAATTTTTCGTTCATGGCAGCTTTTTTAAACGCACAAACCTAATACAATTTAAAAACAAAGCCATTATTTAAACCCTTGCGCATAAAACTTACTTCACTATTTTTTAACACCTGAAATTATAAGCCGCTCTTTTTTACGATTAAATTCGTACTTTAAAACCATCTTGCTATCCGCTCCGTAAAAAATATATCATTCCTTTTTTTGTGTGCATGTATTATTGCAACAGTTATAGCTCTTGCTTCACCGTATGCAAAAGCTGTAAACTCATCTTCACCTGTTAATGGCGGCTGCGATTCTTACGATAAAAAGATGCAAATAGACCAGGCTAAGAAAAATGGCATCGTAAAAAGATTCATTTCTTATTGTAACACTAATACGTTTGAACTTAGATGATCCTCAATTTTTTTTCTGCAATTAATCTGTAGTTGTATTTAATCCTTTAATTACAATTCTTCTGCTTTCATCACTGCAGTGTTTTGTAAACTCGTAGTTTCTTAATTTTTGATTATTGATAACTTTATAAAAATCGTCGAGATAGTCTGTTGTTTGTTTAATATATCGCGGCGATAAAAGATTGCAACTGGTATATACTTTATAAACATCATCTTTTATTTTATTAAATAATTCGATGGTGTTATCAAAGTCAGTGTACGGCATGCAATAACCGCGATATAATCTCTGTCTTACAGAACTTATTCCCAACTCTTCTGGCGGTATTGCGTAAGGCGTACTTACAATGCCTGAATAATCAAAATCATACGGCACAGTGTATGGAACGCGGGTTGAATCTGGTGATATTAATTTTATATTATGCAAATAAGGAATTGACCAATCTGTATTGCCAATCATATATTGAAACATAGTCATCTTTATATATTCTTCGCGGTTCGTTGCTTCAGGTATTATCATTTTCTTTTTGATAACGATAGCACCATTGCGTGCAGCCATTGCGTTTTCATCTTCCAGCAAAATTCCGTAATGCGTTTCTGCTTTTAGGTTATTTGATGAATCAACATAATCAACCCTTACTAATCTTGCGCGAAAACTTTTTTCAGTAACAAGATTATATAATTTATACACGAGGTATTCGCGAATTACATAATCATCCGTTTTGCATTGCGTAACCAGTTTTAAATTTTTTTGCTTCATAAACAAGCCTGCAGAATCATCATAATGTTTTGGAAAGTTTAAAAGCAACGGCGGAAAAAAACAATTACCTCTGTCTTTTCTAAAATTTCCGCGCACTTTTATTTTAAGCGGAATAGAAACATCAACACTGTCATCATTTTTATAACTTAATAATGCAGGATGATAAGAAGGTTTATCGCCTCTGTCTCTTTGAACCGATTTATAATTTGCGTAGAGTTTTAACTGCAGCACATCATCTTTTGTAAACAAGCTGCTTTCTGTCTCTTTATTTTTTTGACCAAAGGAGTGATCAGAATAAAAAATGCAGCAAAGCCAAAAGCAAATTAGTACAGGTGTAAACAATTTCAAGGAAGTAGTTTTATAATCAAATGTAACAAATGAGGAAATTTTATACTCAATTTTTCATCTACCCAATCCAAAAGGAAGCTTTTTACCAATAGCATGTTTACATAAGCCGTGTTCTGGCACGATATTTTAAAACATATAAGCGATAACATTATTAATAAACTTTAAAACTTAATTTATGTTACGCTGGACCTTAATTTTTTTAGTAGTTGCAATTATCGCTGCAATATTTGGTTTTGGTGGTATAGCTGCAGGTGCAGCAGGCATTGCTAAATTCTTATTCTTCTTATTTATTGTATTATTTATTTTATCATTAATCTTTGGCAGAAGAGGAACAGTTGGCGACGATATTTAGCATACTAAAAACTATGTACAGGCGCAAACATTTTTGTTTGCGCTTTTTTATTTCCTTTAATTAAACACATCACTAAACCGAAACTTATTTTTGCAAAAAATTTTTAATGAATTTAATTGAAGAATTACGCTGGCGCGGAATGATTCAGGATATAATGCCGGGAACGGAGGAGCAGTTAAACAAAGAATCTACATCAGGTTATATTGGCTTTGATCCAACTGCAGATAGTTTGCATATTGGAAGTCTTGTTCCTATTTTATTGTTGGTGCATTTACAGCGTGCAGGCCATAAACCATTTGCATTAGTTGGTGGCGCAACAGGAATGGTTGGCGATCCGAGTGGCAAAAGTGAAGAACGCAATTTATTGAGTGAGGAAATTTTACAGCATAACCAGCAAGGTGTAAAAAAGCAGCTTGAAAAATTTTTGAATTTTGATGAATCAAAAACAAACGCTGCAGTAATGGTAAATAATTATGATTGGTTTAAAGAAATGTTGTTCCTTGATTTTATTCGCGATGTTGGCAAGCACATTACTGTAAATTATATGATGGCAAAAGACAGCGTGAAAAAAAGAATTGAAGGCGAGAACGGCATCAGCTTTACAGAGTTTTCTTATCAATTAATCCAGGGTTATGATTTTTATTGGTTGTACAAAAACCATAATTGTAAACTGCAAATGGGTGGCAGTGATCAGTGGGGGAATATTACAACCGGAACAGAATTAATTCGCCGTAAAATTGGAGGCGAAGCATTTGCATTTACTTGCCCTTTGCTCACCAAGTCTGACGGTGGAAAATTTGGTAAAACAGAAAAAGGAAATATTTGGTTAGATGCTGATAAAACTTCGCCTTATCAATTTTATCAATTCTGGTTAAATGCGGCGGATGAAGATGCAAAAAAATGGATTAAGATTTTTACATTTTTACCAAAAAACGAAATTGACAATTTAATTCATCAGCATGAAGAGAATGCCGCTGCAAGAAGTTTACAAAAAACGCTCGCAAAAGAAATAACATTATTTGTGCACGGTGAAGAAGGATTAAAACAAGCAATTGAAACAACAGAAAAATTATTCACCAATCAAAATGCAGATGCAGAAAGTTTAAGCGAAGATGATTTGAAAAACATGGAGGGCATCATTAAAATTGATTATATTTTATCTTCTGATGGCGTGGACATCATTTCATTTCTTGCCGACAGTAAAATTTTTCCAAGCCGGGGTGAAGCAAGAAAGATGATTCAGAACGGTGGTGTAAGCATCAATAGAAAAAAAGTTTCTGATATCGCATTTACAATTTCGGCTGATTCTTTGTTACACAATAAATATATTCTTGTGCAAAAAGGAAGAAAAAATTATTTTTTAGTGGAAGCTGTGTGAAAACGATTTATTGTATATCGGGTTTAGGTGCGAATGAAAAGTGTTTTCAGTATCTCGATTTATCATTTGCAGAAACAGTTTTTATTAACTGGATTCAACCTTTTGCAAACGAAACTTTGCACGATTATGCGATGCGCATAAAGCAGCAGTTTATTCATGATAGAAATCCTGTGATTTTTGGTTTATCGCTGGGTGGCATGATAGCAGTTGAAATTGCAAAAGCAATACCTTCTGCAAAAGTTGTAATTATTTCAAGCGCTAAAACAAAAAATGAAATTCCATTTTACTGGAAGATGTTTCAATATTTACCGGTGTATAAAATCTTACCGGAATGGTCTATCAAGCATAGATCATCGATTAGAAATTACTTTCTCGGCATAAAAAAGCAACGCACAAAAAATTATATTAATCATGTGGCTTTGCATGCTGATATAAAATTTTATCGGTGGGCAATTGGTGCTATTCTCACATGGCAAAACCAAACACTTCCTTCAAATGTTACGCATATACATGGTACAGATGATAAGCTGTTACCTTTTAGATTTATTAAGGCTGATGTAACCGTAAATGCAGGCGGTCATTTAATGATTATAGATAATGCGGAAAAGATTTCAGCGTTAGTAAAAAACATTGTGATGAACTGATCTTAATCTTAAATTATTATCTGTGTTGCCCAAATATTTTTCTAAGCAGGTTTATTAAACCAACAATACCAAACAATGCTAAAAACGTAACGCCATATATACTTATCGCGAAAGGCATACAATAAAATTACAATCAAATTGCAGAAAAGAAAGTTAAGTTATACGAGTGTTTTTTCTATCAAACTAAATCCTTCTGCGGCAGAAAAATTCTCCCACAATATTTTGTAAATAATATCCGCGATCGGAATATTTACTTTCAAATCCATGTTTGTTGTATGCACACATTTGCTGGCATTATAACCTTCGGCAACCATACCTAATTCAAGCTGCGCGGTTTTTACAGAATATCCTTTGCCAATCATATTTCCTAACGTTCTGTTGCGGCTATACAAAGAGTAACACGTAACCAATAAATCACCTAAATAAACTGATGAAGCATAATTTATATCTGCAGCAGAATCTTCATGCTTAACTTCTTTTACAAAACGCACCATTTCGTTTGCAGCATTTGCTATATACACGCTTAAAAAATTATCGCCATAATCAAGTCCGTGTGCAATACCTGCACCAAGCGCATAAATATTTTTTAAAATTGAGGCATACTGTACACCAATCACATCCGGGTTAATACGTGTTGAAATAAATTCTGTTTGAAAATTATCTGCAATTTGTTTTGTGAGATTTGTATCAAGACCCGAAAAAGTTAAGTATGAAAGTTTTTCTGCCGCTACTTCTTCTGCATGCGATGGTCCAAGCAACGTAAAATAATTATTCAACTCTACATTAAAATTTTCAGTGAGATATTCATTCAGCAACTGATTTTTTTCAGGAAGAATTCCTTTAACCGCAGAAATAATTTTTTTGTTTTTGAATGCATCTTTATTTAAAGCGCTTAAAGATTGATGGATGTAGGCTGATGGAATTACAATGAGCAATGCATCACTGGCTTCAATTACAAAATTTATATTACTGCTTAATTGCAAACGGTTCACATCAAAATAAGCACCGCTTAAATAATGCGGGTTATGTCTGCGCTGTGAGATGTGGTTTATTGTATCGTTGTTGCGAACCCACCAATAAATATTTTTGTTGCTATCGGTTAAAATTTTTGCAAGTGCTGTTGCCCAACTTCCACTGCCAAGAATTCCAAATTGCATAGCTTAATTATTGCGTAAAGGTATTCGTTCAAATTCGATTATTATTTCACGCTCCATCAAAATTATTCTCTCAACAATTTTGTGCCAACTGCACAATCAAGACATCTTTTATAATTGCAATAATTATTTTTTAAATGAATAAGCGCCTGGCTGTCGAATGCATTTTTATTTTCAACCCCAAATAATCTCCATTGTTTTGTAATTACATTTTCTTCGGGTTGCAATTGCATTAACCAGTTAATTGCTTTGTCTTTCCACGCATGTTCATTGCGCACCAAACCATAAGTAAATAACACCGGAACAATTGTGTTTATAATAATGTGCTGAACAAAAACTTTCCCGGTTTGTTTGGGTTTGAACGAATTTTCATCTGTTAGCGTGAAATGATAATTCCAAAAATCATTGGCGGTAATATCAAACCATTGAAAAATTTCATTTACACTTTTTGCTGTTTTGATTTTCGAAAAAAGATGCGACGATTGATGAATCAACATTGCAAGCTGTGCCAATCTAATTGTTGGAAAATTGTTTGGGCGCATTCTTAGAAAGTCCGGCTTTTTATTTATCGGGGTTAATGCATATTTCTTTGCAAGAAAAGAATATTCTTTTTGTAACATGATGACATACTTATCATCAAATTTTTCTTGCAACAAACCAGCTTGTCCTAATAACAAAGCTTCGAGTTGATGGATTTGATTTTTATGTTTTGCAAGCATATTTACTGTTACAGATTTTGAAATTTCCTCAAAAGCATCCGCATTTACTTTCATACCAAAACCTCTTGCCAGCATTTGCCAAAATGTTTCTTCCCAGTTATTGTTTAGTTGATGAAGTTTGTTAAGAATGAACGTAGATTTTGCTTCAAGCCTTTCAACAATCAGTCTTTCTTTCCAGGCAAGCCAGCCAACTTCATTTAAAACGGGCAGATTAAATGAACAGGGGATGAAATTATTTGTGTTCATCAATTGCTCAAATTTTTGCAACATAAGTTTTGAAACTAATGGTTGCAATTCCAGTGTTGGAATATCGTTATCGTTGGCATCTTGAATATTTGCATCATGCAACCAAACAACATGCAGAATAATGTTGCTATAATTTTTATCGGTTGAGTGATTGTGCAGAAACCAATGCGAAGATTTTATATGCAGTTCAATGTTGCCAATCCATGTAGTGGCATCAATTTTAATTTTTGCTTGGCTGAAATCTGGACCTGAATTTCTGTTTAAAATTCCGGGATGAAGGATTTTCAAGCTTTTTTCATCTGTAGTTGCAAGAGATGTACGATTAAAATATTGGAATTGCCAAATAAATTGCAGCAGCCGTTCGTTCATGGTTGAAATTGAACAACCAATTTACATTAATTTATGCAATTGTTGCACAACACGGCTCACAGGTAAACCCATTACGTTGTAAAAATCTCCGTTAATAAATTTTATACCTACAACACCTATCCATTCTTGTATTGCATACGCGCCGGCTTTATCGTAGGGTTTGTATTTATCAACGTAAAATTTTATTTGCTCATAAGTTAGCCTATGAAAAATAACTTCTGTCGTGTCTGAAAAACTTATTTCCTGTTTGCCTTTTAATATCACAACACCGGTAATTACTTTATGTGTATTGGCAGATAAAGATTGAAGTATCTCAATAGCATGTTTTTCATCATCAGGCTTAGCTATTATTTTTCCATCTAAAATAACAAGTGTATCTGCTGCTAAAATTATTTTTGATTCATCATTTATTTTTTGTTGAACAGATAAAGCTTTTTTTCTCGCAATAAAAGCAGGAACATCTTCAACATCTAAATCTTCGGAAAAATTTTCTTCTGCATCACTTACAACAACATCAAATTTTATTTCTGCCCATTCAAGTAATTGTTTTCTTCTTGGTGATTGTGAAGCAAGAACTATTTTATTCATCTCAATAATAAAATCTGAAAAAAATCATTGATAAAATTCCGGTCAGCATAATCAATTTTATCATATTGCTGAGCTTATGAAAATCTTTTGACGTTTGTGCTTTAAATAATTTTCGAAATACATCTACAAGTGGAATAAAAATAAATATCAAACAATACAACGTAACAAACCACCAGCGAAATTGTAATACATAAATTTGTAACACAAGTAACGCAATTCCTAAAATTGTCATCCAAACGGCAGTATAAATTTTAGATGCGTTTATGCCCCAAACAATTGGCATTGTTCTGCAGCCAAACCGCATATCGCCATCTATATCTTCCATGTCTTTTATTGCTTCGCGAATAAGTGATGTAACAAATGCAAATCCGGCGTACATAATTGTCAGGCGTAAAATTCTTGATAAACTAAAATTCGCGCTAAAGAAAAATCTTGCTTCGCACCATGTTACCACTAAAACCGTCCATGCAGTTAAAAGAGAAATTAAAATGTTGCCAGAGAGTAATTTTTTTTTCAGTGAAACAGAATATAAAAACAATAAGCATGCACAAGCCAAATTTGAAAAACCAAGTAATGTTACATGCGTAGTAAAATCAAGATAAAAACCAATTGCGATGCCGGCAATACTTAAAAAAAAATGCCAGGCAATTGCGTAACGGCGTGAAATTACTTTTTGTACAATAAGCCTGTCTGGTTTATTAATGCGATCAATATTCAGATCAAAATAATCATTGATAACATAACCTGCTGCGGCAATTAAAACGGATGATAAAACGAGTAATAAGAAATGAAATGGGTTTAAACTGGGCTTATTGCTGTTTTGCACAATCAACGGCTTCAGCACACAATACATAAATAGTAATTGTGTTAGTGCGATGAACAAAAGATTTTGCCAGCGTATGAGACGAAAAAATGCAGCGATTATTTTCAGACTAAATTTTTTTGCAAAATACAGGAACAAATGTAGAGTGCAATATTACTTTGATGGAATGCTCGTATCAACAGACCAGTGGTTTTGCAGTTTCAAAACTTTTTCTATTACATCGCGTACACAGCCATGCCCGCCTTTTAACGGTGAAATATATTTTGATATACTTTTAATTTCCGCTGCAGCATCTGCCGGACACGCCGCTAAACCACAATATTGCATTACTTCATAATCAGGAATGTCATCGCCCATATATAAAATTTCTTCTTTGTTGAGACGATGTTCATCTATTAACTCTTTCAGTTTTTCCAACTTGTTATCAATCCGCATAAAAGTTTTGCGAACACCCAAACGCTCCAAACGAATTTGTGCTTCTGCGGAAAAACTGCCGGAGATAACTATTACATCATAATTCTTTTTAATAGCGAGTTGCAAAGCATAACCATCGCGCACACTCATTTGTCGAAGCATTGTTCCATCCTGCATCAATAAAACATTTCCATCAGTAAGCACGCCATCAATATCAAATACAAATGTTTTTATGTTTTTAAAACTGTTGAGCATGAAATTTTTATAAGCAGATTAAAAGCAATAACATTCAAAAATAATAAAGCCCCGCGCTTTGCGAGGCTTGTGGGAGTTGACGGGATCGAACCGCCGACCCTCTGCTTGTAAGGCAGATGCTCTAAACCAGCTGAGCTAAACTCCCTTAAAGGGCTGCAAATATAGGTGCTCATTTTTCCATCTCAAATTTTTTTAAATAAAAAACCCGCTGGGGAACCAACGGGATTTGTTATGAGCAAGCAACCGATTGACTTATTTTATGTCAATATCGGAACAAAGTAATATTTTTTTTATAAAACGAACAAATGTTAGTTAAATTTTTTTCTGAATATTTTTTCTACTGATTCTAAAAAATTAATTCTTAAATGAGTGTATGAAAATTAAGCTAATAAAGGGTTACATACCGAACACCGGCTTCATAAAAATGATTACCGATTAGTTGGTGTTGTTGTGATGATTTGATTTACCTTACTCCGAAGTTCTTTAATTTTCAAGTAAATAATTTTTGTTTCTTGTAGTTCGCAATTGTTTAAAATAGCTTGTTTGTAAATGCTTTTTTCTGAATCAATTTGTACTTTGATTCTCTCTAGTTCAGATAATTTCGTTCTCACAGTAATCAATTTTGAGTACAGTGTTTATGCAAAAAACATTCCTCTTCACGCGATAAAAGGCGGTTTTATATCCGTAAAAGTTGTTTTAGCAGCATTGAGATTTTCTAAGTGAATTCACTTCTCTAATAATTTTCTAATTCATAGTTGTGGATAAACACTTGGGACTTGCCTTTTTTCAATTTTTAATTTTGAATAATGAAATACACACAGTCTTCGCTTGATAAACTTGAAAATATTTTAACGGAGAGCGAATATATTGTTCGATATGAGCGCGGCACTTTTCAAAGCGGATGGTGTTTGCTGGAGCAGAAAAAAATTGTTGTACTAAATAAATTTTTAGATACAGAAGGAAGAATAAATACTTTGGTTGAGTTAATTCCGCAAATAAAAATTGATTTTGATAAACTCACGCACGAAAGTCAGAAGTTATACGAATCTATCATTAATAAAGAAAAACAATCCGTTCTTCAATTGTAAACTACTATGCACTAAGTATTAGATTTGCTTTGTGCATTCACCTGATTTAAAAGTTACATTTCTTGGTACGGGAACCAGCACAGGTATTCCAATGATTGCCTGCAAATGCGCTGTGTGCACTTCGGCAGATAAAAAAAACAAACGTTTAAGAACAAGTATTCTTGTTGAATCTGCAACTACTACGATTGTTATAGATACCACTCCGGATTTTCGTTATCAAATGTTGCGCATTAATAATACAAGGCTTGATGCTGTATTATTCACGCACCCGCATAAAGATCATATTGCAGGGCTGGATGATGTGCGTGCTTACAATTTTTTCCAGGGCAGGGCGATGGATGTATATGCTAATTCATTAACGGAAGAAGCGTTGAAACGTGAATTCGCTTATGTGTTTGCAGATAAAAAATATCCCGGCGTTCCGGAAATAAATCTTTATACCATTGATGAAACGCCTTTTGCAATTGGTGATATTCCGGTGCAGCCTTTTACTGTGTGGCATCATAAAATGCCGGTTTATGGTTTTAAGTTCAAAGATTTTACCTACATTACAGATGCAAACAGAATTGACGAACCCGTAAAACAATTAATTAAAGACTCAAAAATCCTTGTGCTAAATGCTTTGAGAAATGAACAGCATGTTTCGCATTTTACTTTGCAGGAAGCAATAGCGTTGGTGCAGGAATTAAAAATACCGGAAGCTTATTTTACGCATATCAGTCATCAGTTAGGTTTGCATAACGACGTAGAAAAAAATCTGCCGCAAGGCATTCATCTTGCTTACGATGGTTTAACCTTGAACATATAACCCTTTACTGAGATGATTAAAAGTATCTGGAAAGATTATTTTACTTTCTCAAAGAAAGAAAGAAATGCAGTGTTTATACTGCTGGTTGTTTTAGGCATTATAATATTGTTGCCACTATTTTTTCCTGCAAAAAAATTACATATACGTATTGATGAGAAACTGCAGCAGCAACTTGATAGTCTTCAGCAAAGCGAATCGCAGCAAAACAAAAATTATGTTGATAGCATTCCTTCATCAGACTCAACACAACAAAAAAATAATCCGCTTACATTATTCCCGTTCGACCCAAACACATTAAATGAACAAGGCTTTAAACAACTTGGTTTAAGCGATAAAGTGATTCATACATTAATTAATTACCGGAATAAAGGCGGATACTTTAAAACACCGCAAGACATCAAAAAGATCTATGGATTATCAAATGCTGATGCCGAAAGGTTAATTCCATTTATCAAAATCGCTTCCACAAATAAAAACCACGATTATAAAAACGATATTAAGCCAGCATCTGAAAAAACTCCGCCATCAAACAAAGATTATTACCATGCAATAAACATAAATACGGCAACCGCAGAAGAATTTAAAACATTGCCGGGCATTGGTGATGTGCTCGCGAATCGTATTGTAAAATTCAGAAATAGCATGGGCGGATTTAAATCGGTAGATGATGTAAAAAGAACTTACGGGTTAAGCGATAGTACATTTAACCTGATTCGTCCATATTTAATTTTAAAATAAAACCGTTTTTTATAGGTTCATCTATTATTTTTGCGCACTAACAATTGTTAGCTTTTATTTTTAATTATGGAAGATATATCGCAACACATAGCACAAACAGCAAGAGATTTTGCAGCGCAGCACATAAAGCCGCATGTAATGGAATGGGATGAACAGCAAATCTTCCCCCGCGAATTATTTAAAGAAGCAGGAGCGCTGGGATTGATGGGCGTTTTAGTGCCCGAAGAATATGGCGGCAGCGGTTTGTCTTACATCGAGTATAAAATTATTGTTGAAGAAATAGCAAAAGTGTGCGGCTCCATTGGATTGAGCATTGCAGCACATAATTCTTTATGCACAGGGCATATTCTCACTTTCGCAAGCCACGAACAAAAGAAAAAGTATTTACCAAAACTTGCCTCAGGCGAATGGTTAGGTGCATGGGGATTAACAGAGCCTAATACCGGCAGCGATGCGGGCAATATGAAATGCACTGCCGTTAAAAAAAATAATGAATGGGTTATCAATGGAACCAAATCCTGGATAACAC
Source organism: Bacteroidota bacterium (assembly GCA_048498595.1). Lineage (GTDB taxonomy): Bacteria > Bacteroidota > Bacteroidia > Chitinophagales > Chitinophagaceae > Parafilimonas. The sequence goes on from JBEHXR010000054.1 coordinate 14,259, forward strand.
ACGGCAAAAGTGGCGATGTTGCTGTTGTAATTGCACGCACCGGCGAGCCCCGAACAAAAAACAATGCAACTGCTTTTGTAGTAGAAAGAGGAACGCCTGGTTTTTC
>JBEHXR010000055.1:0-14170 GCA_048498595.1 Bacteroidota bacterium
CCACTGCTTGCGCCGATGCTGTTTAATGCATCAATAATTTGCTGTTGATTACTATGTATACGATAACCCGAATCATTCCACTGTTCATAGCTGCACAAACAACCCAGGGATGGCGTTTGCGGATAATAACTTTGCTTCTTATAAAATTCAGGATCGATTGTGGTGCCATGCATAATTACTGCTGATCTGCCCATTTCACCCGCATAAAAACTTTCATAAATAGCTGCATAATTTTTCCAGGTTGGCGGCAACAAAGATGCATACAATGCCGGGCTCCACGATGTATCAATAAAGTTGCTGTCGTTAAAAAATATATGCGGCGAATCTTCGTAAGGCAATTGCATTTGCAAATTTTGTGTGGGGCCGATATATAAAAGTCGCGATACATCAAACCCGCTGAAACGCAAAATGCCTTGCGGTGTATTTCCGTTGGTGATATAAAACGGATACGCTGTTATTGCTTTTGCCAGTTGCGATGTATGAAAATAATTTCCTGTTGAGTCTTTTAAAAATTCGCCATCGGGTTTACGAATCAAAACAAGACCGGCATAATCACGATTGCTTCTTTGCAAACTATAGATCACTGTTTGCCCGCTCAAAAAACTATCGCTAAAAATATCTTTTAATGGCGGCAATGCCTGCGGCTTTGCTTTAAGCCTGCTCTTTAATATTTGCATTCCAACACTCGTATCTTTTGGAAACTTTTGTTTTATTAAAGCTGCAACCGTTGCTTTACCATTTACTGCGTCTGCACGCATTATATATTCTGCACAGCGAATAAAAATGCTTACTGATTTTGTTTGACGCATAAATTTTAAAACCTGTAGCTTAAATTCTTTTTTATATAATGAGAAAGTTGTCTCCAATAAATTCTTTTGAAAATAATCAGACATCTGCGCAGCCTTGCTCCATGCAACCACTAATTTTTGTTTGGTGAAATCATCCTTGTACTGCATTAGCTCCATGCTCCACAATGCATCGTTCCAATCACCTTCAGTTGTATCGGTTAAAGGTTCTGCCAGATATTGCCGGATGGCTGTATCCATTAAATAACGATAGCGTTCTTCCTTTGCTTCCTTTGTTGTAACCTTACTAAATACAGTGTCATTCATTACAGGTTGCGCCGCCAATTCGTCAACAAAAACAAACAACATTATTAAAAAGAAACAATGTTTCATATCGCAAAGAAAACAACAAATGTTTGAACGATGATCCACAGGATGTGTGTAATAATTTAAATTGATTTTAAAATATCAATGCTTATATGAATAGATAATTAGCGATTAACTTATAAATCTTTCTGTTACTTCGCGTTTTATTTTTTAAATTTTTTAAATAGAATGAGCAAACATCCCAACAGTTTAAATCCTGTCACCGAAGCCATCCGTATTCAAATTCCGCGCACAGGCGAAATGGAACACTCAACACCAATGTATTTAACGAGTAGTTTTTGTTTTGATGAAGCAGAAGAAATGCGCGCTGCATTTGCAGATGAAAACGATGATAATATTTACAGCCGTTTCAGCAACCCGAACGTTGATGAATTTATAAAAAAAATGTGTGCACTGGAAGGTGCAGAGGCAGGCTTTGCAACCGCAAGCGGAATGGCAGCTGTGTTTGCATCTATGTTTGCTTTATTAAAACAGGGCGATCATTTAATTTGCTGCAGCTCTGTTTTTGGAAGTACGCACACAATGGTTACAAAATTTTTACCACGTTATGGAATTGAGGCAACACTTGTTGCTGCAAACGATAATGAAGCCTGGGAAAAAGCTGTGAAGCCAAACACTAAAATGGTTTTTATTGAAACACCAACTAATCCGCAACTGGAAATTATAGATTTGGAATGGGTTGGAAATTTTTCTAAGAAGCATAATCTTATTTTTAATGTTGATAATTGTTTTGCCACTCCACTTTTGCAAAAGCCAATTGATTATGGTGCAGATTTAATTGTGCATTCTGCAACAAAATGGATTGATGGACAAGGACGTGTTTTAGGTGGTGTGATTGTTGGCAGAAAAGATCTAATACATGATATTTATTTGTTCAGCAGAAATACCGGACCATCATTATCCGCGTTTAATGCGTGGATTTTAAGCAAGAGTTTGGAAACGCTGGATGTACGTTTGCAGCGTCATTGTGAAAATGCAATGAAGGTTGCGATAGCATTAAAGCAACATAAGAATGTTGAATGGGTTAAATATCCATTTTTAGAAAACCATCCGCAATATGCAATTGCAAAAAAGCAAATGAAAGCCGGCGGTGGTATAGTTTGTTTTGAAATTAAAGGTGGTATTGAAGCGGGTAGAAATTTTCTGAACAAACTGCAACTGCTTTCAATGACGGCGAATCTTGGTGATACACGAAGCATTGCATCGCATCCTGCCAGCACTACACATTCTAAACTAACTGAACAGGAAAGATTAAATGTTGGTATAACGCCGGGGTTAATTAGAGTTTCTGTAGGATTGGAATATGCTGATGATATTATTAATGATTTGAACCAGGCGTTGGATTAATTTATCGTATTGCACCTAGCAGTAATGAAATACAAGCAATATATTTTACTTACCTTCGTACTTAAATAAGTACTTATGGAAGTATTAAACTATACTGAGTTCCGAAATAATCTAACGGAAAACCTGAACAAAGTAACTGCAGATTCTGAAATAATAATTGTATCTCGCGGTAAAGGGAAAAATGTGGTTGTTATGAGTCTTGATGAATACAATGCTTTTCAAGAAACCATTTATCTTACTTCAGCAAAAGCAAATCGCAAAAGGTTAGACGATGCAATTGATGAAATGGGAAAAGGAAAATTTAAAAAGCATAAACTAATTGAATAATGGAATTAGTTTGGCAAACGAATGCATGGGAAGACTATTTGTACTGGCAAAAAACAGATGAGAAAATTTTACTGCGTATAAATGAACTAATAAAAGATTGCCTTCGCTCACCATTTAAAGGCATAGGAAAACCGGAGCCGCTTAAAGGAAATTATTCCGGCTGCTGGAGCAGAAGAATTAACGATGAACACAGATTAGTTTACAAGGTAATGCAGGAACGATTGCATATTTTACAATGCAGGTTTCATTATAAGTAATATATTATTTTAGATAAGTGTCAACAATCACTCCTCCATATTTAAAACAAGGCGATACAATTGGAATTGTTTGCCCTTCAGGTTATATGCCTTTTGAAAAAGCAAAAAAATGTATTGAGGTTTTGCAACAATGGGGTTTTAAAATTCAAATTGGAAAAACATTAGGTCATCAACATAATTATTTTTCCGGAACAGATGAAGAACGATTGTATGATTTGCAGATGATGCTGGATGATGAAAATATCAAAGCCATTTATTGCGGTCGCGGCGGTTATGGTTTAAGCAGGATAATTGATAAAATAAATTTTGAAAACTTCATTCAACATCCAAAATGGATTATTGGTTACAGCGATATTACTTTATTGCATGCACATATTTTTTCAAACTATACTATTGCAGGTTTACATGCACCAATGGCTGCTGCTTTTAATGAAATTGATGAAAGCAAAAAATATATTGATTCGATTTATAACAGTTTAATTGGTAAACAACAAACCTATGAAGTTGCATCACATCAATTAAACAGAAACGGAATTTGCAAAGGAGAATTGCTTGGTGGCAACCTTGCTTTGCTTGTGCATGTTACCGGAACAAAATCAGATATCAATACAAAAAATAAAATTCTTTTTATTGAAGATATTGGTGAGTATAAATATAATATTGACCGGATGTTGCTGCAATTAAAACGCGCAGGAAAATTAAATGAGCTTGCTGGTTTAATCGTTGGAAATTTCACCGAAATAAAAGACACTACAATTCCTTTCGGAAAAAATATTGAAGAAATAATTTTTGATACGGTTGCAGAATATAATTACCCTGTTTGTTTTGATTTTCCTGTTGGGCATGTGAAAGAAAATTATGCACTTAAAATAGGTGTTGAGTACGAATTGAAAGTTGAAAATAAAATTGTGCTGAAAGAATTATTTTCCCCAACCCCATTGTAAAAAATCCGGAAAAGCTCTTGCCCATGTTGGCACATCATGCGTGCCGTCTTCAAGTTCAAGATATTTTATACTGCTGTCATCGTAACCTTTTTTCTTTAGTTCTTTAATTAAATCAAGCGTATCATCAATTGCATCAATCACCCCATTGTTATTGCGATCTGCCTTCTCATCTAATGCACCACATTCAAAAAAAAATTTCAGCCACGGATAAAATTTTCCTTTTCTTATTTGATTATGCATGATGCGATGTTTTCCATCATCATAACCTTCTTTATAACCTTTACTGCGCCACCAAAACGAACCGCTAAACACACCAACATTTGCAAATTCTTCAGCATGATTCCAAACAATATCCAATGCACTTAAACCACCCAAAGAAAAACCCGCAAAAGATTTTTCTTTAAACGAAGGCACGTTATAAATTTCATGTACACGCGGCAACAATTCTTCAAACACAAATTTTGTATAAGCACCCGCTTTAGCACCACGCCCTTTATAATCAGGCTGGCTTGCTGTACCGTATTCCATCTTTCTGTCTTCACCACAATAAATGCCAACACATAAAATGGGTTCAATTTTGTCTTCTTGTAAAAGCGAATTCAGTATTTCATCAAAAGGCATTTTTGGTAAATCCTGTCCATCATTAATCAGCAACAAACTCATTTGATCCGGATGCGCAACATTAACCGGTAAGTATGTATCAATACTTACATCGCGCTGTAAAAATTCAGAACCAAGCGTAAGAGATTCTACAATTATATTCTTCGATTGCGTCACATCAGTCATAAAGCATCAAATATATAAAGAGAAATTTTTTATTAATTTCTTTTCAAAAGCAGATTATATTTTTAGTTTAAAGACCTTATCTTCAATTTAAAATTAGCTGGCTGTTAAACGATAAAATAATCAACCAACAATTAAACTTATATATGAAAAAGATTGGAATTTTATTTGGGCAGGAAAGAACTTTTCCGCAGGCATTTATTGAAAGAGTGAACAGTAAAAATGTTGATGGAATTGAAGCTGAAGCTGTGCGCATAGATAAAGTAATGCAGGGCGAACCAACAGAGTATTCTGTAATTCTTGACCGCATAAGCCAGGATGTTCCATTTTATCGTGCTTATTTAAAAAACGCTGCATTAACAGGAACGGCTGTTATTAATAATCCGTTTTGGTGGAGTGCCGATGAAAAGTTTTTTAATAATTGTCTTGCTACAAAAATTAATGTACCTGTTCCAAAAACGGTTATACTTCCATCAAGAGATTTGCCCACCGATACGGCAGATCAATCTTTTTCAAATCTTGCTTATCCTTTAGACTGGGAAGGCATTTTTAATTATGTTGGATTTCCTGCATACATGAAACCATTTGCAGGCGGGGGATGGAAGAATGTTTATAAGTTAAATTCAATGGCTGATTTTTTTGATAAGCATGCAGAAACTGGTCAGCTTGTAATGTTGTTGCAGGAAGAAATTGTGTTTGAAGAATATTATCGTTGTTATTGTATAGGCGGAACGCACGTGCGTATTATGCCATATGAACCACGTAATCCTCATCACTTAAGATATGTGGCAAACTTTCAACCATCTGAAGAAAAATTAAAGGAGATGGAGCAAATTGTTTTGCGCATCAATAAAAATTTAGGTTACGATTTTAATACAGTTGAATTAGCATTGCGTGATGGTGTGCCTTATGCAATTGATTTTTGTAATCCCGCACCGGATGCAGACCGTAATAGCGTAGGTGAAGAAAACTTTGCATGGGTTGTAGAAACAGCAGCAAATTATGCAATTGAAAAAGCACAATCATACGAAGAAGGAAAAGATAATTTAACGTGGGGCGATTATGTAAGAACGAGTGCGAATAAGAAACCCTAAATCCCTAAAGGGACTTTATAACAGGTTTATTAATTTTTTATATCTTGAATAATTAAACAATAAATTTTAAATCATTAAAACTCTCTTTAGGTTGGAGTTTTACTCCCCTTTAGGGGTTGGGGGTTTCTATGAATTATAAACATTTTACCCTTGGCATTGAAGAAGAGTACATGGTGGTTGATCCGCAAACACGTGAACTAAAAAGTCATGAGCAGAAAATTGTAAATGAAGGACAAAAAATAATACGTGATAAGGTTAAAGCAGAAATGCACCAGGCAGTTGTAGAAGTAGGAACAGATATTTGCCAGGATATTGATGAAGCGCATCGCGATGTTTCAACGTTACGCCATACTATTTCTCAAATTGCAGATGGTCTTGGCTTTTGGATAGGTGCATCAGGTACACATCCTTTCAGCCATTGGGAGCGACAATTAATTACAGATCATGTTCGCTATAATCAGATTGTAAATGAACTACAGGAAGCAGCACGCAGCAACTTAATTTTTGGCTTGCATGTGCATGTAGGAATGGAAGACCGAAAAATGGCGATACACATTGCAAATTCAGCAAGATATTTTTTGCCGCACGTTTATGCATTAAGCACTAATTCTCCTTTTTGGGAAGGAAGACAGACCGGCTACAAATCTTTTCGCACAAAAGTATTCGACAAATTTCCACGCACAGGCATCCCCGATTATTTTGAAAGCATAGAAGCTTATGAGAGCTATGTAAATCTTCTCATAAAAACCAATTGCATTGATAATGCAAAAAAGATTTGGTGGGATTTAAGAGTACATCCATTTTTTAATACAGTTGAATTTAGAATTTGTGATGTGCCGATGACAACCAATGAAACGATTGCGATTGCGGCATTGTTTCAGGCGATATGTGCAAAGCTGTACAAACTGCGCAACCAGAATTTAAATTTTATTATTTATCAGCGTGCTTTAATAAATGAAAATAAATGGCGTGCGGGCAGATATGGTATTGATGGAAGTTTAATAGATTTTGGTAAAGAAGCAGAAGTAAATACGCGTGTTTTAATTTATGAATTATTAGACTTTGTTGATGATGTATTGGATGATTTAGGAAGCCGCCATGCTGTAGCATACGTACAAAAAATTTTAGAGCAGGGTACAGGCGCTGACAGGCAGCTTGCAGTTTATAATCAAAACCAGAATTATAAAGACGTTGTTGATTACATACACGCCCAATTTTTGGTATAAATATTTAGAACTAATTTTTGCTTCAAATTATTTTATTCTCCTTTTCAAATTTGCTGTATTTAAATACAAATAAAACCATCAGCAAAATAATTATAACATAAGTTATAAAATTAAAAGTGCTGTGTGCATAGAAAGAAAGAAAATATGCCCAGTGATAATAATTGCTTAGTTCAATTAGAACAATTCGACTAATATTAAATAGAAATATCAGCGAGAATCCAGTAGCGACCCATTTAATTTTGAAAATAGAATTGGCCTTATGCGCAACAATAAATGCAAGCCATAAAACATAACATCAACGCCAATGCAACCCCATGCAATAGTTACTCCCCTGCTTCCATATATAGATATATTTGAGGTATTTTTTTGATAAGCATTATATCCTAAAATTTTTAAAACTAATGTAGCGGCTTTCGCAACGAATATGCTCAACCAATCTGGGATGTTTAGGTAAGAATATAAAAACGGAGAATAAATTTTTCCATCCGGCGTGCTTAAGCCAACGTATATAATAAAACCGTAGTAAAGTATGAAAAAGATTACGAGGAAATAAACGATACTGAAGTTACTTTTCTTCATTAAAATTCATATTTTGCATACTTTAATCGCGTTTAATTCGTTACCCAAGCAGCAAATTAGTAATTAATTATGTTGCATAAAACCAACTAACTACATGCAATTTCAGCAATTAAAAACATTTAGCTTGCCTAAAGGCTTTAGAGGTCGGCCTGGTTTTGTGGTGCAATGCTGGTGGATTGCCCAAACCATTTTATTTAAAGCTTCTCCTCAATTTATGTATGCATGGCGCAGATTTTTGTTGCGATGCTTTGGAGCAAACATTGGCAAGGGCGTAAAAATCAGACCATCTGTTCATATACAATTTCCATGGAAAATTTCTATAGATGATTATAGCTGGATTGGCGATAATGTAGTGTTGTATAGTTTAGGTGAAATAACGATCGGCAAAAATGTAGTTGTTTCCCAAGAAAGTTATTTATGTACAGGCTCACATAAATACACAGATATAGACTTCTCTATTTATTCATTACCAATAATAATTGAAGATAGTTGCTGGCTGGCAACAGATGTGTTTGTTTCACCTGGAGTAATCATTAGAAACGGTACTGTCGTTGGAGCACGTTCTTCTGTTTTTCATTCATTACCTGCCGGCAAAATTTGTTTTGGTAATCCTGCTGTTGTTGTAAAAAATAGGCCTTTACCATTTGCTGTTAATCCGCTCTATCATAACTTGTACGAAACTGACGATAACCTTAAACGTTCTGAATTAATTTAAAAATCTCGTATTAATTCTTACATCAAGTTGCCATTTATAATCTAGTATTTACTAAAGGCTTAATGGGATACGACTAAATCTTTTAAACAACTTATAGATATATGGTTTGAATAAATTGCATCAAATCAATATCCTGTTATGAAACCTAAGTTGTTTCAGTTGCTTTTACCATTGTCCCTTAGTAAAAAAAGGTCCTTATTATTTTTTGTTCTCACTTTTTTTAGTTGCTATGTTAAAGCGCAAATGGTTAATTCCGGAGGCCTTTATATAGCAGGCAATGTGTATAACAGCTCTGACTTTACTAATAATTCAACAGCATCTTATCAAAACGACGGCTTTTTTGAGCTTACCGGAGATTTTAATAATGATCAGCCGTTTATGACAGAAGGTACAGGCACAACAAAATTTTCAGGCACTTCGCTTCAAAAGATTACGGGTTCCCAAGCGTGCGATTTTCATGATGTAATATGGGATAATTCTGCCGGTGTAAAAATGTTTAAAAATGTAATAATGGGAGGTACGATTTCACCCATAAGCGGAAGTTTATATTTTGGCAGTTATACATTAGCAATGGGCGGCAAAATAAGTTTAGCTTATACTAATACAAGTGCATTCAGTGTTACGAATTCTTCTGATTTAATAATTAATGGAGATGCAGCGGTCGGCAATAAAATTTATTTTGATCCTTCAGCAAACACCATACACGATCTTACAATAAACTCTTCAGGCACGGGCACATTGGGAAACGCGTTAAATGTAACAGCCGGTAGTTCTTTTGGAACTGTAACTGCTAATGGAAGTTTTGACGCTGCCGGCTTTTTAACGCTTAAGTCTGATGCAAACGGAACCGCACGTGTTTCTAATTCATCTGGTACCATTTCAAATTATGTAACTGTTGAACGATATATTCCACCAAGACGTGCATGGCGCTTTATGGCGGTACCTGTCAACAACGATACACTTACAATTCGCTCTGCATGGCAGGAAGGCGCAAACAACCATGATCTCGTTTATGCAAACCACCAGGATCCACATCCCGGTTACGGTACAGACATAACTTATGATAATGATTGGACAAAAGGTTACGATGTTAATACTACTTATAATCCTTCCATAAAGGTTTGGAACCAAAGTTTAAGTAATTGGATTACCGGAGCGCCGCCTACAGGGTCTACATTACTCAATGCATATTCTGCCTATTGTTTATTTGTAAGAGGAAGCAGGGCGGTAAATCTTTCACTCGCAACTTCTGCTCCAACGGATCCAACAATTATTCGCGAAACAGGCAGGTTAAATAATGGCACTTATACAAAAACTATTACAGCTAACGCAGGAGAGTATTTGTTTGTAGGAAATCCTTTTGCTTCTTCTATAAACGTTATTGATGCAATAGACAATTATTTTTCCGGCATTTATGCAGATAAATATTACGTTTGGGATCCGGCGTTAAACGGCTCTTATGGCGTAGGGGGTTATATTACTTACGACGCTGGTATAATGGTACCCAACGTATCCGGTTATCCTTCAGGCATTATACAAGGTGAGCAGGGCTTTATGGTGCAGGCGAGTACTGCAAACCCAACGCTTGTTTTCAATCAAACCTCTAAAGTTGCAAGCGAAACAGCTGTTTTTGCAAGACCGGTAAACAACACTGTTTTATACGTGAATCTTATGTTGCGATCTGCAGATTCTTTATTATTGGTAGACGGCACCGCTGCATTATTTGGTTCAAATTATTCTACTGCGATTGATGGAAATGATGCAATCAAGTTTCCGAATTTTAATGAAAGTATTGCAATGGTAAGAAACGACAGGAGAATGGCGATTGAAACACGTCCGTTACCAGCTTTAACCGATACAATATTTTTAAAGATGACTTATTTAGCATCTCAGCCTTATGTTTTAGCTGTTCAACCTGTAAATACGCCAAATGGTATGCAGGCATGGCTTGTTGATAAATATTCAAATATTAAAACTTTGCTGAAGCAAAACGATACTACGCTCTATGATTTTACAGCAAATTATTATGATACTACAACCTATATGCGCAGGTTTATGATTATTTATCGTAAAGGCTTAATTGCAACGCCCGTACCTGTTACAAGAAGCGCAGCTGTAGCAAAAACATTAAATGGTTCAATAAACATTACACCTAATCCTGTAACAACAAACAATTTCGAGATTAATCTTGTAAGTGTTCCAAAAGGAAATTATAAAGCAGACGTTTATACAAGTAATGGTCAGTTGATTTTAACGCGGCGTATTGAACATGCTGGCGGAACTTTCTCTTACAAAACAAATCTTCCGGCGGGAATAGCGGCAGGCATTTATACTGTTTCTATCATAAACAGCGATAATGAGCAAGTTCAAAAAATATCACTCGTTATAAGTAAAAATTAACTTGCAATCATATTAAAAACATTATCGTTAAGAGCGGTGGTGCTTTTAATTTTTTTGAAGTATTTATTAATGAATATAAATTTAGTTAAGAATACAGATTGTTTTTATTAAGGCGTAGTTTTAAAACTCAATGCCAGTCCATCTTCTTTTGTTCTGCTGATATTTATCGAAGTCAAAACGATATAATCTTCCCGGGCGATGCGGTACATCATCTTCATATTCGCCGGTATCAATTAAAAAATCCATAGAGAAAAATTTCTTACGAAAATTCCTGCGATCAAGCTTTATATCTAAGATCACTTCATATAAATTCTGTAGTTCACGCAAAGAAAATTTTTCAGGCAAAAGATTTAAACCAAGCGGATGTTCCAGCATTCGTTTCTGCAGCCATTTATAACAGGTATCTAAAATTTCTTTATGATCAAAAGCCATATCACAAAGCTTTTTTACACTGTGCCAGTGAAGTTCATTATCGAGAATTTTTAAGCTGTGATGTTCAGTATTCAATAAAGAACAATACGCAACAGTTAAAACTCTTCCACCGGGATGGCGTTTAGGATGGCTAAATGTTTTTACCTGTTCAAGATACACATCATCCATTCCGGTTCTTTCACGCAAAACACGGTAGGCGGCATCATCCAATTCTTCATCATCATGCGCAAAATCCCCCAATAAACTCCATTTACCGCGATACATTTCCAAATCACTTCGTATTAGTAAAACTTTCAACTCGTTATTATCAAAACCAAATATTACGCAGTCAACAGTAATAGGTACACGCGGATATGATTCAACAAGTTTAAATACATCTTTAATTAACGGGCGTTGTGGTTCATCCAGTAAAGCAGCGTTTGAAATTTCATCTCTCAGCATGGCAAGTAATTTTCGTTATCCGAAGAATGTAAAAATAATATATCATAATCTATATTCAAAACGTCAGTTTAAATACTATAATTCCTTTTAATTTGCTAACAGGTTATGTATTCAGCGCAACAAACTCAACATCTCGAAAAAATTTCAAGAGCATTCTTAAAAAAAGATGCAACGGTAAATGATATAGAAGAATTACGAAACGCATTGCGTTTTCACGAATACAGGTATTATATTTTAAATGATCCGCTTATCTCCGATACAGAATACGATCAGCTTTATAAACAACTCGAAGCGCTTGAAAAAGAACATCCTAATCTTATTACAAAAAATTCGCCGACACAACGTGTAGGCAGCACATTGAATGCAAGCTTTCCCACGGTGCAGCATCTTGTTCCAATGTTGAGTTTGGATAATAGTTACAATGAAGATAACTTAATTGATTTCGATCGTAAGGCAAGAGAAAATACTGGTTTAGATATAATTGAATATTGCGTTGAACCAAAGTTTGATGGTGCAAGCATTTCATTGATTTATGAAGATGATTTTTTAAGCCGCGCAGCAACGCGTGGTAACGGCGTTGAAGGAGAAGAAATAACAACGAATATTAAACAAGTTCGTTCAATTCCTTTATCAGCAAAATTTTCTGATTATAATATTCAACTGGCTGAAATACGCGGCGAAGTTTTAATGAATAAAAATTCATTTAAAAAATATAACGAGCAAATGGAAGAAGAAGGTTTGCCGGTTTTGGCAAATCCGCGCAATGCTGCCAGCGGCAGTTTGCGTATTAAAGATCCAAAGCTTGTTGCCAAAAGAAATCTCGAAGCATTCTTATATCATGTGAGTTATTATACAACATTGGAAGGGAAGAAAGTTTCAGACGAAAAAGATCATTCAAAAGAAAATATTTCTAAAAATGAAGCACCGTTTACAACACACAGCGAATCGCTGAAAATGTTGTGGGACTTAGGTTTTCGCTCACCGGAAAAAGAGAAAAAAGTTGTAAAAGGTATTCATAAAGTAATAGAATACTGCAAAGAGTATGAAGCAAAACGTGATGATTTGCCTTATGAAATTGATGGCATGGTGATCAAGGTAAACGATCTTGCGTTGCAGGATAAATTGGGAATGACCTCGCATCATCCGCGCTGGGCAATTGCGTTTAAATTCAAAGCAAGACAAGGTACAACAAAATTAATTGGTGTTGAATTTAATGTTGGAAGAACAGGTGCTGTTACGCCGGTTGCGAAGCTTGAACCTGTTTACATTGGCGGCGTTACCGTATCAAGCATTTCAATGCATAATGAAGAATATATCAAAGAAAAAGATTTGCGTATTGGTGATACGGTTTTGGTTGAGCGTGCAGGCGATGTAATTCCGCAGATTGTGAAATCGATGCCGGAACTAAGAAACGGTCATGAAAAAATTATTCATTATCCAAAAAATTGCCCTGTTTGCGAAAGCGAATTATTTAAAGAAGAAGGTGAAGCTGTTTGGCGTTGCATCAACATTGAATGCGAAGCGCAGGTGGTTGAAAAAATCATACATTTCGTAAGTAAGGATGCGATGGATATTAAGCATTTTGGTGCGGCAAATGTGATGAAGTTTTATGAGTTGAAATTGCTGAAAGATATTCCTTCCATCTACACGTTAGACTTTGAAAAAATTGGCGAGTTAGAAGGCTTCGGAAAAAAATCAATTGATAATTTAAGAAGTGCTATTGAAGATTCTAAGCAACAACCATTACATCGTTTGGTTTATGCTTTAGGGATTCGCTATGTTGGCGAAACAACAGCAAAAACTTTGGCAAATGCCGTTAAAGAAATTTTTGATTTCTCAACCATGAGCATTGAAGAGTTGCAAAATCTTGAAGACATCGGAATTAAAGTTGCAACAAGTATTTATGGCTTCTTTCAAAATGATGATAATATTCAAATCTTAAAACGCTTGCAGGATTTGGGTTTGAATATGAAGAATATTAAAAAGCAAACGTCATCTTCATCAAATACATTACAAGAACAAACTTTTTTATTTACCGGAACGCTGAATAAACTAAAACGAACAGAAGCAGAAGAGTTAGTTGAAAAATATGGCGGCAAAATAGTAAGTGGTGTTAGCAGTAAATTAAATTACCTCGTAGTTGGTGAAGATGCAGGAAGCAAATTAGAAAAAGCAAAAAAAATAAACACCATTAAAATTATAAGCGAAGATGAATTTTTGGAGCTGATTAAATAACTAATCATCTTTTGTATGAAGCAATTTAAATATGGTGAAAAGATGATGCGCTTCATGCAGCAAATAAAATTGAAGCCATTCTTCTGTTGTTAGCTCACCAAACTTTGCATGTGTTCCAACTCTTTTTAATTGTTCATCAGAAAGCGAGTCAAAAAATTGTATGATTTTTTCTTTCAGCGAATGATAGTCAGCAAAAACTAAATTAAAAGAGCGGCTGC
>JBEHXR010000056.1:0-13956 GCA_048498595.1 Bacteroidota bacterium
ACCGGGAAAACCTGCCATTAGTTTTGCGCCCATGTCAACTTTAATACCCGGAATAATTCCATTTTTAATTAACACATCGATGATAGGAATGCCATCTTTAGTTTGCTGACGAATGGTTTCATCATACAAAATAGCGCCGCCAATACTTTCATGTAAACCAGGCGTTGTAACAATCATTTCTCGATACTTGCGCCGCATCTCAAATGTTTGCGGAATGCCTGCCGCTGCAAATCTTTTATTGCAGGTTGGATTACTTTCATCCATCGCCAGCAACCCTTTACTATCTGCAAAGAGTTGCTGTATGGTATCTTTCAATACTTGATCATTCATTCTTAAAGCGTTTGAATACAGCTGCACTTATAATGCCAGTCCGCGTTTTGAAAAATAATCTTTAACAAAAGCATGCTCCTGGTTTTCGGTCATCTTATCTGCCTGCCTTGTTTCGATTTTTATTTTTGAAAAACTGTTATCTGATTCTAACATGTGTAGTAATTCAACTTTTGCATCGGTTGGACCAAACAACAAAACATCGTCATATTCTTTCACAACTTCGCCAATCGATTTATAATATTCAGATTGTTGCTGCTGCTCTTGTTATGCATCATGCTCTCGCCTTTGTGCAATGTTTTTTCTTTTTCTTCATGTGTGAATTTTGATGTGATGGTTTTTGTAACGATCGGGTTCACATATTCCATCAAATGCGCATTCGCATGATCCATCCAGATGCCTAATTTTTTTTCTGTTATCATTTTTATTCAATTTAAGTACTATGAAAAATTATTCCTTCAATGCATCAGCATTCCATTTCCAATTCAAAATTTCCGGTAAATCTTTACCATGCTTGTGCACATAAATTTTATGTTCAACCAGCTTATCCTTTAATTGTTGCTTCAGGTAATCACTTTTACTTCCTAATTGTGGCAAACGATCAATTACATCTATCACCAAATGAAAACGGTCAATATCATTTTGCACACGAAGATCAAACGGCGTTGTAATCGTGCATTCTTCTTTATAACCTCTTACATGCAGATTGCGGTTTGTACGACGATATGTAAGACGATGAACGAGCCATGGATAGCCATGAAAATTAAAGATGATGTGTTTGTCTTTGGTGAAGATGACATCATAATCTGCGTCGCTTAAACCATGTGGATGTTCAGATGCAGACTGCAGCTTCATAAGATCAACAACATTTACCACGCGTATTTTTAATTCAGGCAAATGTTCGCGTAAAATAGAAACAGCAGCCAGCAATTCAAGCGTTGGCGTATCGCCACAACAAGCCATTACCATATCAGGTTCAAAACCCTGGTCGTTGCTTGCCCATTGCCAAATGCCAATACCTTCTGTGCAATGAATCACTGCCTGGTCCATCGTGAGCCATTGCGGTAATGCATGCTTGCCGGCAACAACAACATTTACATAATTACGACTGCGCAAACAATGATCAAATACCGAGCAAATTTGATAAAGTTTTATCCGGACCGAATATGCGAAAATTATGTTCATCATTATTTAGTTTCGCTACATCTCTTAAAAACTTCCCAAGCACCATTGTCTCCTGTCCGTTAACAGCACCTGGTGATGGAACATGCACAGTAAGAAAATTTTTTAAGGTTTCTGCAGTTATGTTTTTATTAGCATCCAACATGTGGCGATGGGCATCATAAACTTGCTGCTCAAAAGTTTTTAAGTAAGCATTAAATGATTTTACATCTTCTGTTTTCCCGTCAAGCTTTTGCGATTTTGAATTCCACTTCTCAGGTATGATATATCGCTTGGTTGAGATATCAGCTCGCTTGCCATCAATAGTTATGCGGAGGTAAAGTGGTACGTACCGTTGGGTTGTGTTTTATCTTTCTTAAGAAAAAACAGCAGATTGAAGGTTCGGTTCATGTTTGGTGCCCTTTAAATTTCAGTGTTTAAGTTACAAATTTAATATGATTTGAACAAATATATTTTGTCTGAAACGCAGTGTGGATAAGGATTTCAGCGAATGAGTGCCCTTGCATTTATTTTAAATGAGGGCACCGAATAGGGCACTTTAAGCTTGTGTTTTTATGAATATTTTATGCATCTCAAAAAATGAAAAAGCCCGCAAACATATCGTTTACAGGCTTTTGGTAAAATTTGATTTTAACTAAGCGGACCGGACGGGACTCGAACCCGCGACCTCTGCCGTGACAGGGCAGCATTCTAACCAACTGAACTACCGATCCAAATTCATCCGTACTTTTACGGGAGTGCAAATATAGGGGCATTAAAGCTTTTTAGTGCAAAACGTACAATTAAAAATTCTCTTACTTTTACCGCCCAACAATTTTCAATATGCCAGCGTATCCAAACAGGCAATTTTTAGATTTTGAGCAGCCAATTAAAGAGTTGTACGAACAAATTGAGCAAACAAAAAAACTTGCAGAAAAGAATTCTAAAATTGATTATTCGCAAACCATACAGCAGTTAGAAGCATCCATTGGCGAGAAAAGAAAAGAGATCACACAACATCTAACTCCATGGCAGCGCGTTCAGCTAAGCCGCCATCCTGAACGACCATATACTTTTAAATACATTGAAAAAATGGTGACCGACTTTATAGAACTGTATGGTGACCGCAATGTGAGAGATGATAAGGCAATGGTTGGAGGTCTCGGGGAAATTGATGGTCATACTGTAATGATCATTGGTCAGCAAAAAGGAATCAATACTAAAATGCGGCAGCAACGGAATTTTGGAATGGCAAATCCAGAAGGTTATCGAAAAGCTTTGCGGCTGATGAAAATCGCTGAAAAATTCAATAAACCCGTTGTAACATTAATTGATACACCGGGCGCATTTCCCGGAATGGAAGCCGAAGAGCGTGGACAAGGTGAAGCCATTGCACGCAATATTTATGAGATGATAAGATTACGTGTTCCGGTTATTTGTTGCATTATTGGTGAAGGCGCCAGCGGTGGTGCATTGGGCATTGGTGTTGGTGATAAAATTTTAATGATGGAGAACTCCTGGTACACTGTTATTTCTCCCGAAAACTGCAGTACTATTTTATGGAGAAGTTGGGAGAAAAAAGAAATAGCTGCAGATCAATTAAAACTTACTGCAACTGATATGAAGGGTTTTGGTTTGGTAGATGATATTGTTCCCGAACCCGAGGGCGGCGCACATTGGAATTATAACCAGGCAGCATCTATTTTAAAAGATCATATTTTAAAAGCTTTAGATGAAGTGAAGGATATACCGCCGGATAAACGCATCCAAATGCGTATAGAAAAATTTGGTAAGATGGGGCATTGGCAGGAATAACATTTCTCTTTATACATAAAAGAACCGCAATATAAAACCACCCGCGTGTTTATTAAATGAGAAAAAATACAAGCTTTAACGGGAATGCGCGAATGCAGACATTCCCGTTAAATGTTTTGTTCTATCTGCGTATTCAAAATCTAAGAGCTACTAATCGTTTTGCAAAACAGAAAGCACAAGTTCTTTATAACTTCTGCCGATGGGAATAGACTTATTATTGATTTCAACATCGGTCGCAGTAAAGGCTGCTATTTTATCTTTCGCAGCAATAAAAGAACGGTGAATACGTAAGAAATTATTTTTTGAAAGCAGATCTTCAATTTCATTCAACTGAAATTTTGTAAGAATGCTTTTATCTTTTGTAGTAATGCGCACATATTCGCGCAGGCTTTCTATGTATAAAATTTCATCTATAAAAATCTTCACACGTTTTTTTCCAACATTAAAAAAGAAAGACTTTCTTTCGGCAGAAACAACAGCTGTTTGATTTAATGTTTGCGGTGTAAACTGATTTAATTTATTTACTGCTTTTAAAAAACGATTAAAGCGAATTGGCTTTAATAAATAATCAATCACATTTAATTCATAACCTGCCAATGCATATTCTTTATATGCTGATGTAATAATTACACTCGGTGGTGTTTTTAATGCTTCTAAAAAATCAAGACCTTTTAATTTAGGAAGATGTATATCAAGAAACATTAAATCTATATTGTTTGCCTGCAATTTTTCCATTGCGAAAATCGCATCAGTGCACACTTCACTTAATTCCAAAAAAGGAACCTGCTGAATGTAATCTGTAAGTACTTCAGCAGCCAGCGGTTCATCTTCAACAACAATACAATTATATTTCAGCATAGCTGTTCAGTTTTACGGTGAGATTTATTTTAAAAATATGGTCTTCATTTTGCACGTTCAGCGTATAATCGCTGTATGTTAATTCAAGCTGGCGTTTTACATTCACCAAGCCAATATTAGAAACAGGTTGTTGTTGTTCGCATGCATCTTTTGAGTTTTCAATTTCAAAATTAAGCACATGATTTTTTGCAGTAACAGTTATATTGATGAACGATTCAAATCTTGTTTCGCTAATACCATGCTTGAATGCATTTTCAAGAAACGGCAACAATAATAACGGCGTTATTTTATAAGCATCACTATCAATATCTTTTTCAAAACTTACCGTTAGCCTGTTGTTGTAACGAATGGTTTCGAGTTCAAGATAATCTTCCAGCACTTTTATTTCATCTGTAAGTTTTATCAGTTTATCATTTGATTCATACAACATAAAACGCAACAGTTCAGACAAGCGCATTACCACTTCTGCTGTGTCATCTGATTTTTTTCTTGCTAATGCATAAATATTATTCAAAGTATTTAACAGAAAGTGTGGATTGGTTTGATTTTTTAAAAACTTCAATTCAGTTTCCAGCTTTTCTTTAATTAGGTTCTTTTCTTTTTCTTTTGCTTTAAGCTGATCACGCACCGAGGTTATAGCAAGCATAAGACCATATGCAAAAACAATGTAAAGGATAGCAACGATCACTCTTTTAATTTCAAGCAAAGGCGCTGCGGCATTCGGCGTTTTGTATAAATACGGCAAAACGATATAATTGGTTAGCGCCCGGTCTATTACAACACATAGAAAAAAAACTGCAACAATTTCAAAAGAGTTGTAAATCATGCTATGCCGCTTTTTTACGATATTGTTGTTTGCATAATAAATCATGTAATAAGGAAATATCATTTGCGGGATTAGATAAATTATGCCCGCAATTATATTAACGTAAATCAATCCTGCCGGCGACAGATTTGTTTTTGTTCCCTTATCCCACAAATAACTTGTAAAAGAAAATTGCAGAAAATAACAAAACCAAAATAATATGTGAAGCAACACTCGTTTCACTCAACAAAATTGCACTAAAACAATTTTAAAATATAGCAAACTGCTCAATTGCAAATTAAAGTATACAAATAACAGTTTTTAATGTACTAATACAGTACAAAAGGCAATGATTGTTTTCTATATGCTTTTATATTTTATAGAAAGAATATCGCATTACAACACATAAGTGAAAATTATTTTTACTCGTTTAAAATTTGCGTAATGCCAGGTGAAAAATATTCTTCATCAACAGCATTTAATAATATAATAACTGCAGGTACTATTGCCGGCACGCTTGATATTTTAGCTGCGTTTGCTGACTATTATATTGAAACAGGAAAAGGTCCGCAAGATGTGTTGAGATTTATTGCCAGTGGCGTATTTGGTAAAAGTGCTTTCACCGGAACAACAGTAATGATTTGGAGCGGATTACTTTTTCATTTTTTGATTGCACTGATATTTACAACCATCTATTTTATTATTTACCCGAGAGTAAAATGGCTGCATATACATTTAGTTTTAACTGCATTACTCTTAGCCATCATTACATGGTTAGCAATGAATATAATTGTTGTTCCGTTGAGCAGTACGCCTTCTATCCCTTTTAAATTTATAAGTGCAGTAAAAGCTGTTGGCATTTTAATTTTTACAATAGGATTTCCTTTGGCAATTATTTTTAGGAATTTTTATCGATCTCAAAATGAATTACAACAGCACTTATATAATTTTTACGCTAGATAGATTTGCAGCAAGCCTTCAGGCAAAACAACATGTACATGCTTTTTTTTACGGTCAATCTTTTTCAAAGTTTCTTCATGCAAAGGAATTAATACTTCCTTTTGCTGAATATGCGTTTGTAATAATATTTGCTGTGGTTGTTCAATCACAGCTTCTACTTCACCAAGTTTTTCATCATTATTAAAAATGATAAAGCCAATTAAATTTACCGGCGCTGTTTTACTTACATGTTTTTCAAAATCGTTTTTACTAAGCCATATTTTTTTTTGAAGCAGTTTTGCTGCCTGTTCTTTTGCATTTACGGTTTCAAATTTTAAAACAGTTTCAGTATCATTTTTCGATTTTGAGTTTTCAATAAAATAAGGCAGCTGAATATTTTTTTGTGTTTCTATAAATAATACTTCTGTTTGTTTAAAAGTTGTTTTTTTACCAAGCGTATGCGTCAATAATAATTCGCCTTTCAAGCCAACTGTCGCAACCAATTTTCCTATGTGAATATGATCATCCATTCCATCAAAAATAGAAATAAAAAAATCCCAACATTACTATTGGGATTTTAAGAAAAATTTTTCCAATGGTCACTTACGCTTCTGCTGATTTTTCAGTTTCAATTTTCTTAGCAGCCGGCTGCGCATTTCTGGCAAGTTTTGATTTTCTGTGCTCATCGCTTCTACGCTTAATATGCACTTCGTGTTCTTCATGCCATTTCTGAAATTTTTGCATTGCTGCTGCTTCATCAAACAAACCCAATTTTACGCCGCGCAATAAATGCTTAAGATAGAGCACACCTTTAAAGGATAAGATGCGGCGAACAGTATCTGTTGGCTCAGCACCTTTGTGCAACCATTCTAATGCTTTCTGACGGTCTAACTGGATTGTTGCAGGAACAGTTAGCGGATTGTAGGTTCCGATTTTCTGGATAAATTTTCCATCTCTCGGTGCACGGGCGTCGGCTACTACTATAAAGTAGAACGGACGTTTCTTGCTTCCGTGTCTTTGAAGTCTGATTTTTACTGCCATTTTAAATAGAAATTTAAAGGCCTTTTTACAAGGTTTAAATGAATAATGGACTGCGAATGTAAGCGATATTTTACAATCGCTAAACACACTGCAAATAAAATTAAATAAATTTTTATCAGCGGCGCATTCCGGGCATTCTCATACCCGCCATAGGCATTTTATTCATCATCTTCATCATTTGTTTCATCTGCTCAAATTGCTTCATTAAAGCATTTACATCTTCAATGGACTTTCCCGAGCCCTGTGCCAGGCGCTGCCTTCGGCTTTGATTAATTACATCGGGATTTGTTCGTTCATAGGGTGTCATTGAATTTATTACTGCTTCTACCCCTTTAAATGCATCGTCACTAATATCTATATCTTTTATTGCTTTTCCTACGCCGGGGATCATTCCCATCAAATCTTTTAGGTTGCCCATCTTTTTTATTTGCTGAAGCTGATCATAGAAATCCTGGAAGTCGAATTGGTTCTTGCGAATTTTTTTCTCAAGTTTCTTTGCCTGCTCTTCATCAAATTGCGCCTGCGCTTTTTCAACGAGCGATGTAATATCACCCATTCCCAAAATACGCTGCGCCATACGATCAGGGTAAAAAATATCCAGTGTATCTAACTTTTCGCCACTGCTTACAAATTTTATGGGCTTATGTACTGTATATTGAATGGAAAGCGCCGCACCACCGCGTGTATCACCATCAAGCTTGGTTAAAACAACACCGGAAAAATCAAGCCTGTCGTTGAAAGCTTTGGCAGTGTTCACTGCATCTTGCCCCGTCATTGAATCAACAACAAATAATATTTCTGTTGGATGAACAGCAGCTTTAATATTCGCTACTTCTGTCATCATCGCTTCATCAACCGCCAAACGACCGGCAGTATCTATAATAACAACATTCTTATTTTTTGTTTTTGCTTCTTTGATGGCGTTTTGAGCAATTACAACAGCATCTTTTGTTTCAGGCTCGCTATAAACTTCAACATTAATTTGTTCGCCCAAAACCTTTAACTGGTCAATAGCTGCAGGGCGATAAATATCTGCCGCAACCAGCAATGGAGATTTTTTCTGGCTCTTTAAATAATTCGCCAGCTTTCCGCTAAAAGTTGTTTTACCACTACCCTGTAAGCCAGCAATTAAAACAACAGCCGGGTTTCCGGTAATGTCAAACTTCGCTTCAGTGCCGCCCATTAATTCTGTCAATTCATCCTGCACAATTTTCACCATCAATTGTCCTGGACTAATTGCATTAATAACTTTCTCGCCGGTTGCTTTATCTTTTACTTTGTCTGTAAATTCTTTAGCGATTTTATAGTTAACATCGGCATCAATTAACGCACGGCGAATATCTTTTACTGTATTGGCAATATTTAGCTCATTAATTCTTGCTTCACCTTTCAGGTTTTTAAAAGCACTTTCAAGCCGTTCTGTAAGATTATTGAACATAAAAAAATTTGGGCTGCAAAGATAATTCCGCAGCTTATTTCTATTCTGCTAAAAATTTGTCTTCGATTGGTTTATTTTTGAATGATCTTAAACGATTCTTATGATACAACGCATACAAACGGTTTGGCTGTTGCTCGCATCTGCCTGCGCTTTCTTAACCATGAAATTTGCTTTTTATTTTATCGGTCCGCATCCGGATATGCCATCCGACCAATTTAATGCTACCACTAACATGATTATTTTAATTCTAACTTCTGTGCTTGGAACACTTTGCCTGTTTACCATTTTTGTTTTCAAGCAGCGGAAATTGCAATTGTGGTTAACCATTCTTGGAATAGTCATCAGCGCTTTAAATATTTTTTTATACTTTAATTCCAAGAAAAATTATGCCGGCGGTGGGCTTGCGCTTACTTCGGTATTTGCATTTCTTATTCCGATATTCTTAATTCTTGCAGCGAGAGGAATTTATAAAGATCAAAAATTGGTAAAAAGTATGAACCGGCTGCGATGATGGTTTAACAACGCTTTTCGCTCTTCGTAAATTTTCATTCTTTATTGTTTACTATTTTTGCATAAATGCTTTTAAGATGATTAAAACAGGTAACCCAATCATAAGTATCTATACTGAAATGACACCTAACCCGGAAACAATGAAGTTTGTTGCCAACAAGCTCTTGTACCCGGGCAAGAGCATAGATTTTCAGGATGAATCACAGGCTGGTCCGAGCCCGTTGGCTAAGGAGTTGTTCAGCTTTCCTTTTATAAAAAGTGTATTTATCGCCAGCAATTTTGTAACGCTTACAAAAACTGCGGACACGGAAGACTGGCAGGATGTAATTCCTTCAGTAAAACAATTTCTAAAAGATTATTTAGAAAACGGCGAGCCTATTGTAAACGAAGATGAAGTTGCAAAAATTAAACAAGACACCGGTAATATTATTTTAAGCAATGATACCGATGTAGTAAAACGCATTAAAGAATTGCTGGATAATTATGTGCGTCCTGCAGTTGAAATGGATGGCGGCGCCATTCAGTTTAAAAGTTATGATGATGGCGTTGTGAATTTAATGTTACAGGGAAGTTGCAGCGGCTGTCCTTCATCAATGGTTACATTAAAAGCCGGCATTGAAGGTATGATGAAACGTATGATACCGGAAGTAAAAGAAGTGGTTGCAGAATCAGAATAGTTTATAAAGTTTTACGCAAAAACGCTAAGTTTTGCAGGAAGCAAAGTTTAGCGTTTTTTATTTATCAAAGTTTGGTCGCATCTTTTTTTCATTACATCCTATTTAATAAATCGTTTTTATTTGCGCATCTTATTTTGAATCGATCTTTATCAATTATTTTTAAACTGAATTTATCAAACTAATGTCGGGCTTAAAAAAATATTGGTTTTATTTATTGATGATTGTCTGTATTACGGCATGTCATTCAAAGAAACAAAGCAAAGAGCCAAAAAAATCTCCACCTCCGGTTGTTGATGTAATCGTAGCAAAAGCGCAAATTGTTTCAGACAGTGTTGAAGCCAACGGTACTGTTATATCAAATGATTTTGTTCAGCTGCACCCGGAGGCTACGGGTCGGATAACATATCTCAATGTTCCCGAAGGAAAATTTATAAAAAAAGGAACTGTTATTGCACGCATAAACGATGAGGATCTTGTAGCTAATCTTAATAAAAGTAAAGCCGCTTTGCTTTTGGCGCAGTCTTATGTTGAAAGGCTAAAACCATTGCTTGCGGTGCAAGGCGTAAACCAGGCAGATTATGATGCTGCGGTAAATACAGTAATCAGCACACAAGCAGATATAAATTATTCAGAAGCATTAATTGATAAAACAATTATTCGTGCACCGTTTGATGGTGTTGTTGGTTTGCGGCAGGTAAGCATTGGCGCTTATGTTAGCAATGCAGATGTAATTGCAACCATGCAGCAGGTAAAAAATTTAAAGATCGATTTTACAGTACCTGAAGATTACAGTGCTTATGTAAAAACCGGTTCTGGAGTGCAGGTAATTTTAGACGCAACAACAGATACCATAAAACATGCGGCAACAATACTTGCAATTGAACCGCAGGCAAACACCATGACACGCAACTTATTGGTTCGTGCTGTGCTGAATGATAATGCACGGGCAAATCCTGGTGCATTTGTAAAAGTTTTTATTACAGGAAATTCAAGCAGGCAAAGTATTCTTGTTCCAACCAACTGCATTATTCCGAGTGATATTAACAAGCAGCTAATACTTGTAAAAGATGGTAAAGCAAAATTTACAAATGTTACAACCGGTGTTCGCATGCAAAGCAATGTTGAAATAACAAGCGGTGTTAATGCCGGAGATACAGTGATTGTTACCGGCGTTTTATTTGCGCAGGATAATAAACCCGTAAATATCAGAAAGGTGAAGACGCTTGAGAACGCTTCGGTTTTGCAATAATAAAGATGCTGTTATTTTTGCTCGATCTTTTTAAAACTATTCGAAGCCTACATTCTTTTCTCCTTTGCTTTGTGCCGCATTTAAATTCCATCCATTAATTAAAACATATGGTGATCCTTCGCCGGCATCTTTATTTGAATAAGTGCATTCAACAGTTCTGCTTTCGCCGGGCGCAAGAGAAATATAATTATCAGAAAAAATAACGGGTAAAATATCATCTGTATTTTTTTCTTTCAATACACGCACATGCACAAAAAATGCAACTGCTTTTCCTGTGTTTTTTATAGTGAATATATGCGTAGTTGAATCGGATTTTTTATCAGATGAATGTTCAACTTCAACCGATGTTTGCGGCATATTATTTAATGCAGTATAATCTGTAAAAGAAGATTCAGGTGTATAGAACCATTTTGATTTTTTCCAATTTAGTTCATCGGCTTTTTGCGAAAGCCAGTACCAGTTGATGTCTTCAACTTTTCCATCTGCATCTTTTAATTCCAATCGCAAAAAATATGTGCCTGATAAATTACTGATGTTTGGTAAAGCCAAACATTCTTTAATTCCATCTTCATCAACAAAAGTTGTAACTGTGTTTGTATATTTTACTGAACCGTCAATATTATAAACATCTGCTTTTACAGAAAGCCCATCAAATTTTTGCAGCAATGAATTTGTAACATCAACCGCATTTGATTTATAAGAATACATCACATGCAATGGTTTCATCGATTCTTTCATTCCAAAATAACTGCCTGCGGGATAGAGATAATAATCATACGTGTGCCATATTAAACTCGGCCACGGATTCGCGAGCATCCATTGCACAACGCCTGTTGCCGTGTTATATTTTTTCAAACCATAAGCTTCCATCATTGCACGCTCGCCTTCATAATTTTGTAACTGTGCTTTTGCTATATAATCTTTCATTGAAGTTGGTTTTCCATATCGACCATATAATGCGCTGTCAAAGATTTTTGTGTTACCAAACTGCATAGTACCGCAATGATACAACCAGTCGCTGTTCGTGTTAGATATTGAATCTTTCGGCAAAAATTTTATCAAACTTTCATATGGCGGAATAGAAGGACCGGGAGAAATTTCCGTTGCAAAACTCCATGCGCCACCGTATTCACTGGTGTCTGCTTCCCAATATGAAGGCGGCACCCAGTCATAAGGTCCATTCATTTTTACACCACTGTAACCAGATACTTTTGATTTGCTTGCATCGGCTGTTGATATAAGCGGGTTCGGCCAATTTAATGCAGCTTCAATATTTAAATAGTCACGTTCAACACTTGTATCACGTGGCGGCATATCACTGCCATTTAACCAAACCATGATACAGGCTTTATTGCGCAGCCAATACATCATGCTGCTATCGCTGCTCATTGCCACTGCTCTTTCAGCCTTATCCCAATTTTCAGGATATTGCCATGCGCCGCAACACATCCAACCCGTCATTACCAACAAACCTTTTTCATCACATACATCATAAAAATTATCGTCTTCAAATTTGCCTTCGCTGCGCACAATGTTCATGTTCATGTCACGTACCAATTTTAATTCCTGTTCATCTCTGTGCAATGAATGCCGTTGAAAAATATCCGGCGACCATGCCGCGCCGCGCAACATAATTGGCTTGCCATTTATAATAAATTCTCTGGATGCATTATTAATAAATGTTGATGTTACTTCCCTGATACCAAAATTTTCAGAAACAGTATTACTTGTTTTTCCATTCACTTCTGCACTTATTGCAATTCTGTTTAAATCTTGCTTGCCGTATTGCCAGGGCCACCAAATTTTTGGATGCTGCACATTCAACTGCGCATAATCTGCATTGGTAAAAACAATTTGCTTTTTTTCGTTGGGTGCAAGATGTATGGTTTGATGAAAATCTATATCATCATTTATTTTTCCTTTTATCGTTGCATCCTGCGGCTCGCTGGTATAATTTGTTGCCACTGCATATACGGTTAAATGCGCAACATCAAGCGAAGGCAAATCGAAATGTGTATTAACGAAAGGAAAGTCCACGCCAACCTTATCATAAGTTTTTATTTCAACATTATTTACAATGCCGCCATTGTAATCCGGTGGATAATGAATCCAGTCTGCATAATCAATCGCCAAATCGCCATCTCTTTTATTTGGATTGAAAGGGCGCAAAATTTCTAACGCTAAAATATTATCACCGTTATAATTTATTTCTTTTGTTACATCAAGTTCAATAATTCTAAAAGGTCCTTTCACCTGTGATGAATCTGAAATCAATTTTCCATTCAACCAAACATTGGCTTTATAATTTATGCCATGCAATTTCAGCACAACATTTTTTCCATTTTCTGAAGAAGGCAATTGAAATGATTTTCTAAACCACCATGTTTTATCCAAACGTTTATCCGCAAGCTTTTCAAAATTCTTTGCATAGAATGGATCAAAATTATATTGATGATTTTCGAGTAAGCCTGCAATGATGGTTGTAGGCACAGAAACGTTATACCATCCGCTTGTACTAAAATTATTTTGGCTGATTTTATCTCCCGTTGACTTTTCTGTCATTGATGATTGCATGTTCCATCCATCATGCAAAACCATATCAAAATTTTCTGTTTTGCTTTGAGCAAATAGTTGCTGAACGGAGATTAGAAGTACAAATACAAAAAAAAATTTCATTTTCATTTTCGTTTTTTTAAATAGAATATAATTATTGGTCTGACGCTTTAAAAGCGCCTGACCATATTAGCTTTCATGTTTTTTATCAAAAATGGTTTTGTTGGTAATAAGCGGCTTTGCCCAAATACCAATGCTCAGCATATACCCCATGGTTACATAAATAAAACACATAGCGGCTCTTAATCCAAACAAATTACCCAAACCTCCAATCAGCAATTGCACTATTGCGCCTCCAATAATTCCGGTAACCAGTATTCCCGCAAACGAACCGTGATCTTCTGAAACTGAACTAAGTGCCAGCGAAAAAATAATCGGGTACATCACCGACATAAAAAATCCAACAATAGAAAATGAATAGAGCGAAACCTTTGCACTTCCAAAAAGACCGAGCGTTAAAAATATTAATGCAGCAATAGTAAACATCACCAAAAGCTTGCGGCTATCCATCAATTTTAAAAGT
>JBEHXR010000057.1:0-13721 GCA_048498595.1 Bacteroidota bacterium
TTTGATTCAGCCATTATTTTTTTTAAAACAAAGTATAAATTTTATTTCTGATGTTGTAATTTTTGTTTTGCAGGTTAGAAAGATAATAAACAGCTCACAGATGTAAAAGACACGCGCAAAAACACAACTGCTTGCTGTCAATCCCGGCTTGACTGGGGATTGCATTTTTCCGTTTTTATAAACAACTTAATAATTTAAATCCCATTCCGCTTACTGAGCGAGTGTTTTACCCTTCTCATTTGGAGAAAGGTCGGCATGAGGGTTTTACTTCTTCCCACATACTATCAACATTTAATTGTTGATGCTGAAAAGCAACATTACGCACCGGTTGTGAATGCTCATCTGCTGTCTTTGCTTTTTAAAATACAATGCAGCAAGCCTGGGCTGATTGGCTTCTGCATAGTGATCGCCCATGTGATTTAATAATAAAATATTTTCATCCATGGCACGTATTACACTGTATAATATTATCTTCAATTTTTTCTGTTAAAGCGGTAATGAGCGTATCCATAGAATATGCATATCCGGTATAGCAGCGATAACGGGTAATATCTTCATTTTGCAATCGTAATAATACACCATTACATCCGGGGAGGTATAAGGCGATAATTTATCCATACTAAAAAAATCTTTTTTTAGCGGGTTTTCTTCTTCGGCAATTTCAATTCCTTTTTTTTGTTTGTTCATCTTTCATAATATCGTTTTGCAGGTAGCGGTTTTTTTGATAAATGAATAAGCAGTTCAGCCATTTGCGATACGGGAACTGTATAATCTTTTGTATTTTATGCTTTGCATTTCGGGCATAGAAGCAACCTCCGCATCTTCAACGACCCAACTATTGATGGGATAAAGTATTTATTTTAGTTTACTATGATAAGGTAAATTATACCTGATTTTACTCAACTGACGGCGACATCGCGACAAAACAAAGATTGATGCAGCAGGTGCTAAAAATATTTCAGAAACCCGAAACTATAGGTAGATGTTATCGTGGTCTCCGTTAAACCTTCTTATTTCTTTTACTCAAATACTCTTTGATGGCATAATGGTAAACACTCTCGTTCTTCTTTATTTTGCTTAAATAGGCTTGCTTTAGTGCAGGTGTGCGGGCGATCTTTTTCGCATAGGCTACAGCTTCTTTAAATACACTTCGGTAATGCTTTTGAATAACGCTTGTTTTTACGCGGCTCATATCCGGGTATCTTGTCACCACCACCTTATCTCCATAATTTTTAAACACCAGTTGCTCACCAAGCCTTCCTGACAGTTTAATGGGTGAGTTTGCAGCTAATCTTGCCATGGGTTTGGTTTTTTATTTAAAGATAAACCAGCATCAGTATGAATGTATACCTGATTAGCTCAATATATGTCCCGCAATGGCTTTCTGTGTTGCAGTCACCTTAATGCTTGCTTAATACCTGCGCCATACTTAACGGTAGTCAAATCTATGGATCTGACGTTCATCTTTCGATCATCCTTCGTTCAGGTAACGTTTTTTTAATAAGGCTGTAAAGAAAAAAGGGAAACGGGTACACTTTGGTGCAGGATTAGCTAAAGTTACAATTATAAATACGCAAGGCAAAGAATAGCTTGAAAAATAATGCATCAAAAAAGAATAATTATTGCGTTCACGACAAACAGCTTGAATGCAATAAAAGGTCTTAGGGTAACGAATCCCTTATATTTCGCTACTTTTATTGCATAAAGAACCTGGCGCTTAACTATTTTTTGCTAATTATTTATTATTAATACCGTTATTTATGGATGATGATACCCCGGAATTGAGGCAAATAAATTACTTGCGCAAACTAATTGCGAAAGAAGAAGAAAATTATAAAACGGCTGTTACAAATAAAATTAATTTTTCTGTTCTGAAATCCATGCGTGTAGATTTAAAGTTGCTGAGAGAATATTTACAAGTCTTAATAAATCAAGCCCCCATTTAATTTCTTTTTCTTTTTATGTGTATTGTTGGTGTTACAATTACCAGGCAATAATATTTAAAGCGCCAAATCTGAAACTACTTTTTTGAGGAATTACATCTCACTTATTTCAATTGCAGTAATATCTGTGCTTTCTGTTGCCACAATTGCTTAAACGCTAATTATTGAAACAGCGTAATAACTTTCGATAACCGATTGGAATGTTTTATAAGATGATGCGTGGTTATAAAAACTTAAACAGCAAGTATTAACTCCGCTAACTGTCATTCTTTAAACTGCTTTAATGCTTCGGCAATTAGAACATCTTTACTCCCTTTCCTGTCGCTAAATTCATCTTCATTACCAGTCTCCCAAATAAAAGTTTTGCGATTGCCATTGGGTAACTTAAGTTGAAAGTCATATTTATTATTCGTTACCTTTTTTACTGTTACTGTGGTACCATCTAAAAGGGTAAAACGAACGGGGTTTTCATCCGTCATACAATCTATCCTACAAATACCATACAATAGAATTTTTCTTTAATAAGGGCGCTGTAAATACAAAAGAATTTAGACCTCAAAATAAAAATAAGGGTTAGAGTGGTAAACAAATTTTACTTTAATTGAGTTTCGGGCGATGCTATATTCGATTCATAATTTACATGCTGCTCTGCGATCTGCGTTAATACATTATCTGCATCTTTTTCTTCACTCAATGTTTTGCTTAATATTTTTGCTGCCCTATCATAATATAAAACTTTTGCAAGGCTTACAAGCCCGCCATACGTTGCAATTTCATAATGCTCTGCTTTTTGCCCGGTAAATATTAAGCCTACATCGCGCTGCGCTGTACCGGTTTCTGTTTCATCAATAATATCGCTGCATTCTTCAGCAATGCATAACATTGCAGGGCATTTTTTTGCATCGGGTTCTTCGCCAACCATACCAAAAACTCTTTCAAGGCGTGTTACATGTTCTCTTGTTTGTTCAAGGTGATTGCTAAAAGCATCTCTTAATTCAATGGTTCTTGCTGCATCTGCCAGTTTAGGTAAGATCTTTATTAGCTTTTTTTCAGCCCAATAAATATCTTTTAACTGGTCAACAAAAAATATTTCTAACGTAGAGTTTGCAACGAATGCATTGCGCGTTTGTACAGCCATAAAATCTATTTTAGTTTATAAAATAATGCAGGGATGAAATTCTTCATCATATTTCGGCAAGTGAAATGAACAGGTTTGTTTGTCTTCATTCCTGCATAAAAAAGTTTTTTATTGATGATGCATTGTATCACGATTAGTGTTTATAGAATGCTGCCTTAAAGTATCAGCTTCTTTTTTTGCGCCAATTAATATACCTTAAAACCCAAACTCAGCATAAAAATTAAAGGGAAAACAGGTGTGGATTTTATTTGCAGAAGTAATTATATAAGTGTAATTACTTAAGTAAACACTTAAAATCAAACAGCGTGCCTTAATGGTTACAGAATTTTATCTTTTAGTTGAAGCAATGTAAAAGTTTCGTGATGGTGTTGAAGAATGTACTGGTTTGTCTGTATGTTGTTATTCAGTATAAGATTTTAAAGAAGAAACACTAAAAAAAAACTCCCCGTTAAAAATAACAGGGAGTTGCTTGTATTAGTCAAGAAATTTGACCTTCTTTTATTATTACAATTTACATTAATGTTGTGCCCACCATAATGGAGTTAGTACAGCATCAGGTCCACCCAATGCATCTGTAGCTTGTTTGTAACCATTAGCATTACTGTTTTGTAATGATGATGGATATTTCATTCTTTGAGGAAGAAACTCCTGGTTGCTTGTCATATAATTAGCGCTTGTTAATGCCGGAAGCGTTTGTATCGGACCTTCAAGCACTACATTTTCAAAGAATGGCAATCCAAGTCTTCTGTGATCACTCCATGTTTCTAATGGAAGCCATGGTGTTTGTGCGATAAATTTTTGCGTGATGATTTTTGTAAGATGGTCATTTCTTACAGTACCATTTTTGTATAGATTGTTTACAGGATAAGCGATAGTAGCAGTACCCGGTGTTCCTGTTAAACCATCTACATAATTCATCTGATGCGTATTACCGGGTTCAACAGTATGATCCCAGTTTACTGAAGTTCCATCCCTGTTATAATCAGTAGATGCTAAATATGCACCAACGTATTGAGACAATCCCCAGTATTCAAAACTTTTGCTTATACCTGTTTCATAAGCAGTTTGTGCGCTTACAGGCACAGACCATCCTCTAACACCTGCTTCTGCTAAAAGAAAATAGGTTTCCCATGGTCCGAAGAACACACGCTTTGCAGTATGATTTCTAAACTGATTTTTTAATGTTGGAGCCATACCTGTAGAGCTGCCAATATCTTCACCCTGGAAAAGTGTATTGTGCCAGTCGCCTTTTGTTCCCCAGTTACCATCCGGAGTACCATTCCATGTATAAGCGCCATCAATTGTTTTTATCGTATTCCCGTTTATGTCTTTTACAGAACCTGTGGTGCTGGGTGTAACTGCCCCGCAAGTCCCACTTGGAAATGACGGATCACTGCTGTTACCGGGCATATAAAATATTTGGTATGCACGCGGGTCAATTGTATTAGGCAAGCCATCTAACCAATAAGCGGCAAACGGATTGTTGGTTTTTGTTGTTAACTGTACAGGATAATATTGACCTGCATAGTTTGCTGGTTTTATATTGGCAATAGCGGCTGATTGACCTGTTGGATCGCTGATCACTGATGGGATCTGTTCCTGTGAACTAATGCTACCAAGATTTACCACAAGGTTATTAAAGGTAACAGCTTCGGGTAATTGATACCAGCAGCGTGTGTACATACCGGAAAGATCGTTCCAGTCTGGCCCTTCCTGTACCTGGAAAGTTTGCGATTGATCTGTAATCAAAGAACCTTTTGCTGCATCTTCAAATTCTGATTGTGCTTTGGAAGGATCTACTTCAGATAAACGCATGGCAAGTCTCAGGCGCAATGAGTTGCCGTAAGCCTGCCATTTTGCAAAATCAAAGCCATATGCAGGATCTTCTTTCTTAACGACATCTGGCACTGATGTTATAGAAAGATCCATTTTAGAAGTTGCATCTTTTAACTCATCCAGCATGTAATAATAAACAGATTTCACATCTACAAATTCAGGATTCTTTCCCTGGAAAGCATTTATAGGCATTGGCCCGAAATTATCACTCATTTCGCTTAGCAAATAAGCGCGCCAAATGCGGGCAACCTGCATGAGGTTATTTGTATATTCTTTTTGTGTACCGGCCGTAATTTGCTGGTTAGCTATATCGATGGCGCTATTGATCATATTAAGTGCGCCGGATTGGTTATCATAGTACTCTCCAATCCATTCATCGCTATAATTGCCCCATGAGAAAGTAGCGCCGTCTGCATCACTGATCTGGTGTCCCGCCGCTGTCCAGTAAAGTATGAATGATCTTTCTGAAACGCCGGGATTCATCTGCGCATGCACAATGGAATTATCAACAAAATATTCTACCTGCACCTGGTCAGCACTCGCTGCAGTAGGATTTGTATTTATGTCTGTAATTTTCTTACAGGCTGAAAATAACAGGACAACTGTTATGTAAAAAGCTGATTTTTTAATTATATGGTTCATTGCTTTAAAATTATTTAGTGAATGATTAGAACCCTAATGACAGGTTTACGTAGAATATACGAGATGTTGGGGGACTTGCGTTTTCAAAACCTACAGCAGGTGTGCCTGTAGCAAACACTGATTCCGGATCAAGCCCGTGCATGTGGCTGGTAATAAGCCATACATTATTGCAGGACACTGATACTACTGCTCTTTGAACAAAGCTGCCTTTCAACATTTTTTGAGAAAAACTATAGCTTAACTGAATGTTTCTGATACGCACATTCGTTGCATCATAAAGGTTGGTTGTTGTAATACCTGTATTTCCGGTGCCGGCAACCGCTCCCCAGTATTGCTGAGTTGAAATTTTACTTGTATTGGGCACATATTGATTCGTATTTGGGTCAATTACTACTCCTGTTACGATCATGGAATCTCTTGAACCATTATTTACAGTAATAGCGGCTGTTCCGTTGCGTTCCATATTGTCTAAAGTTTGAGAAAATATTTTTCCTCCAAATCTTGCATCAAGCTGTATGGAAAGTCCAAAACCTTTATAAGTAAATGAATTCGTAATTCCTAACAATGCATTCGCCTGTTGATTGCCTAATCTTGTTATATCAGTAGTTGCCTGGGGAAGCCCGTTATTGGTAAGAATGAGCTGTCCGTAATTAGCGTCTTTGGGGTCTGTAACGCGCATCAATTCCGTTCCATAAATTTCACCATATGGTTGTCCTGCTACAGCTAAGATCTGGATATTATCAAACCCACCACCAGGTAATTGATATTTCTCTACATCAGGATAAATATAAGGTACAGTGGTTTTATTGTGAGAGAAGTTCACACCTAATGTCCAGTTCAAAGATTTTGGATTATCCAAAATATGAGCATCTGCAGTTATTTCTATCCCTTTATTCTGAACATTACCGGCATTAATTATTCTGCCGCTATATCCACTCAACGGGTCCATAGGAAGCGTAATTAATTGCCTGGTGGCATTAGATTTATATAAAGAAACATCTAAACCAATCTTGTTATGGAAGAAACGCAATTCGGCGCCTGCTTCATAAGACGTGATTAACTGGCTTTTTACACTGTCATTATACAAGGTAGAGTTTCTTCCGGCTGTTGTATTTCCGTTAGGATCTGTACCAATATAATAGGTATTATATAATTCATAAGGATCAAGATCGCTTCCGGCAGCAGCATAGGATGCTCTTAACTTTCCATAGCTAAACCATGAAGGAAGACTTCCACCCATTTGATTGATCATATCCGTGAATACATAAGAAAGGCTTACGGAAGGGTAGAAGTAAGAATTATTGCGAGGGCTTAATGCGGATGACCAGTCATTACGTGCAGTACCACTTAAAAACAAATAACCATCATAGTTTAATTCCACCGAGCCATATAGAGAATTAATTTTCTTTTCGAATGAGGCCTGCTGAACGGTTGGATTGCTGGCTGAATTAGTTACTGAAAATAAGTTTGGAACCTTTAAAGTATTTGCGCTTGCATCAAGTTCTGTGGATTGCCAATGCATTAAATTTCCACCCACCATAACGGAGCCGCCCAACTTTCCAAAAAGGTTATCTTTATGCGCAGTAAGCATCCCGCTATAATTGGTTTGCTGATATGTTTGTCTGCCTAAACTATAATTGCCGGTAGTACTATTCGGGCTTCCAGCATATAGTTTTGCCTCTGTACTTGTTGTGTAAATATCTGCCCCGGCATTTACTTGTCCCATTAGCCAATTGGTAAAATCATGTTTGGCAGACGCATACATGATATACCGGTTGCGGGTATCTGAATTTAAATTGTATTTCGCTGTCCAGTAAGGGTTAATACTGCTTCCCCTTTGCCACCAAAACATGTTTCCGCTGGAATCCAATGGATTTTTAAAATTGCGGATATCCAGTGTTCGGGGCAGGTTATCAATAGTGCCAAAAATGCTATAGTCTTGTCCTTCAATTGACCTGTTATCCGCAGTAGCATTTATGAATTGAAATTTAGTATCCAATGTCCAGTTTTCATTTTTACCAAACTTGGTTACTGCTCTTGCAGTAATATTATTGCGGGTAAGCTTTTGTCCCGGAATCATGCTTTTATCATCAAAGCGATTATAAGAAGCATAAACAGAAGTTGAATTCATTTGCTGCTGAAAGGAAATATTCTGATTTGAAACAACGCCATTCTGGAAGAAATTGCCTACATTGTCGTAAGGCTGCAATTTTACCTGTTTACCTGACCAGTCCGTTACAGTTTGTCCCATAATCTTTGGTCCCCAGCTCGCAGTAGAAGTAGAATCATACATACCGTTACTTCCCTGTGCGAACTCGTTCTGCATATCAGGATTGGCGAAAATACTTTCAAATCCAACTGATGAGGAAACTGTGATGCCTAAACCGGGTTGCTTTCTGCCCGTTTTAGTAGTAATTAAAATAACACCGTTTCCACCGAGAGAGCCATACAAAGCAGCTGCCGCCGGACCTTTTAATACACTGATAGAAGCGATATCCTCAGGATTAATATCGCTTAAACCATTACCCATATCAAGCGTTGTGTTATAAAAACCATTGGAAGCGCCAATACCTACACGTCCTGTAGAATTATCCATCGGTATTCCATCTATTACAATGAGCGGTTGTGAGAGCCCGGTTAATGAATTGTTTCCACGAAGTAAAATTTGAGAGGAGCCACCAGGCCCATTACCTGCACGTACCACTTGCAAGCCCGCAACTTTACCCGTAAGATCATTTACAACGTTAACCTCTCTTGATTCTACAAGTGTTTGTCCTTTTACTTCTTGTATAGCATAACCTAACGATTTTTTTTGCCTTTGAATACCAAGAGCTGTCACCACCACTTCGCTTAACTGGCCACTTGAAGCTGCAAGCGTAACGTTAACAGCATTTCCTGCGGTAACGTTTACTTCCTGGCTTACATATCCAATACTTGAAACTTCAAGCGTTGCATTATCTGCGGGGATTGAAATGGTGAAGTTTCCCTGTGCATCGGTAATTGCACCGGTCTTCGCGTTTTTTACTTTTACAGAAACGTCGGGTATTCCTTTCCCCGTGCTATCCTGTACGGTTCCTGTAACCGTCTTTTTTTCCTGCGCATTCACAAGCATGGTGCATGCCGTAAAAGCAAGAAATAATAATAAGCGCATGGATGTCTTCATAACAACAGTTTGTTTAATTAGAGATTTTTATTGTGATTTATTCGTAAAGACTTAATACATGTTTTGGATACTTTAGATCAATATTTTCAAAATTTTCCATAACCAGTGCTGCTGCACCAATTAACTCCGCCTGGAGATTTAATGATGAAATTTCAATTTCAGTACTTGCCGCAAGCCTCGGGATGCTATACTCGTTAATGGCTTGCTGCATAGGCGCTTTCCATAGTTTTCCCGCCAATGCGCCACGGCCACTTAATATAATTACTTCGGGGTTCAACAGATGTATTAATATAGAGACACCTCTGCCTATTTCATATGCTGCTTTCGAAATCAAT
The DNA here is from genome assembly GCA_048498595.1 of Bacteroidota bacterium. Taxonomy (GTDB): domain Bacteria; phylum Bacteroidota; class Bacteroidia; order Chitinophagales; family Chitinophagaceae; genus Parafilimonas. Next base: position 9,058 of record JBEHXR010000057.1, read on the forward strand.
TCTATTGCAAACTGATCACCTTTTTGCGCCGCTTTTACAATTAATTCAAAAGCGGTTTCAATATCTGCTTCAGAAAGCTGATCCTTTAATATTGATGTTCTGCCATCGGTCAATCCCTGTCTTGCTTTTTCAACTATAACCAACAAAGAACTTTCAGTTTCAAGGCACCCCATTTTTCCGCAGGAACAAAGTTTATTATTGGAAAAAAGTGAAATGTGGCTGAATTCACCGGCAAAACCATTTTGACCTCTGTATAATTTTGAATTCAATATCAAACCCAAACCAACGCCCCAGCCAATGTTTATTACCATTGCGTTTTGCTTGTTAATAGCAGCGCCAAACTTTAATTCAGCTAATGCAACAATACTGGAGTCATTATCTATAAAAACGGGCAAACCTGTAGCCTCAGAAATTACATCACAAATGCTTTTGTCGCCTGATTCAAGGAACGAATAATTCAAACCTTTTTGTGAGTCAATAAAACCAGGCATGCCAATGCCAATACCAATAATGCTTTCCTTTGAAACGGTTGATTTCCCTATAAAATCCTTTATATGATTTTTTAAGCCAGTTAAAGCGTCTCCATTTTTAGCTAACGAAAGTTCTATGGTTTCTACAGTTCCGCTTATTTTGTTTGTTACATCCATTAATGCAATTCGTGTTACGAATTGATCCATTGATACAGCTACGATATATTGCAAGCCTTCCTTTATTGAATACATAACGGCTCTGCGCCCGCCGGTGGAAGGAGCAAAACCAGTTTCTACAACCAATCCTTCATCTATCAATTCGTTCACTTCTCTCAGAATTATAGGAATGCTTTTATTAAGAATTGTACTTAATGCAGCAATAGAAAGAAACTTATTAAAGTATAAATGCTTTACTATTTCTTTTTTAATAAATCTGTTTCTCATTTGCATTAAACATAAAAGTTTGAAAACTTTTTTAAATTTTTTAATAAGTTTGTAAAACTTGTTAAAAACAGATTAATGTTTGCTAAAATTGAAGAATTAATTAAATGGAAGTAATTGCAAGCCGAATTAATGTCTTATATAATTCACCGGTTAAAATCATCGATGAATGTGAATCTTGTTTTACACGCGAATTTCATTTTCATCCTGAATTTGAACTGATGTATATTAAGGAAGGTTTTGGAAAAAGAATTATTGGAAATAAGATACACGAATTTAAAGAAGGTGAGTTGCTGCTGATTGGTCCCGATGTACCACATGCCTGGATAAACGCAAAAAGCCCTTATTCTTCCCATGATAAAAAAAGATCAAAAGCGATTGTTGTTTATTTCAATCCGCAGATTTTTTCTGAACTCTTTTACCAAATGGAAGAAGCTTCTTATTTAAATAAACTTTTTGTACAGTCAAAATATGGCGTTGAGATTAAAGGAGATTTAAAAGAACAAATTGTACTAAAGTTAAAGAACATGGTAAAAGCTAAGGGTATTGATAAGATCGTTCAATTGCTCGATATTCTTAATCAGGTTTCAATCAGTAACAGCTTTTATCCTGTCAATCAGCAAATGATGCCTGCTAATGTTTATACATCCGACAGGCTTACATCACTTTTTAATTACATCGATTTAAATTATAAAAAAAATATCTCTCTCAAAGATGCTGCAAGCGTTGTTAACCTTTCACCTGAATCTTTCTGTCGGTATTTTAAACAGCGAACAGGAAAGAATTTTATTAACTATCTGCATGAAATGAGAATTTCAAACGCATCGCAATTGCTATTAAATAGTGATTTAACCATTGCTGAAGTTGCTTATAAAAACGGCTTTACAACTGTTTCGAATTTTAATAAATTATTTAAAAAAATCACAGGTTATCGTCCAACTGAATATAGAAAAGTTGCCGCTTTAGTTTAATAAAATTTTTTTACAAGTCTGCATTAAGGTTTAACCCCAAATAATTCGCCTGATCAAAAAACACTGCCTTAAATAATTCCTGTATTGATTTCTTCTATATCCGGCTCAAAGGCAAAAAAGTATCAATTGACATTTTTTATGTGTAAATAAAACACTTAAGTGACCAGAATTGCATTTGAAGTGTTATGAGAAATTTTGATAAACAATAATATAGCATAAAAATACAATAAAGAGATAAAAAAGTATTGCAGTTAATGCGCTTATAAAAATAGATTTGCTTAAACTTTTGCTATATGATTAAATTGCTAAGGCCTACGCTTACTTTTTTCTTCTTGTTAATATTAGTCCATGGTTTCTCGCAAACCAAAACAATTACAGGTAAAGTAACTGATAGCACAAACACTCCGCTTCAGGGTGCGACGGTAAATGCCGGCGATTCTAAACACTCTGTGTTAACAGATGCTGGTGGAAATTTTGTCCTGAATGTGCCCGCTGATACTAGAAGTATACAGGTAAGTTATGTTGGAATGACCTCTGCCACTGTTTCAATCGAAAATGCTTCTTCTGTCATGGTTACACTTAAACCAGCCAGTACTGTTTTAAATGATATCGTGGTAATTGGTTATGGTACTCAAAAGCGAAAAGACGTAACGGGTTCTGTAGCCAGTATTTCAGCAGCAACAATTGCTAAAGTTCCGGTTACTACTTTGGATCAGGCAATGCAGGGCAGGGCACCCGGTGTTCAAATAATAAATAATGATGCGGCACCTGGAGGCAATGTAAGTGTACTGATACGAGGCGTGGGAAGTCTTGCCAGCGGAGGTAACCAGCCGTTATATGTTATAGATGGTTATCCTACAACCGCAGGTATAAACAATATCAATCCAAATGATATTGCCAGTATAGATATATTGAAAGATGCATCAGCGACTGCCATTTATGGAATTCGCGCAGCCAATGGTGTTGTGATCATTACAACAAAAAAAGGAATTAAGAATAAAACACAGGTTTCCTTAGACGCTTATACAGGTATTCAATCAAAGCCTAAAGAATATGATTTATTAAATGCACAACAGTTTGCTACGCTTTCCAATGAGGTGGAGGATGCAGATTCAACCCATAGTTATCAGGGATTACCCATTTGGCGTACGCCACAAGCCCTTCATACGGTAGACTGGCAGAATGCAGTTTATCGGCCCGGATTAACACAAAACTATACAATCGGCATTCGTGGAGGAAGCGATAAAGTGCAGGCTGCAATGTCGTTTGGCTATTACGATCAAAAGGGTATTATAATCGGTTCCTTTTTCAAAAGGTATAGTCTTAATCTTAACCTCGACTACCAGGCTACATCATGGCTCAAATCATCAACAAGCGTAAAGTATTCTTACCAGGATGCAAACAATCCCCTCGATGGGTTTAATCTTTTAAATGTAGCAACCAATCCACCTACTATGGACAGCGGAAGCAGGCTTACTTACCAGATTAAAGATGCCAATGGCAATTATGGCTTTTACAATCCGCTCAAAAACGTTGTGAGTGGCTTTGGTAATCCTGTTTATTCTGTTGAAACGAACCAGTATTCAAATATTACCAATTACATATTAGCAACTTCTTCTTTGGAAGCAACTATTTACGATGGGCTTAAAATTAAAACCAATTTTGGCGCGAATGTGAATAATTTCTCCAGCTTTTATCTTCAGCCGGAAGATAATCGCGCCAGCTTGCAATACGCAGGAACAATTGTAACGCCTGCAAATTACCATCAGACTATGAACAAAACATTTGAATGGTTGTGGGAAAATACAATTGCTTACGATAAAACTTTCGGATTACATACCATCAATTTTGTGGGTGGCATTTCTGCTCAAAAAAATACCTGGACAGGTATGGGAGGTGGTGGTATTCCACCAAACACTGTTACAAGAGATCTTTCATTGGTTTCAAACCTTGTACTTGACCAGAATGTTCCGGGTACAAACTCCGGAAATGGTCAAAACATTTATACACTGGCTTCAACATTTGCAAGAATTACCTACCAGTTTGCAGACAAATATATGGTAACAGGTACAATAAGAAGAGATGGATCTTCAAAGTTTGATACCGGGCATAAATATGGTACATTTCCCTCTGCCGCAATTGGATGGAGAATAAAAAATGAATCTTTTTTAAAAGATGCTGATTGGCTTACTGATTTGAAGCTCAGAGGCAGTTGGGGTGAAGTAGGAAATGAAGCGCCCATAGGGTTATTCCAATACCAGTCGCTGTATGCAGGTAATTATCCTTCTAATGTAAACGGAGGGGGGCTTGATAACCTCGGTTATCCATTTAATAAAATATACCAAAATGGTATTGCACAAACCCAGCCTGCAAACCCAACGCTGAAATGGGAGACCGATAAGCAATTAGATATTGGCCTTGATGCCGCGTTTTTGCATGGTGCTTTAACCTTTACTGCCGACTATTTTAATCGCGACTCTAAAGATTTTCTGTTGCGGCTTGCATCACCTGCACAAACCGGGTATAATTTTATTACCCGCAATGTAGGGAGTATGAACAATAAAGGCTTTGAATTCGCTGCCAATTATAACAGTAACGGCAGCAAAGATTTTCATTATGGTATTGGCTTAACATTGACAACAATTAAAAATAAGCTTACGAGCATCACATCAGGCACTGACTTCGTATCAAATTTTGGTGGTTTAATCTTAAATGGGTTCCAGGGATGGGATGAATATACCCGTTCTGATATTGGCCAGCCTGTGGGAGAGTTTTTTGGTTA
>JBEHXR010000058.1:0-13693 GCA_048498595.1 Bacteroidota bacterium
TTTGCTGCGGCTTAGGTTGTACATGATTATTTCTTTTTACAACAGCCGGCTCTTTATTATTGTTTGCATTTTTGTTTACTGTTGAATTATTCTGTGGTTTGTTAACCGTTTTATTAGCCTGCGGTTTATTGTTTGTTACATGATTATTTACAGTCTTCTTATTTGTATTATTAACTGTTTTATTATTTGTTTTTGAAACTGATTTATTACTGCTGTTTACAGTTGTTTTATTATTACTGTTTTTGTTTACAACAGTTTTATTGTTTGTTTTATTTACCGTTTTATTGTTACTATTTTTATTTACAACAGTTGTGTTGTTATTATTGATTGTTGTTTTATTTACAACTGGTTTGTAAATATTAATAGTGTTTTTATTTACAGTTGTTCTTCCGGCTCTGGAGGAATTCGCTACTGTATATGTTTGAATTTTTGTGTGATTAACTCTTTCAACATCTTCTCTTCTCGGACCCGCATCAACATGTACATTATTTTTTACTACAACATTATTTATAACAGTTGTATTTCTTATAATAGTAACATTATTTCTGCGCGGAGCATAGTAACGATAAACGTACGGACTTGTTATATATCTGTGTGGCGCAAATACCCATCTGTCTTCAGGTATTTGATTACCGAAATCAATACCAACACTTACATTTAAACCGGGAGACAATGGTGCCCAACCATAATAATCATTACTGCTTCTCCATGCTACCCATGCAGGACCCCAGTTGTAATCAGGAACCCAATACCAGCCAAAACCTGATTCATAACCCCAACGTCCGTAGTGGAAAGGAGCCCATCCCCAACTATAATCAGAAACCCATGTCCAGCCATAATCTGTGTAAGCCCAGTGACCACCTGTTTGATAAGGAACAAAGCCTCTTGTATTGCTTATCCACACCTGTCCATAATTTCCATGATTCACCCATCTTCCATAAGGACTTAAAGACCTTTGAAATAATGATAAACTCACACTCACCGAAGTTTGTGCGTTTACATTGTTTTCGGTTATAATACCACCACTTGTTAATAAAGCAATGAGTAGTATTTTAAATATCTTTTTCATTGTAAATTTTTTTTATACTTATTATTTTAATATAAGATATAAAATCAAGCCAAAAGATTAGTGCTTAAATGTTAAAAGCACATAATATAATATGGGCAATTATTTCTATAATCAAAGATGTTGTAACACATTTGCGCATGCTTAAATATGCATTAGAAAAAACTGATCCAATTACAAAAGCGAGAGCGGGAAAAATAACGACCGAACATAGTGAAATTCTTACTCCGATTTTTATGCCTGTAGGAACGGTTGGCACTGTTAAGGCAGTAACACAGCAACAATTACTGAATGATATAAAAGCGCAAATAATTTTAGGCAACACATATCATTTATACTTAAGACCCGGAACAGAAATATTGCAGGCTGCACATGGCTTGCATCAATTTATGAACTGGCAAAAACCAATATTAACCGATAGTGGTGGTTACCAGGTTTTTTCATTAGCGCAAAACAGGAAAATAAATGAAGACGGTGTACTATTTCAAAGTCATATTGATGGAAGCAAACATTTATTTACACCGGAAAAAGTGATGGATATTCAGCGCAGCATTGGCGCTGATATTATTATGGCATTTGATGAATGTCCGCCAGGGAAAAGCGAGTTTGCATATGCTAAAAATAGTATGCAGCTAACACATCGCTGGCTCAACAGATGTATTGATCATTTAAAAACATCTGAGCCTTTGTATGGCTTTGAGCAAAACCTTTTTCCAATTGTGCAGGGAAATATTTACAAAGATTTGCGCATTGAATCCTGCAATTATATTAGTGAAAAAAATGCAGCAGGCAATGCAATTGGCGGATTAAGTGTTGGCGAGCCTGAAGAAGTAATGTATGAAATTACAAACTTGTGCTGCGAACATTTACCAACTGATAAACCACGCTACTTAATGGGTGTTGGTACACCATGGAATATTTTAGAGTGCATCAGTTTAGGCATTGATATGTTTGATTGTGTAATGCCAACACGCAATGGAAGAAATGGAATGTTGTTTACAACACAAGGCGTCATCAACATAAAAAATAAAAAATGGGCAACAGACTTTTCTCCACTTGATGAAGGCTTGCCTTGCGAGATCAGTCAATATTATACAAAAGCATATTTGCGTCATTTGTTTGCAGCAGATGAGTTATTGGGATTAGAGCTTGCAAGCATACAAAACCTTGCATTTTATTTATGGTTAGTAAATGAAGCGAGAAACAAAATTTTAGATGGAAGTTTTGCAAACTGGAAGGATCAAGCTATTCTTCAATTTAAACAAAGACTATAATGTTGTATTCAATTCAAGTTATCAAGTTATTAACCATTCAACACTTTAACTTAGATTATTTTTGTTGAAAATGATAAACAGGAAATGCATGAAGCACATGTTACGATTCACGACTAATAACCTTCAATGAAGAAAATCGATTGGTACATACTCAAAAAATTTCTCACTACATTTTTCTTTTGCGTTTTCCTGTTTACCATTATTGCAGTTGTAATTGATGTAAGTGAAAAAACGGACGACTTTGTAAAATCGGGTTTAAGCTTCTGGCAAATTTTCAATCAATATTACCTGGGTTTTATTCCTTACATAGATGCTTTATTGTTTCCGCTGTTTGTACTGATCGCTGTAATCTTCTTTACTTCAAAAATGGCTGTGCGCAGTGAAATAATTGCTATACTCGCCAGCGGAGTTACTTATTCAAGAATGCTGTTTTCATATTGGCTTGGCGGAATTGTGCTTGGCTTATTGCTGCTTTACTCATCTTCATTTGTTATTCCAAAAGCAAATGCAAAATGGAGATTGTTCGAAGCAAAGTATATCAAGGTCAATTCAACTTATGATCCTTTAGTAGAGCACTATCAGCGCAGCATGTATTTCAGAATTGATTCTTTTACATATGCAGGTATAAGAAATTATGATACGCTTATAAAAAGCGGCGGACCTTTTTTTATGCATCGTATAAAAGGCAACCAGCTTGTTTATAATTTAAGGGCATCATCATTACAATGGGATACGGCAACAAAAAAATGGAAGCTGCATAATGTAGTAGAACGAACACTAAATGGCATGCAGGAAAACATAAAAAAAGACGCGGTATTAAACATGAATTTCAATTTTAAACCGGTAGACCTTACACAAGATGAATATGCGCAAGACAAATTAAATACAATTGAATTGCACAGGTACATTGCAGATCAACAGTTGCGCGGCACAGAAGGCTTAAACACTTTAGAAGTTGAAGAAGACCGGAGGTTTGCCACACCGTTTTCTGTTTTGTTGCTTACATTAATTGGTGCAATTGTAGCAAGCAGAAAGGTTCGTGGCGGCAGCGGCGCGCATCTTGCCATTGGTTTTGTTGCAGGCGCTATTTTTATTTTGATGGACAGATTTTCAACCATCTTCGCAACAAAAGGAAATTTTCCGCCTTTGCTTGCAGCATGGTTGCCAAATATAATTTTTACAGGCATTGCTATTTACTTTTATCGCAAAGCACCGAAGTAAAACATCTCTTTATTAATTAAGTTGAAATACTTTTTTATAGACCCAATTATGGTATCTTTAAGCGCTTTGTGTTGTTGATTTAAATTTGCAGTTTATTATAAAGTTTACAATTATTGGTTGCAATATAAATTTATAAACATGGGACTTGTAAAAGATAAGTTTAAAGAAAAGGCAGATGCGAAAGCCGCTGAGATAAAAGATATACTAAGTAAAAACGGAGATAAGAAAATTGGAGAAGTTAAGCTCTCACAAATTTACCAGGGCATGCGCGGTATTACCGGGCTTGTTACCGAAACAAGTTTGCTCGATCCGCAGGAAGGCATTCGTTTTCGCGGATATTCTATTCCTGAACTAAGAGAAAAATTACCAAAAGCAAATGGCGGAAATGAACCCTTGCCCGAAGGTCTTTTTTACCTTTTAATGGTTGGAGAATTACCTACTGAAGACGACGCAAATTATGTTACTTCAATTTGGCAAAGAAGAAGCCATGTTCCAACGCATGTGTTTACAACAATTGATGCATTGCCTTTAACTACTCACCCAATGACCATGTTTGTTACAGGCGTAATGGCACTGCAAACAGAAAGCAATTTTGCAAAATTATACGCAGACGGAATGAGCAAGAAAGATCACTGGAGTGCGGTGTTTGATGATTCTATGGATTTAATTGCACGCCTGCCACGCATTGCAGCTTATGTGTATAGAAAAAAATATAAAGAAGATAAACATATCCAGCCAAATGGTTTGCTTGATTGGGCAGGCAATCTTGCACACATGATGGGTTTTGAAGATGAAGGTTTTCGCGAATTGATGCGCTTGTATATGACAATACATTCAGATCATGAAGGCGGAAATGTTTCTGCGCATACAACACATCTTGTTGGCTCTGCATTAAGCGATCCTTATTTAAGTTATGCTGCAGGCATGAATGGTCTTGCAGGACCTTTGCATGGATTAGCCAACCAGGAAGTAATAAAATGGATATTTGAATTGCAGGATGAAATAGGAACGAAATCTCCTACTAAAGATCAGATTGCTGCATACGTAAAGAAAACTTTGAAGGAAGGAAAAGTTGTGCCGGGTTATGGTCATGCAGTATTGCGCAAAACCGATCCGCGCTTTTCTGCACAAATGGAATTTAGCAAAAAGCATATGCCCGATGATCCTTTGGTACAAACAGTTTGGAATATTTACGAAGTGGTACCTCCTATCTTAAAAAGTCTTGGTAAAATAAAAAATCCATGGCCAAATGTGGATGCACATAGTGGCGCATTGCTCGTGCATTATGGATTGGTAGAATATGAATTTTATACAGTGTTGTTTGCAGTAAGCCGCGCATTAGGCGTGCTCGCAGGTTTGTGTTGGGACAGAGCCTTAAACTTTCCGCTGGAGCGACCAAAATCTGTTACAACAGATTCTGTAAAATTATGGTTACAGGGGAAAGACGAAATTTGGGAAGGATAAAAACTATTTACAATTTAAGATTTTACAATTCACGTTTTAAAACATTCGCATAACGCTTTACATCAGCTAAGGCATTTATTGTTTTGTTATTGATAAGATGATCCGTTAATTCTTTTGCAAACCATGGCGCTAATGAACATCCTTTAGAACCCATTCCATTTAAAATTGCAACTTGATTATATATTGGATGAACACCTGCAAAAGGTCTTCGCTCAACAGCGGCGGGACGAATAGATGAAAGATGTTCTTCAATTTTAAAATCAGTCTTTAATATTTTTTTTAGAGAAGCAACTGTTGACTGATAAAAATGATCAGAAGGTTTTTCATCAACAAAATTTAATTCATTGCTGCTGCCGATCCACCATAAATTATTTTGCCATGGTATTAAGGAGAGATGACCAAACTTGTAAATGTATTCTCCGCTTAAAGAATCAATCTTTGCAATTAATGCTTGCCCTTTGTTTGGTACAAAGGGTAATTGTTTCCAAAATTTATTAACAGATGAATTTATACCATTGCAGTAAATAATTTTTTCTGCTGTTATATTTTTATATTGAATAAACCTTTCGCTTAAGATCAATTCTTTTTCACTAAATTTTTCATTCAGTAATGCATTATCATTTTTAAGATGATTACGCCATGCTTCAGTTAATGTATGTACATCAACCAAATAACAAGGTGCGATTTGCATTACATCAAAAGGAAAATTAAAATAAACAGAAAGATCTTCTTTTGTTAAAGGAGATGCATAAATATAACTATTGCCTTGCTGTTTTCTTTTTTCAAAAGCCTGCCATAAATCCGGCGCTGAAGGAAACGCAAGAATATTTTTTTGCTGAATGCACTGAATATTCAGTTCTTTTCCAAAAGCATTATATTCTTTCCATGCAAATGGTAATAGTTCATCTGCCATCCATGTAGTAACCACTCTCCTGCCGGTAACAGGATTAATTAATCCGCTGGCAATTCTACTTGCACTGTTTCTTTCATTATCATCAATTACAAGAACAGATTTTTTTTCATTCAATAAAAAATAACTCAACCATGTACCGCAAATGCCTGCACCAATAATAAGATAATCGTATTTCATCTTTCAACTGCATATTTATTATATGTTTTGCAAAGCGCCATAAATAAAAAACCGTCCCAATTGTTGAGACGGTTTTTCTTTAAACAAAAAACTGTTTATTGCTGCGGATAATTCTCTAACTGACCGATATCTAAAGAACGTGTTGAATCTGAATTACCAATCGTTCCTTTTGCAAACAAGGTATAAACATGCCCACCAACAAATGTTAAGGTCTTTGATTTAAGCACGCTGTCTGAAACTGAATTTTCTAAATTAAGTGTGTAAGCTCCCGCTGGTATTTCCTGGAAAGAAATAAACTGAGAATTGGATGACTGATCATTAAACGTTCTGTTCGAAGCCAGCGAATTACTATTTGCCGTGTTAACTAAGTTAAGAGGTTGTGTTGCATTCGGGCAGAAATTAAAAAATCTTATGTATACAGAATCACTTGAAGGTAACTGGAACACATCATTAACAAAAGCTGCCTTTAAATTTTTAAAAGAATCAATAATAAAATAACTATAATACTTATTCGCATCAATAACTATAGTACTTTTTAGTTTAGAAGGTGTTGCTACACCAAAGCTATCCACTGCAAAAGAATAAGTACCGGCGTTTACGCCACCCACATAAGGTGTATAGTTACCAAAATGCAAAGTATCAAATAACTGGTTATTAATAGTTACTCCAATATTGGGCGCATCCGGAGATGTTTGTGCCAACAAAAAAGCACCCGTTGTTGGCTGTGTCGTACCATTACTATTCAAGCATGAACTCAAAAAAATCAGCGAACTAAACACAGCAAGAAGTACTAACGAAATTTTTTTCATAATTGTCCTTAAATTTTTAATAGTTAACGTCTCTTAGGCAAAGATTATGCAAATAAAAGACTTGTAAAATGTTAAAAGGTTTGAAATAACTTATTACGCATAAATGACTATTTTAAAAATGGAAACGTTGTAAAATTTTTTAAATTATTTTTACATTGATTGTATGCCGCACGAAGCCATTTCAGTTTTTCACATGTTTAAAATTGGTGTTGGCCCATCAAGCTCTCATACCTTAGGCCCATGGCGTGCAGCGCTTCGCTTTATTGAAACATTAAAACAAAAAAATCTTATTCAACAAACCAACAGTGTTACCATTTTGTTGTATGGCTCATTGGCAAAAACGGGTAAAGGTCATGGAACTGATATTGCTGTGTTGATGGGGTTAAATGCAGAAGATCCGGAAACTGTTGATGTAAACAGCATCGCTTTAAAAATTGAACGCATTCAATCTGAAAAAAAATTATTGTTGAATAATGAACAAGAAATTAATGTGCAGGTTGAATTTCTTGTTAATGAAACATTGCCTTTTCATCCAAATGGTTTAAGTTTTTTAGCCGATTGTGAAAACAACATTCAAATAAGCGAAACATATTATTCTGTTGGCGGTGGCTTTGTAATTAAAGAAGGGGAAGTAAACACAAGTAAAGATTTTGTTGATCTTCCGTTCCCAATAAACACTGCAGAAGATCTGTTGCATTGGTGTATGAAAACAGGTCTTGCCATTAATGAAGTTGTGATGGAAAATGAAACAGCATGGCGTAATGAATCAGAAACAAAAAAAGGCATGTTGCGCATTTGGCAAACAATGCACGATTGCATGTATCGCGGTTGCCATAGCAAAGGCGAATTACCAGGTGGTTTGCATGTACGAAGAAGAGCGTATGATCTAAATAAAAAATTAATCAACAACCAAACATATTCCGATTATGCTTCGTGGGTTGATGCGATACGTAAAGGTGGAAATCATTTTCAATACATATTAGATTGGGTAAGTTGTTTTGCTTTGGCTGTGAATGAAGAAAATGCTTCGTTCGGCAGAGTTGTTACGGCACCAACCAATGGCGCAGCCGGCGTAATACCTGCAGTGTTGCAATACTACGTTACGTTTTATGATGATGTTGATGATGAGAAGATCATTCGCTTTCTTTTAACCGCTTCAGAAGTTGGAAGCATATTTAAAAAAGAGGCAACCATATCTGCAGCAATGGGCGGCTGCCAGGCAGAGATTGGTGTTTCATCATCAATGGCTGCGGCTGCATTAACGGAAAGCTTAGGGGGCACACAACGACAAGCTTTAATGGCTGCAGAAATTGCAATGGAACATCATCTTGGCATGACATGCGATCCCATCGGCGGTCTTGTGCAGGTGCCTTGTATTGAACGTAACACAATGGGCGCAATTAAAGCTATCACTGCATCGCAGCTTGCTTTGCAAAGTGCGCCGGATTATGCAAGAGTAAGTTTGGATAAAGTAATAAAAACAATGTGGGACACTGCAAAAGACATGAACTTTAAATACAAAGAAACCGCAGAAGGTGGTCTTGCATTAAACATACCATTGGGATTGAAAGAATGTTGATTGAAATTATTCCAATTGCTTACTGAACTATTTACACTGACTAATAATGAATAAAAAATTTACACGCATCACACTTGTTTTGCTAATAAACACAACAACTTTTTTTGTTTGTTCAGCACAACACAAAACCATTGATCAAAAAGTTGATTCCATTTTAAAGTTGATGACGCTTGATGAAAAGATCGGGCAAATGAATCAATACAATGGCGATTGGGATGCAACCGGACCCATAACAAAAGACGGCGATAAACAAAATCAAATTCGTAAAGGAATGTTGGGTTCGATGTTGAATGTAACCGGTGTTGATCATACAAGAGAGTTGCAGGAAATAGCAATGGAATCAAGATTAAAAATTCCGTTGTTATTTGGCCAGGATATTATTCATGGTTACAGAACAATTTTTCCGATTCCGTTAGCGGAAGCATGCAGTTGGGATACGAATGCAATAAAACTCTCTGCACGCATTGCGGCAACAGAAGCATCTGCTGCCGGTGTGCATTGGACGTTTGCGCCCATGGTTGATATTGCCCGTGATCCGCGTTGGGGACGTGTGATGGAAGGTGCTGGCGAAGATCCTTATCTCGGTTCTGTAATTGCTGCTGCAAGAGTGCGCGGTTTCCAGGGAAATGGTTTGGGAAATACAGATGCAGTAATGGCTTGTGCAAAACATTTTGCTGCATATGGTGCTGCCATTGGCGGTCGCGATTATAATTCTGTTGATATGAGTTTGCGAACGCTGTGGGAAATTTATTTGCCGCCATTCAAAGCTGCGGAAGAAGCAGGTGCTGCAACATTCATGAATTCATTTAATGATCTGAATGGAATACCTGCAACGGGAAACAAATATTTGCAGCGAACTGTTTTAAAAGGCGATTGGAACTTTAAAGGTTTTGTTGTGAGTGATTGGGGTTCTGTTGGAGAAATGATCAATCATGGTTTTGCAAAAGATGCTTATGATGCGACCTTTAAAGCAGTAACTGCAGGTTGCGATATGGATATGGAAAGCCGCAGTTACATTAATAATTTATCAAAGCTTGTGAAAGATGGAAAAGTAAGTGTGTCTTTAATTGATGATGCGGTGCGAAGAATTCTGCGCAAAAAATTTGAGATGGGTTTGTTCGATGATCCTTTTAAATTCTGCAATAAAGAAAGAGAACAACAACAATGGAATAACACAGAAAATTTAAAAGCAGAAAAAACAGTTGCGGAAAAAAGTATTGTGTTATTGAAAAATGAAAACCATTTATTGCCATTAAGCAAGCAAACAAAAACAATTGCATTGATTGGTCCTTTCATAAAAGCAGTAAGAGATAATCTTGGTTTTTGGTCGTATCAATATCCGGATGACACGGCAAGAATTGTTACGATATGGAATGGAATAAAAAACAAAGTAGATCCTTCAACTAATTTATTATATGCAAAAGGTTGCGAAATAAATGATAGCTCAACTGCCGGTTTTGCAGAAGCAATTGAAGCGGCAAAACAAGCTGATGTTGTAATTATGAGTGTTGGCGAAGCAAGTGACTGGAGTGGTGAAGCAAAGAGCAGAAGCAATTTGCATTTGCCCGGCATACAGGAAGAATTAATAAAAGCAATTTATGCAACAGGCAAACCGGTGGTTGTAATGGTAAATGCGGGCAGACCTCTAATATTTAACTGGACTGCAGATAATGTTCCTGCAATTTTATATACATGGTGGTTAGGTACTGAAGCAGGTGATGCAATTGCCGATGTTTTGTTTGGTGATTATAATCCATCTGCAAAATTGCCGATAAGTTTTCCAAGAACAGAAGGTCAGATTCCGATTTACTATGATCATTTTAATACAGGCAGACCTGCAACAAGTGACAGCGACAGGTTTTATCGTTCTGCTTACATCGATCTTTCTATTTATCCGAAATATTGTTTTGGTTATGGATTGAGCTATACAAATTTTAATTACAGTGATATTAGTTTAAGCAATTCAACATTAAAATCAAATGAGCCAATTACAGCAACAATTACGCTTACAAACAACGGAAATTATGATGGCGAAGAAACTGTTCAGTTATACATACAAGATTTAGTTGGCTCTGTTGTAAGACCAGTAAAAGAATTAAAAGGTTTTCAAAAAATATATTTAAAGAAAGGAGAAAGCAAGCAAGTGGTTTTTAAAATAGATGTTGATATGCTTCGCTTTTACAATGATGATCTTAAATATATTTATGAGCCCGGCGATTTTAAAGTTTATATCGGCACAAATTCGCAAGATGTAAAAGAAGCAAAGTTTACACTTCAGTAAAACTGCAGGTACTAAATATTTATCCTGCTTGCAGAAAAGTATTTTCAGCTATATAATAATTAATTCCTTCCAACACCCCTTTTGCAAGTGGCTCTTCAGCAAAATAAATGTTCCTGTTGTCTTTTAATTCTTCAAGCTCGGGACTGTAATTCGCAACAACAATTGCCCTGGTTTTGCCGCGCAACATATCAATATCATTACCGCTGTTGCCTGCTGTAATAAAATTTTCAAGCGGTAATTTCCATTTATAACTTAAATAACGAACTGCGTTTCCCTTGCCTGCACGAAATGGAAGTAAATCAAGAAAGCGATTTTCTGTAAGTAAAATTTTTACACGCAGTTTCCTATCATCTAAAAATTTGTAAAGATTTGCCAAATCATCTTCATTAAAACTATCGTTTACATAATAGCTCAATTTAAATTTCCATTGCGCATCATCTTCCTGCATACGAATGCCTTTAAAACTTTGTAATGCTTTTTTTATTTCCTCTCTTTTCCATGAATGATTGATGTGGCTTTCATACCCATAATCAGGAATAAAATTATCTGTATAATAAATTTCAGAACCGGCAGAACATATCATTACATCAGCATTCGTAATTCCGTGATCCCTGATTGCTTCTGCGGTGATCTCTTTATTTCTTCCACTTGCTACACCAAAAACAATATCATCTTTATGTGCACTGATCCATTTTTTAAATTCTTCCAATCCTTCAACATTATTTTTATCTATCAATGTTCCGTCAAGATCGGATATAATGAAAAGTTTTGCTTTTGAAAGCCTTTTAGCGTATGCAGTTTTATGAATAATATTTTTATCACCCGAATCTTTTCTTTCAAAAAGCTGGTTGATCAGCTTAATATATTTTTCTACATGCGCTGTCCATGAATATTGGCTGTTAGCAGCAACTATTCCATTAGCAGAATAACGTTCCCACAAATGATGATCAGAAATTATTCTTTTTAATGCGGCAGCAATCTCGGCAGGGTTTTCAACATCAACCAAAATTCCATTATCAGAACTTTCAAGTATTTCTTTTGGTCCGCCTGTTGGTGATGCAATCACAGGCAAACCGCATGCAGCCGCTTCAACAATCGTTAATCCAAAATTTTCGCCAGGCGTTGCATTTACAAACACACCTTTTTTTCTTGCAGCGATGCGATATATTTCAGGCACTTCATGTTTAGGATCGTTCTTTTTTGGAATTGCCATTTTTCCATACAGATCGTACTTATCAAGCAACAATAGTAAACGTGTAAGAATCTCCTGTTCATCTTGCGGCATCTGCGAAATATCTTTTCTTACACCCGCAAAAATGGCAAGGTTGGCCATTGCCTGCAACTCTTTATCTTGACCATAACATTGTATGATCGTTTCAAAATTTTTTCTTTTATCTGCGCGACCAATAGAAAGTATTAATGGTTTAGTTGGATTAAATAAGAAGCGTTCTATTTCTGAATTCACCCGATATAAAGCCTGCTCCTGTTCTATTGTTAATTTAAAAGATGGCATATCCATCCTATAAAAAGGATAAAAAATTTCATTGTTTATACCGGGTGCAATCACCGTAAATTTTCCATATTGTTTATTGTCGTATAGCGCATATTGTGTGTTAAGAATATGCTGCGTGCTTGTAATAATTGCATCGGCGGTTTTTAAATAATTTTCCTCTTCATATATGCGCCGCCGCATGTTAAATTTTTCATTGATCTTTTCTTCGCTCAACCCTTCCTGCAACAAAATATTTTTTTTATTTCTGCCAAGCGAATGCGCAGTTGCAATAAAAGGAATGCCGAACATTTCACTTAGTTGTCCTGCTATATAAATTCCATCAGCATAATGACCGTGAACAATGTCGGGCTCATCATTTTCTTTGTCAATAAAACGAATTGTTTTATCTACAAACTCATCTAAATAATCCCACAAAGATTCTTTGTTGCGATATGTATTACCACCACACGTCATGCGCACAATACGTGCTTTATCGTTTACAACTTCAATTTCTTTTTCGTATGAAGATGAAACTCTTTTATCACTGATGCGTCTTGTAAAAAGATCAACCTTTCTCACCTGCGGATGCAATGAAAGATGTTCAAGCAATTCAAGAACATATTTTACTTGTCCGCCAGTGTCTTTATCTCTTCCTATTTCTGGTTCGTGATACCTGATTAATCCGTGCGGGGAAAATAATTGGATGTAATAGTTTTTCATATGCACAAGGTTAAAAAAATCAAATGTACTTAATCAAAAATAAATGGTTGTGCCTATATTTATTCGCTTACAAATTTTACATTATGTATACAGGCTCTGGTTTTAGTGATTGGGAAATTGGAGATATTACTGTAATTATTCATAAAGGTGTTTATCATTTATTTCATCTCATCATTCCAAATCATGATTATATCGCACATGCAATTTCAAGAGATGGTATAAGTTGGCGGCGAACAAAAAATGCATTGTTTGTTGGTGATCCCGGTGAATGGGATGATGATATGTTGTGGACGATGGATGTGCGTGAAGTTGAAAATAAATTCATCATGTATTATACAGGTTTGCAAAGAAGAGATCGCGGTGTTATTTCCAGAATTGGTTTTGCTGAATCTGATGACCTGATGAACTGGAAAAAAGTTCGCAAACCAAAATTATATATTGAACCGCCGGGCATTTATTATGAGAACATGAATGATAATCCGCGCAAGTGGTTAAGCTTTCGCGATCCTTACAGGTTCGATTATAATAATGAAACATATCTGCTCGTTTGTGCACGCCGAAATGAAGGACCGCTTTCACGCAGAGGTTGTGTTGGTGTTGTAAAAATTACAAACGATGAACCAGAGTTTTTACCACCATTGGTTTATCCCCGTGCGTACGATGATGTTGAATGCCCTTGTGCTTTTGAACTGAATGG
>JBEHXR010000059.1:0-13657 GCA_048498595.1 Bacteroidota bacterium
TAGCAGCGGCGTAATTACCTGCCCTATCTCCATGGCATAACCGAGAATATCGGCGTCGCGCATTTTAAAAATTTTGTCGGCACGCGTATTTACCTGCGCCGCCAATTGCTGGTTGTTGTTGATGAGTGCATACGAATAGGTTTTACGGCAAACAAGACCGAGCGCATCGGCAATGGAATGTTTCAACGCGGTTTTGTCGGCAGTAATACCGGTGTTATCACCATTTTTATCTTGTATAAGATTGGTGAAACTGGTAACGTTTGCATTAAAACTGGTAACCTCGTCGGCAAACGGTTGAAAACTGCTGTAGACAGTTGCGTTTTGGTTGAGAAACTGGCTTAGTTTGGTGCAGCGCGTGTATTCGCGGCTTTGTTCCTGTGTAATCATGATTGTTTTATTTAAGAGTGATAGAAAACTGCTTTAGTTTGCCTCATTTCCACATTCGGCCGGTTCATTTCCATGTGTCTGAACTTCATTTCCACCTCACTGAACTGCATTTCCATGTGTCTGAACTTCATTTCCACCTCACTGAACTGCATTTCCATGTGCCTGAACTTCATTTCCACCTCACTGAACTGCATTTCCATGTGCCTGAACTTCATTTCCACTTCACTGAACCGCATTTCCATGTGCGCTCACAGCATTTCCGCCACATTCAAAGGCATTTCTATATTTTTATAAGTTGATTTTGCAAGCATTCCGGTTAATTCCTGTTTCGGGGTTCAATTGCCAAGTCTTGGTTTATGTTGAAACAGGTTTGGTAATTGAAACGCAATTCAAATTTCAGTAGAATGTTCTTGAATAACAAATTTTATTGGGCGACCTCACCCCCAACCTCCCGAAGAATCGGGACAAGCTCTCTCCAAAGGCGAGGGGCAAGAAAGACGTTGCGAAATCTGTGACCGTTAGCCTGCCTGTGGGCAGACAGGGGGTCTTTTATATTTCTTTTCACCCATAAAAAGAATCAGCCATTGTTACCCTTAAATAACCGAAATACGTCTATGGTGTGTTAATAAATTATTTTATTGTTTTTTATTATTACATGAATGCAGTTTTTACGTATGTTTATTATGGCGAAATTTATCGCTGTAATCCGTACGTTTTAAATTCTGATACCTGTGAGCTAACCACGACTAACGGTCCGCGCTCAACTCCATTCACTTTTATTATTACATAAAAATTTTAAAATGAAACGACAATTACTTTTTTGTTTTGCCTTTCTAACTGTTTTTGCATCACTGCATGCGCAAACACTTGTAAAGAACATGAGCTCTGCTAATGGAAATGTATATGCTGTTTATAAAAAAGGCGGCAGCTATTACATTGGTGGCGATTTTAATTATGTTGGATTGAATACCGGCTACGGTGCACTTTCTGCACTTAGCAACGATTATCCCAACATGGATTTCCCTCAATTTAACGGGCAGGTGTATGCGCTTATACCTGACGGAAGCGGAGGCTGGTATGCCGGCGGAAATTTTACAACCGTTGGCGGTATATCAAAATCCTATGTGGCGCACATCAAATCAAATAACACCGTTGACAACTCGTTTAACGCAAGCTGCAATAGTACTGTAAGAGCGCTTCTTAAATTTAATGGCAAGCTGTATTTGGGCGGAAGTTTTACTACGGTAAATGGAACAACCCGTTTATATGCTGCGGCTGTAAATGCAACAACAGGCGCTTTGGTAAATGCATGGAACCCATCGCCAAATAATACGGTAAACACCGTTACTGTTGCTTATGGCGCAGATACTACCATTTGGCTGGGTGGTTATTTTACAACTATCAATTCATCAAACTTATTAAGACCATATTTGGCTAACGTTAATATAACCAACGGAAATTTTGTTACCGGTTCTGTTAGTGCGGATAATGTGGTAAATGCTTTAACTACACACGGCGATTCAATATTTGTTGGCGGAAATTTTTCAAGACTGGGCTTAAAAACAGATTACCTGTCGAGCATAAGCGAAGGCGGTAATACTTCAGATCAAAGTATGCCAAACGCCAATAATCAAATAAGATGTATAATACCAGATGATAATGGCGGCTGGTATGTTGGCGGTTACTTTACAAATATTGGCGGCGTAGATAAGAGTTACATAGCGCATATAAAATCTGATAAAACAGTTGACAATAACTTTACTGCTGCCTGTAATTCTTATGTATATTCTATAGTTAAAGATGGTACCAAGCTTTATCTCGGCGGCGCTTTTACTACAGTAAACAGCACGCCAAGAAATTATCTTGCTGAAGTAAATGCTACTACAGGCGCATTGGTAACAACATGGGATCCTAATGCAAATAACCAGGTAAATACTTTGGCTTTAAAAGATTCAGTAATAGTTGCCGGCGGATATTTTACTACTGTTGGAAACCAGAACGCAGTAAGATTCGCCGTTATTAAAAAAACAGATGGAAAATTGATTGGCGGGTTTCCGGGGTATGATAATGTAGTGCAAAAAGTTTCTGTTTTGGGCGATTCTATTTTAACCGGTGGCAATTATACACATGCTGCTTATTATTCACCTTATTCTGCAAAGATTACTCCATCCAATATAAAACCCGATCCTGCATTTCCTGCTACAAATGGAATTATCTACGCTGTAGCAAAAGATGCTTCAGGTAATTTTTATGTGGGTGGATCTTTTACTACCATTGGTGGCGTAAACCAGGCTTATGTTGCAAAACTTAATTCATCCATGCAGGTTGTAGCAGGATGGGCACCGCAGGTAAATTCATATGTTCGTTCTATTATTGTTGTAGGAACAACTGTTTACATCGGCGGACAATTTACAACTACCAATGCTGTTTCAAGACCTTATATTTCTGCACTTAACACGGCAAACCCGGGCAGCAATAAAACATGGAATAGTTCATTAAACAGTAATGTTTACACACTCGTTACAGATGGAACCAGCATTTACGCGGGTGGTACATTTACGCTGGTTAATGGCGTAACGGCAAGAGGACTTCTTGCTAAATTTAATTTAAGCGGAACAGTTGATAACACATGGAATCCAAATGCGGCCGGTGGCGGCGGTTCTGTAGAGCAGTTAGCTATTTCAGGCAGCAGCATACTTGCAGGCGGCAGCTTTACTACGGTTGGTGGTACAACAAGAAATTATTTAGCCAAACTAAATAATACCAATGGCAAAGCGAGCAATTGGGCCACTGCAAACAGTTATGTTTATGCTTTATATGTAGATGGCACTACTTGTTATGCAGGCGGCTATTTTTCTCAGTTAATTTCTGCAGGCGGCTCAACAACAGCACGTACTTATATTGGAGGCATCAATATTTCTAATGGAAATATTAATTCATTTAGTCCTTCGCTTAACAGTTATGTATATGCTATTAACAAAACAGGCAGCAACTTATATTTTGGCGGACAGTTCACGCAGGTAAATGGAACAGCACGTAATTATCTTGCATCAACAAATACATCGGGTACACTTCAATCATGGAATCCATCTGCCAACAGTTCGGTAAATAAAATTTATATCGACTCTTTAAAAAATATAATTGTTGGTGGCAACTTTACCGGCTTTCAACAAGCGGATCGCACTTATGCTTCCATGATAAAATATACTAACCAAACGCTTACTTCATGGGCACCAACTATAGATAATGTGGTATATGATATCACACACAATACAAACAGAATTTTAATCGGAGGTATATTTCATACAGTTAATGGATCGCCAAGAAGCGGCTTTGCGGTTTTTGGTTTGAGCGGCGGTTTGCAAAGCACAAATCTTAGTCTTACTAAAGGCGGCACATCTAATGTTGGTGTGTACAGTTTATTTGCATCCGGCAATAAAATTTATATTGGTGGTGATTTTGATAAAGCTAAATCAAACACAAGAAATGATTTTGTTGAAGCAGATATTTCATCGGGCACAGGTTCTATAAAACCAACGAATCCCAATTTAGATAATATTGTTTATGCAATTAATGTGCAGGGTACTACAATTGCTTACGGTGGCGCTTTTAGATTTAGCAATTTTTTCAACAGAAGTTATCTGGCAGGTTTGCGTGTATCTACAAATGCGGTAACGGCATGGAATCCTTTGCTTGATTCATATGTTTTTGGTATTGCCGTTAACTATAATAAAATTTTTGTTGTAGGCCAATTTGATAATGTAAACAGTTCTGCTCATACCGGTGCAGCAGCATTTAATTTAGCTACAGGCGCTTTATCATCAACATGGAACCCGCTCTTATCAAGATCAGGGCAAAGTGTTTATGCTGATCTTAATGCAGTAGCTGCCGATTCAAACTACGTTTATCTCGGCGGAAATTTTGACCAGGTTAAAGGCACTGCAAGAAGTGACGCTGCTGTTGTAGCGGCTTCAAATGCAGCAGTACAAAACTGGAACACAGGCGCAAGTAATATTGTTCGTGCCATAGCAATTAACGGAAATAATATATTTATTGGTGGCGATTTTACTTACTGTAAAGGCGCGGCAAGAAGTTATATAGCAAAGATTGATTCTGCAACAGGATTGGTAAATGCATCATGGAACCCGGGTGCTAACAGTTATGTTTATGCAATTACCGGCAATGGGTCTAATATTTATGTTGGTGGCATTTTTACGCAACTTGCAGGTGTAACAAGAACAGCACTCGGCGCAATTAGTGCTTCTACGGGAACGGCAACTTCATTCGATCCGGTTATTCAAAACGGCGGCGGTACAGGCACAGTATATACGCTTGCATTCGATACTGCAAATATTCTGTATGTTGGCGGCTCATTCAATACAGCAAAGGGATCCACACGCAATGAATTGGCAGCGTTCTCAACATCCGGTTCATTAAAATCATGGAATCCAAATGCAAACAATGCGGTTTATAGAATTGCAACAGCGGGTAATAAAATTTATGTTGGCGGAACATTTACTACATTAAATGGAAGTACAACCAGAAATTATTTTGCATCTGTAAATAATACAGACGGAACTGTTACAAGCTTTAATCCAAATATGAACAGCTATGTAGATGGTTTATCGCTCAGTGGAAATACTTTATATGTTTGTGGACAGTTTACTACGGTAAATGGCGGCACTTCCCGCAGTTATACAGCAGCGTATGATGCAACAGCAGGTTCTTTAAAAAGCTGGAATCCTGTACCAAACAGTTCGGTATATGGTATAGCTGCGCAAACAGACACTGTTTATTTAGGCGGATATTTTACTTTGCTGAATGGAAGTAATTTTAATTATTTAGCAGGCGTTAAAGGAAGCGCCGGTACTTCCAATTTATCATCATTTAACCCCAACTTAAGTTATGATGTTCGTATTGAATTTATTTCTGAAAAAACATTGCTTGTTGGTGGTCAATTTTCAACCGTAGGAGGATTTTACAGAAATGGTTTTGCTGTGTTTAAATTACCGGGTAATAATTCATTCACGCAAACTGGCGGCAATGATGTAATTGCTGAAAGTGCTGTATCAAAACAAATAGAAACTAAAGCATTTACTATTTATCCGAATCCTGCTTCACAAGCTGTAAATATAAAATTGGCAAATGCGCTTAGTGGTAAAGCTGTTGTTACAATTACAGACATGAATGGCAACAAAGTTTTGCAAAAAGATATAAGCGGCAGTTATTTAAATTTTATTAAGGTTGATGTGAACACACTTAAAAATGGTACTTATATAATTTCTATAACAGCAGATAATTTTAATGAAAAGCGATCTTTAATTATTGCGAAGTAGAAATAATTAATTTGATAAAACCAAAAGGGATTGAACGGGCAACTGTTCAATCCCTTTTTATATATTTAATACTCCATCTTTCTTAATGCCGGCGCTTTAATCCATGTTGTAATTACAACAGCAATCGTCATACATCCGCCAAAAACAACAGAAGGAACAACGCCTAATAATTTTGCGGCAACACCACTTTCAAACTGCCCAAGCTCATTACTTGAATTGATGAACATTGAGTTTACACTCATTACACGTCCGCGCATATTATCCGGTGTTTTTAATTGCATGATGGTGCCGCGAACTACAACGCTTATTCCATCTAACATACCACTTACCATCAACGCAATAAATGAAAGCACAAATAATTTTGAGATGCCAAAACAAATTATGCAAATACCAAAACCAAACACAGCGAACAATAGTTTATAACCTTGCTTTCTCTTCATAGGAAATGCAGTTAAAAGAATTACACTGCAAATAGCACCAAGGTCTGATGCGCCGTTTAAAAAGCCAAAACCTTCAGCACCAACTTTTAAAATATCTCTTGCATATACAGGAACCATCGCCACTGCGCCACCAAATAAAACGGCAAATAGATCCAATGACAATGCGCCTAAAATTTCTTTCGTTTTAAAAACAAAATGCAAACCTTCTTTTACACTGTCCCATGTTTTCTTTTCTGCAGTTCTGCTTAATGGCGGCTTAGGTTTTATATTAGTAAGAACAACAAATGCAACTATCATTAAACAAACAATAACAGTAAATGTTCCCGTGTTACCTAAGCCTGCAATTAATAAACCGCCAATTGCATGGCCACTTACCGATGCAGATAAATAAGAAGCCTGGTTCCACGTTGTTGCATTTTGTAACAATTTTTTCGGAACAACTTGTGCAAGCACTACATTAAAAACAGGTCCAGTAAATGCACGCACAACACCAGTACAAAAAACAACAATATAAATGCATATTGCCAGTGTATTGTTTGAAAAAATTTGTGCTGAATTTTTTGTTGAAAGCAACAATAACGTTAGCGCCGCAATAAAATATAAACTGATGCCGCGAATTAAAAGTTTACGTTTATCACTAAGATCAATTATGTGACCCGCATATAAAGCAAGCGAAATGGCAGGAATGATTTCACTTAAACCTAAAACACCGATTGCGAAAGGCGCATTGGTTAAGTTGTAAATCCACCAGCCTAATAACGTTGTCATCATGCGCAAAGCCATCACAAAACAAAACCTTCCAATAACAAGATTGCGTAATTCAGGAATTTTTACGGCATCAAATGAACCGGGACTTTCGGGATTTTTCATTTATTTCAGAATATTTCATACAGAACCAGATCTACTTCACTATATAGATTTTGAAAAAATATAGCCTTATGCGTGTAATCCATTTATAACCTTGTTTTGTTTTCCTCATAATCCTTCTTCATCCTAAAAATCGTGGTTCTACAACGAGAAATAATGTTGCCCTGACTCAATATCATTTTTTAAAGCATTTACTATAACATCCAAATGTTGTTCATTGCCTAAAAAATCAGCATCCGCAGCATCAATAAAAATTGTTTTTACATTATGCTGTTTAATATAACTCGTGTAGGTTTCCTGTATGTTGAACAAATATTCATCAGGAATATTTTGTTCGTAAGAACGATTGCGCTTCTTAATATTTTTTTGCAATTTTTGAACCGGCGCGTGCAGGTAAATGATGATGTCGGGAAAAATTAATTGCTGGCTCATTATATCAAACAATCGCTGATACAAGCGGAACTCTTCTTCGGTTAAATTAATTTTTGCAAACAAAAGACATTTGGTAAAAACATAATCAGACACAGTAACATTTTGAAATAAATCAGTTTTATGTACCATATCTTTTAACTGCTTGTAACGCTCCGCCATAAAAAATAATTCCAGTGGAAAAGCATTTTGTTTTGGATTCTCATAAAACTTTGGAAGAAATGGATTATCGGCAAATTGTTCCAGTATCAATCGTGCATTTAATTTTTTTGCGAGCAGATGCGCCAATGTAGTTTTTCCCGCGCCAATATTTCCCTCAATCGCTATGTAATGGTATTGCATTACCTCAAAATTAACTTTGCGGTTTAGTTCTCTTTTGAAATTTTATACACAGGTAAATTGTCCTTGCATTCAACCAGTAATTGCTTAATTGACTTATTAAAAACAGGATGAATAATATCAGGTGCAATTTCTGCAAGTGGCGTTAATGCAAATCGTCTTTCGTGCAACAACGGATGCGGAATTTTTACAATAGCTGTGTTGATAACAAGATCATTCATCAATAAAATATCAATGTCAATTATGCGCGGTCCCATTTTTATTTCGCGTTCCCTGCCCATATTTTTTTCAACAGATAATAAAGCCTGCATTAATGGTTCGGGTGAAAAATTTGTTTGCAGTTGTAAAGCTTGATTATAAAAATCTGGCTGCTCTGTAAAGCCCCATGCAGCAGTCTTATAAATTGAAGACTCTTTTACAATCAGTCCGCATGTTTGCTGCAGCAATTTTTTTGCCTGTTGAAGGTTGAAAAATCTGTTACCTAAATTGCCACCTGTAAGCAGAAAAACCGTATTCATAAAATGAAACAATAACTGGTTTAAATATGTTTATTTTTGACTGTTGTCAAAGCGAGTATTCAAAAATTTAATTTCAATCTATAACAAAAGTAAATGAAGAGTTTTTTAAAAATTTTTTTAGCCACGTTGGTTGCATTGATTGTTTTTTCATTGGCGATGTTTTTTGCCCTATCCATAATAATCAGCAGCGCTGCTTCATCCGGAAAAACAGTTGTGGGTACAAACGGTGTTCTGGTTTTAGACCTTAGCAATAATTTTAAAGAGCAGGCGCAACATGATGCACTCAATTCAATTTTTAATAATCCTTCTTCAGATATTCCGGGTTTATACGATATGGTGAGAATGATTCACTACGCAAAATCTGATTCATCAATAAAAGGAATTTATATAAAAGCAAACAGCAATGCAAATGGTTTTGCATCCAGCGAAGAATTGCGGCAGGCTTTATTGGATTTTAAAGAGAGTAACAAATTTGTGATTGCTTATGGAAGTGTGATTTCACAAGAATCATATTATGTTTCCAATGTTGCAGACAAAATTTATTGTAACCCGGTTGGTGGTGTTGAATGGGATGGATTTTCTGTGAATCTTCTTTTTCTTAAAGGCTTGCTCGACAGGCTTGAAATTGATCCGCAAATTTTTTATGCAGGCAAGTTTAAAAGCGCAACCGAACCATTACGCGTTTCGCAAATGACAGATGCCAATCGTTTACAAACTACCGTTTGGCTAAATGATTTGTATAATAATTTATTGATAAGAACGGCTGCCGAAAGAAATATAGATACAGCTACTTTACATCAGCTTGCAAACACCGGTGCTATACAAACAGCAAATGATGCTTTGAAATATAATTTGGTAGATGGGTTGAAATATGATGATGAAGTAAAAGATGAAATATTAAAACGTTTGCACAAGCCTGTGAAGAGCGCAATTAATTGGGTTTCGTTTGGCAAATATGCAAAGGCTGTAGATTATAAAAGTGATGGCGATGGAGGTAAGATTGATATTATTTATGCGCAAGGCGATATTGTAGATGGCAAAGGCGATAAAGATGAAATTGGAAGCGACAGTTATGTAAGTCTTATCCGTAAGGCAAGATTAGATGATGATGTAAAAGCAATTGTGTTTCGCGTAAATTCTCCCGGCGGAAGTTCAATGGCAAGTGAAGCTATATGGAGAGAAATTTCATTAGCAAAGCAAAAGAAACCTGTTATAGTAAGTATGGGTGATTATGCAGCTTCCGGTGGCTATTATATTTCTTGTGCAGCAGATTCAATTTTTGCAGATGAAACAACTATAACCGGTTCCATTGGCGTGTTTAGCATTTTGCCTGATATGCAAAAGTTTTTCAGTGATAAACTCGGAATAACTTTCGATGGTGTTAAGACTGCACCCTATGCAGATATGGGTTCTATCAGCAGGCCATTAACGCAACCAGAGAAAAATTTTGTGCAAGCTTCAATCGACACTATTTATAACATTTTCAAAACGCGTGTTGCAAACGGCAGAAAAAAAGATGTTACATATATTGATAGCATTGCGCAGGGTAGAGTATGGACAGGGAAACGTGGAATTGGTGTTGGAATAGTTGACCGCACCGGAACATTGCAGGATGCTGTTAATTGTGCTGCGCGCATGGCAAATATTTATAACTACAGAACAAGAGAATATCCTGAACAAAAAACATGGCTCGAAGAATTAACGGATCAATCTTTTTCTGCGCAATCAAGTCAGAAAGCTTTGATAAAAGAGATTGGTGTTGATCAATATAATTTGTTACAACAGGTGAAACAATTAAAACAAATTACAGGAGTGCCACAAAGCAGGTTGCCATTCACTATAGACTTTCATTAATTTTTTATTGAAACAGGAAATTGGAAATAATAAATCGGAAACTCATTACACTTCAATCAAATCTTTATCTACAATTGCGAAAACAGTATCTTTTTTTTTCTTTTCGATCAATGCAAGCCCGCTGAATTTTGAGAAGGCAGGAAGCACAGCAAATTCATCACCAAAATAAAAACAGGGAAATCTTAATGATTGCCTGCTCTTACCTTTTATGAAAATGCCCGGATGTAAATGTCCTGTAAGAAAATAAGCATCGGCATGTTGCGGATGACTTTTTATATCTGAATAATCGTGAATGAATGCAAGATTACTTATGCGCAAAGGTTCATCTGAAAATAATTGAACATTTGATTTCTTATACCAGTCTTTATGCAGCACATCATGATTACCTTTTATCAATAAAATTGCAAGCTGTGAAACATCATTTCTCCATTTTTCAAACAACAGATTTTCTTTGTTGGCATTGCTGTGAAAAAAATCGCCTACAACAATTAATTGTTCTGGTTTATAAAATTGAAGCAAGGCAAAAAGTCTTTGGAGGTCTTCCAAAAAAATATGTTGTGGTACAGCAATACCCGATTTTCTGAAGTGTCCTGTTTTACCAAAATGACTGTCGGATAAGATCAGCGCTTTTTCATCTTCCCAAAAAATTATTCTTTCATGCGAAAGCCACAAATGCTGATCTCTGAAATAAAAATGCTGATGCTTCATTAAAAAAAATTAAGGCTGATGTTAAGAATGCAGCAATGTATTTTTTAGAAAGATATATGCTATTGAAAAATAAATTACAAGCCCGGTAACATCAACCAATGTTGCAACAAATGGTGCAGAAGAAACGGCAGGATCGCCTTTCAATCTTTTTATAATTATTGGTAACATGGAGCCGGAAAATGTTCCCCATAGCACAACGCCAATTAAAGATATGCCAACGCTAACTGCAATTAAAAACCAATGTACACCATAAAGATTTTCGATAACACCATTTACCATTAATAAATGCCAGATAAAAATTCTTATAAAACCAATTGTGCCTAAAATGCCTCCTAATAAAACACCACTTATAAGTTCGCGCCGCATTACGCGCCACCAATCACTGATAGTAACATCGCCAACAGCAAGCGCTTGTATAATTAATGTAGATGCCTGCGAACCGCTGTTGCCGCCGCTGCTCATAATAAGCGGTACAAAAATAGAAAGTACTACCGCTTTTTGAATTTCATCAGCGAAATAACTCATGGCTGTTGCGGTTAACATTTCACTTACAAAAAGTACAATTAACCATCCAACACGTTTGCGAACTACTTTAAATAAAGGTGCATCAAGATAAGGTTCATCCAATGCTTCTGTACCACCGATCTTTTGTATGTCTTCACTGAACTCTTCATTTGCAACCCAAAACATATCATCGATCGTTACAATGCCTAACAAAATATTATTTGTATCTGTTACCGGCAAGGCAACACGGTTATTCATTTTAAAGATTTCACTCGCATGTTCCTGGTCATCGTTTACATTTAATGCAACAACACGTTCATCCATCAACTCCTCAATTTTTGTTTCAGGAGATGCAAGAATAATGTCACGTATTCTTAAATCATCCAGCAACTCACCATTTTTATTCACTACATAAATTACATCAATCGTTTCTGTGTTTTTTGCAACCTTTCGAATGGTATTCAAAACTTGTTCAACCGTGTTGAAAGGATACACATACACATAATCGGGCGTCATCAATCTTCCAATGCTGTCTTCCGGATAGCCGAGCATCGAAAGTGTAATTTTTCTTTCTTCGGGATTGAGCAATTTTATCAGATCGCGTATAACGTGCTTGGGAAGTTCTTCTAAAAAATCTGTTCTGTCATCGGGCGGCAATTCATTCAGCAATGCAGCAGTTTTAAAAGAAGAGAGTTCATGAACAATTCTTTTTTGAACACTTACATCAAGAATTTTAAAAACTTTTGCTGCGCGGTTGATGGACATGTTACTGATGATCTGCGCTTCATCATCTTCATGTTCATATATAAGATCTGCCACATCGCTGATGTTCTGGTCATCCAGGAAACTGCGGAGTTCAGACGCATTATTCGCCTGCATCAGTTGTTCAAACTGCTCGTGAATAGATAACTCTTCAAGCCCAGAACTCATAGCCGCAAATTATAACACCATGCTGATAAAAAAGTCAGATATATACATAAAAAAAATTCAAACTGCTTTTTTGTATTGCTATCATGCGAGGTATTATCTTGTGGGCTTGAAGATTATTAAATGATTTTACCTATTCTTGAAATTAAAAAATCACCCAACCGCGGCAGAGGTGTTTTTACAACAGCAGATATTAAAGCGGGTACTGTAATTGAAATTTCTCCTGTAATTGTTTTGTCTGCAAAAGAGCGAAATATTATTGAGCAAACTCTATTGTTTGATTACATTTTCGAATGGGGAAATAATAAAAAGCAAGCATGTGTTGCACTCGGCTATATCTCCTTGTATAATCATAATTATGATGCAAACTGCGAGTATGATATGGAATTTAAAAAAAAGATAATGACCATTACGGCAGTGCGCAACATAAAAAAAGGAGAGGAGTTGTTTGTAAATTACAATGCCATTCCAAATGATAAAACAAAGGTTTGGTTTGATAAGAGTAAATAATTTATGAAGCAAAAGGCCTTATTAAATGTAATTGCTATTTTTCTTTTTTTAAGCTGCGATAAAAATAATGATGTTGCATTTCAACTTTCAGGAACGTATGCAACTGATTTAAATGAAAACATTGAACAGGTAATATTATTAACTCATAATAAAAAAATCACAGATACTGCTACTGTTTTAAGTTTTTTAAAACGCAGGAATTTAGATAGGAATTTTATTTTTGGTAAAACGTCGGTTGAAATTTCGACCGATTTGCTAACAATAAACTTTCAAGATAGTCTGGTTAATTACCTGGTAAACGATTCAATACATAAATCAGCTAAAGTAGTCAGTAAATCAGCATCATTAATAATAATTTCAGATATTGATTCTTTGCAAACATTTGTGCCAATTAACTATAGTAGATGCGAGATTTTAAGTGATAGTATAAAAGAGATTAATCCGGTATATGTGTTTTATCCTCTTCCCGGTACTTCGGGATTTGATGGATATAATAAATTCACACTAACGTTTCCTTTAATTGTGAAAAATCAACAATTATTATTACCACTGATAACATACGTAACGAGTTCTTCAAATGGCACTGCTCAATACTGCGATTATTACACAAGAGATTTATGGAATGAATTTAATCCCAATATTGTTAATCAGTTAAACCCCGAGGATACAATTGTTTACCAATTAAAACAAGTGCCACTGACTAAAAAATAGCATTAAATTTTACAATCTAATATTCACGCCAATCATAAAGTTTGTTGGTGCAGCAGGATAATAATAATTGTCATTTATAATTTCTTCATCATACACATAAGGATAAGTATTTGCGTTCGGTTCATAC
>JBEHXR010000060.1:0-13577 GCA_048498595.1 Bacteroidota bacterium
TACTTTTCCATCAAGCGCAATTGTTTCATCAAATGTGGTTGGAACAGCGCTGATAAAACCTGTGCTTTCCTGTTCTTTCATATAAGCGGTTGGATTATCACTCAGCATTTCAAATGGCGCTTCAAACATGATATACATAGCGAGTTGATGGCAACGTGTTCCCTGGCTCATCGGCATTGAATTGATCGGGCGATAACTATCTTTCGTTGCATTGCGCATGGCACCGGGTGTGTAATCCATCGGTCCTGCAACCATGCGAATAAAAGGAATGGAAACATCATATGTTACCTGGTCATCATGTCCCCATTTCAATTGTTCCATTCCATGAACGCCTTCAATATTTACAACATTTGGATAAGTGCGGTTCAACCCTGTTGGTTTATATGCACCATGAAAGTCAACCATCACATGATTTTCTGCAGCCGTTTTTGCAACGCGATAATAATAATCAACCATTGGCTGATCATCGCGATCCATGAAATCGATCTTAAACCCTTTTACACCCATCTTTGAATATGTTGTAAAAATTTCATTCATCTTTTCATCCAGCGGATAAGAACCCATCCACAACCAAACGCCAACATTTTTTTCTGTTGCATAACGAATGATTTCTTTCAGATCAATAGCAGGAACAATTTTCATGATGTCTTTATCATCGCTCCATCCTTCATCCAATAAAATATAATCGATGTGATTTGCCGATGCAAAATCTATATAGTACTTATAAGTTTCTGTGTTGATGCCTGCACGAAAATTTACATGCGAAATGTTCCAGTCGTTCCACCAATCCCATGCAACCTTGCCGGGTTTTATCCATGAAACATCTTCAACACGGCGCGGCGAAGCCAAACGATAAACCATATCACTATTCAATAGATCTTTATCGCTGCTACTAATTATTACAACGCGCCATGGAAAATTTCTTGTTCCACTTGTCTTAGCAATGTAATCGGCGCGTTTTGTAACCAAAGCCTGCACAGGATTGCGCTCATTCTGCAATTGCTCCAATGCATATGGTGCATGATCTGCACGCAAACCAAAACCGCTTGTTGCATTCGTTAAAAACATTCCCGGAAAATCTTCAAGATCAGCTTCCGTTATCAATGCTTTTTTATTGTTTGATAAATCGATGAGCACCGGCGCAAATGCAACTGTATCTTTTACAAATTTTGATAAAGGAATATGCTGATAAATATTTTCGAATGAGCATTCGTATTTATCGCCGTTGTGCGGATCGTTTGAATAAGGAATCCAAGCACTGTCATCATCATTAAAATTAAATTCTGCATCTTCTGATTGAACGATGATGCTGTCTTTCTTCTTTGCAAAAAAACGGTAAGCAACGCCATCATTATATGCGCGAAATATCAAACCATAATCACCTTTACAATTTAAAGTAAGCTGCGTGTAGTTATCAGCGATTGTATCTTTCTTATAAAATAACGCAGGTATGGTTGTGTTGATGTTTTCTTTTTTTGTTGAAGTGATGTGTGCATTATTTCCCATCACTTCACCGTTTTGCAAATGCATTGCAATAGCCGACGGCGCAAGAATGATTTGTGATTGATCTAAGACACTCCATGTAATTTTTTCTTCAACATCAATTTTTATTTCCAAATTATTATCTGGCGAATTGAGAGAATAAGTTTTTGCTTTTTGCGCATGCGTTAGAACTGAAATTGTGATAAAGCAAAGAATTACAGGCAGTCTTTTCATTATTTAATATTTGCCAATAAAAGTAATTGTTAAGCTTATAAAAAAACAAATTGTGTTGGCATGTTTTTTATCATGCTATAAATATGGCTCGTAAAGCACGCAAGAAATTTCGGTTTACAAGAACCTGGAAAATTGTTACCGCAATAGTAGTGGTACTAATTATTTTCAGGTTATTGCTTCCTTCTATTTTATTACATTATTGCAATAAATCGCTGGCTGAAATGCATGGTTATTACGGGCACATAGAAGATATTGATGTGGCTTTATATCGCGGCGCTTACCAGATCAACAATATGTACATCAATAAAGTTGACTCTTCAACGAATAAGCAAACTGAATTTTTCAAAACAAATAATATTGATCTTTCTGTTGAGTGGCGTGCCTTGTTTCATGGAAGATTGGTTGGCGAACTTGTCTTTGATTCACCCACATTAATTTTTACAAAAAATAAAACTGAAATAAGCGATGTAAAAAAAGACACGAATGATTTTCGAAAAGTGCTGAAAGATTTTATGCCGTTAAAAATAAATCGCTTTGAAGTAAATAATGGCAGCATTCATTATGTTGACGCCGGGGCTTCTCCGAAAGTTGATCTTCATTTACACAACGCGCATGTTATTGCGGAAAATTTAAAGAATGTTGAAGATAATAAAACGGAATTGCCGTCGCCGATAACAGCAACAGCGGATGTTTATGGCGGAACACTTTCTTTAAATATGAAAATGGATTTGCTTGCTGCAAAAACGAGATTCGATTTGAATGCAGAAATTAAAAATGCAAGTCTCGTTCAATTAAATGATTTTTTTAAAGCCTACGGAAATTTTGATATAAATAAAGGCACGCTTGGTTTGTATACAGAGTTTGCTGCGAAGAATGGTGCGTATAAAGGTTATATAAAACCAATTATAAAAGACCTTGATGTTGTTGGACCGGAAGATCGCCATGATAGTTTCTTGCAAAAAGTTTGGGAAACAATTGTTGGCGCTGCAGGCAAAATTTTAGAGAACCATAAAAAAGACCAGGTGGCAACGAAAGTTCCGATTGAAGGAAGTTTTAACGGCTCTCACACTGATGTGCTTGAAGCGATTTGGGAGTTATTGAAGAACGCATTTATAGAAGCGCTGATGCCAAGCATAGATAACCAGATCAATATAAATTCGGTTGGCACAGATGCCAGTGATCATAAAACTTTATTGCAGAAAATTTTTGGCGGCGGGAAAAAAGATAAGGATAAAAAAGAAAAGTAAGTCTGCATAACAATGCTGATTATTTTATTTTTTGATTGAAATTATGCGGTGAATAACTACTTTGCCAAATCAATTATTAATAAAAAATTTTAGCATGAAACTGATTCACTTTTCTATGATTGTTTGCGCACTTGCTTTTGCAGCCTGCAATAACAGCTCATCATCATCTGCAAACACAGACACAACCGCTGCCGCAACCGACACAACAACTTCAACCGGCAGCACCGCCGGCTTTAAATTAGGCGTACAAATGTGGACGTTTAGAATGTTCACATTTGCCGAAGCATTGGACAAAGTTGACAGTGCAGGTATAAAAAATATAGAAGCATTCTGGGGACAAAAATTAGGCGATGGAATGCCCGGAGAATTTGGTGCCGATATGAGTGAAGCGACAAGAACAAAGTTGAAAAAACTTTTGCAGGATAAAGGCATTCAGATTGTAGCAATGGGTGTAATTGTTCCGCAGAACAAAGCTGAATGGATAAAGGCTTTTGATCTTGCAAAAGAATTTGGTTTGAGTTATATAACTGCGGAACCAATAAAAACGCAGTGGGATATGGTTGATAGTTTAGCCGGCGCTTATGGAATTAAGGTTGCTATTCACGATCATCCAAAACCAAATGTTTACTGGAGTCCTGATTCAGTTTTAGCGGCGACACAAGGACATCCGAATATTGGAAGTTGCGCTGATGTTGGTCACTGGGCACGCAATGGTGTAAATCCTGTTGATGCATTAAAAGAATTACAGGGACATATTTTTGGTGTGCATTTAAAAGACATTGTAAAGTTTGGTGACACAGAAGCTGCAGATACAGTTGTATCAAAAGGTGTGATTGATTTTCCTGCAATCTTTGCTGAATTAAAAAGACAAAATTTCAACGGCATGTTATCTATCGAACATGAATCGAACTGGTATCATAGTTTGCCGGATGTAATTGCAACGAAAAATTATTACGACGAGCAAATTGCAAAACTTAACGGACAATAATGGAAGCAATTAAAGCATCCATTGCTCCGTGGCTAACAGTGAACGATGGTAAAAAAGCGGTTGCATTTTATGCAGCCGCTTTTAATGCTGTTGAAACATATCGTTTGGAAGATGAAGGTGTATTTATTGTTTGCTTAGAAATTAATGGTGCAGAAATTTGGGTGAATGAAGATGCATCTTCAAATAATCTCAACAACATAAACCTGCGGTTGATATTAACTGTTTCTAACCCTGAAGAAGTTTTTGATAGTGCAATTAAAGCAGGCGCAAAAGAAATTTTTCCTGTTGGTGTTGACCATGGTTGGAAGCTCGGAAGAATTGAAGACCCGTTTGGATTGCATTGGGAGATTGGTCATAGAGAAGATGAATAATTTTTTAAAAACATCCTACGCACTTTCATAGTTATTTCTTTTTCAATTGTGTTAACCACGCCAATCGATCTTTTCTTGTATTGACGTAACACGCTTGCCCTCTTTTGGAACTTCATCGCTGTAACCGAGATATATTAAACCGATCATGTGATCTTCATCTTGCAGGTTAAAATATTTTTTCATTGCGGCATGATAAGTAAGTCCGCCGGTACTCCATAATGCTGCGATGTTTAAAGTTGAAGCACCTAATAAAATATTTTGTACGGCTGCTGCGGTTGCGCTTATTTCTTCTGTAACCGAAATCTTCGGATTGCTGCCACGTTTCATATAAACTGCAATAATGTGCGAGCAATGATCGCCATTGTGCAAAATTTTTTCATATTTCGCTGTTTCAAATTTTTCTGCAGCTACATTTTCTTTATACAGCGCTGCATGTTCTTTACAAAATTGCTGCGCTGCATTTTTTGCAAATACAATAAACCTCCAAGGTTCTGTGTGCGCATGTGTAGGTGCCCAATTAGCTAACTCAAGCAATTGTTGAATGATTGCATCATCAATTTTTTTACCGTTCATTAATGCAGGTTTGCAACTGCGGCGATGTTGTATGATATCTTGTAATATTTCAAAATTCATACAGCGAAAATAACAGCTTATAAAAGCGGGCAATTGTTTGCAGGAATATTTTCTGCTTTTCGAAAAAGAGAATCAAATTAATTTTGAGGTTTATAATGAATAAAACGTACCTGCAATTTGTTTTTAATATTGAAGATGAAGATCTGAAAGAAATTCTTATTGCTCAATTAAGTGAAATTGGATTTGATGGCTTCGAAGAAAAAGAAAATTCCTTAATTGCTTTTATTGATAGTGCAGATTTTAATGAAGAGGAATTTAACAGCGTTGTCAATCAATATAATCTTTCCTTTTTGCAAGAAACAGTTAAAGAAGAAAACTGGAATAAACTATGGGAGCAAAATTTTCAGCCCGTAATTATTGATGATGAAGTTGCGATAAGAGCAAGTTTTCATCAGCCCATAAAAAATGTGCACCACGAAATTATTATAACGCCAAAGATGAGTTTTGGAACCGGACATCATGCAACAACTTACATGATGCTTGAACAAATGCGAGCAATAAATTTTAAAGAAAAATCGGTTTTAGATTTTGGAACAGGAACAGGCGTGCTTGCTATTTATGCAGAAAAACTTGGCGCGGCATCCATCACTGCAATTGATAATGATGAATGGAGCATTAGCAATGCAGCAGAAAATATTCAGCAGAATAATTGTTCAAAAATAAATTTAATGTTGGCTGATAAGCCTGTTGCTGAAACCAGTTATCAAATTGTACTCGCCAACATAAATAAAAATATAATTACAGATAACTTTAAAAATATTGTTGAAGCGCTTACTAAAAAAGCTGATGTTTTATTAAGCGGATTATTACAGGAAGATGAACAGGATATTCTTGCGCTTGCTTCAGCATTTAAACTTAAACATATAAATACTTTTCATCGCGATAAATGGATATGTATAAAATTTTGAGCAAGCTTTTGCCATTCCCATTTTTCCTGATTATGCTTAATAACCGCAACGCAAAAGCAAATCGTATTTTCAAACTATGTATCTTTAATTTTTGTGCTGTTTCACCTCTATGCTTATTGTTTTTATAATTGATGATGATTTAGACGACCAGGAAATTTTTTCGATTGTTATGCGCGAAATACCGAATAACATACAATGTGTTTTTGCAAATGATGGTGTTCATGCATTGGAAAAAATAAAAAGCAACCCATCTTTTATACCAGCTTTAATTTTTATTGACATCAATATGCCGAGAATAAGCGGCGTGCAGTGCCTGAGTGAAATAAAAAAAATAAAACATTTACAAAGTGTTCCAATTTATATGTATTCAACTGCTGCAGAAAAAGCAATTGTTGAAGAATGTAAGAAGTATGGTGCAACAGGCTTTATAAAAAAGCATATTGATACAAATGATTTAAAAGCTGAACTGGAAAAAATTATATCCTGTTTAAAACATTGAAATAAAAAAATTCAAACCTTGAAAAAAGTGCCTGATTTTCTTTTTGGCGGCGGAGAAATGGGTGAGCGCATTCGCAATTTTGACTGGACGAAAACGCCGTTGGGTGCGCCCGAACAATGGGATCAAAGCTTAAAAACCTGTGTACGTATTATGCTCACATCTTCTCAACCCATTTGGATTGGCTGGGGAAAGCAATTAATCAAATTATATAA
Source organism: Bacteroidota bacterium (assembly GCA_048498595.1). GTDB lineage: Bacteria > Bacteroidota > Bacteroidia > Chitinophagales > Chitinophagaceae > Parafilimonas. The sequence goes on from JBEHXR010000060.1 coordinate 6,575, forward strand.
CGATCCTTATAAAGCTATTGTTGGCGGCAAACATCCGCAGGCATTAGGGCAACCTGCATCGGTGGTATGGAAAGATATCTGGAAAGATATTGAGCCGATGCTAAAAAAAGTAATGGAAAAAGATGAAGGAACGTATGTAGAATCGCAGTTACTCATCATGGAACGCTATGGTTATCCTGAAGAAACTTACTACACTTTTTCTTATTCACCGGTGCCGGGAGACAATGGCGGAACAGCAGGAATGATATGTTATAACACTGCAAGTACAGAGCGCATTATTACAGAAAGATCGTTGCAAACTCTGCAAGAGCTGGGAAGACTTGCCAAAAAGAATACCCTGGATGAAGTATATACTGCTGCAGTAAATGCGCTTGAAAAAAATAATAAAGATTTTCCCTGTGCTGTTATTTATAAAATTGATGAAGAAACAAATACTGCGAATGCCTTTGCATTTGCGGGAATTAATAAAGATCATCCTGAGCTTGCAAAAAATATTGATCTCAATAATCCTGGCCCGTTGGGCAAGAATTTGTCGAAAGCTGTTACTGAAAATACAATGGTGACATCAGAAACAGCACGGCGCTGGAAAAATTTACCTAAAGGTGCATGGCAAGTAATGGCAAAAAATTTTGTACATGTGCCTGTCAGCGGAGCAAATAAAAAGTTTCCGCTCGCCGTTTTATCGGCCGCATTAAATCCTTATCGAAAGTTTGATGATGCCTATAAGAATTTTGTTCAGTTGGTAGCAGATCAAATTTCGCTTGAGGTAAACAATGTACTTGCATTAGAAGAAGAACGTAAACGTGCACGTGCGCTTGCAGAAATAGACAAAGCCAAAACTTTATTTTTTACAAACATCAGCCATGAATTTCGAACACCGCTAACATTAATGCTCGGACCAATAGAAGAAGCACTGAATGATGTGAATACCGCTCCTGCAACCATGAAGAGAATGGACGTGGCACATAGAAATGCAATACGATTGCTGAAACTTGTAAATGCTTTACTTGATTTTAGTCGTATAGAATCCGGCAGGCAGCAAGCACAATTTTCTTTAACAGACATAGTTTCTTTCACCAAAAATCTTGTAAGTAATTTTCGTTCTGCAACAGAAAAGGCCGGACTGAAACTGGTTGTAAAAGCAAATAATAAAATACCCGCTGTTTATCTTGACAAAGACATGTGGGAAAAAATTGTTTTTAATCTTTTATCAAATGCTTTTAAGTATACATTAAAGGGAAGTATTACTGTTGAGATCACATCACAAAACAATAATGCAATACTTAAAGTAAAAGATACGGGCGTTGGTATTCCTGAAAATGAATTGCCGCGCATGTTTGAACGTTTTCATCGCGTACAAAATATTACAGGCAGAAGTTTTGAAGGCACAGGCATAGGATTATCGCTCACAAAAGAACTCGTTCAGTTAAACAGGGGAATAATTTCTGTTGAAAGTAAACAAGGCGTTGGCAGCATTTTTACAGTTACCATTCCTTTTGGTAAAGAAGGTATTGATGCATCTCAAATTAAGGATGATGACTGCGCTGTTGAGGGCGTTATTTCAGAAGTATATATTGAAGAAGCAAACGTTCTTCTTGAAAATACATCTTCTAAAACCGAAACAAAAGATCATTTAAAAAATGGCAAGCAGGTACAACCGCTTATAATGATTGTTGATGACAATATTGATATGCGTAAACATATCGAAACATTGTTATCTGAGCGGTTTAATGTAGTTGCTGCTGTTAATGGCGAAGATGCATTAGAAAAATTAAAACAAAATCAGCCGGAGCTTATTTTAAGTGATGTAATGATGCCCGTAATGGATGGCATTCAATTATTAAAAGCGATAAAAGAAAATAAAGCAACCGAACATATACCTGTTATATTACTAACTGCAAGAGCTGGTGAAGAATCAAAAATTGAAGGATGGGAAACCGGCGCCGATGACTATTTAGTAAAGCCTTTCTCATCAAAAGAATTGATAGCAAGGATATCTGCTCAAATAAGTATTACAAAAAAAAGAAGAGCAGTAGAGCAGCATATGCGCGATTTATTTATGCAGGCACCAACGGCAATTTTAATTTTAAGCGGACCTGATTTTATATATGAGATGGTGAATGAAGCTGCGTTATCTGTAACCAATAAATTGTTGCAAAAAAATTTTACGCGGCAGGATATTATTGGTAAAACCGCCGAAGAAATTATGCCTGAAGCAAAGCAGCAGGGATTAATTAATCTTCTAAAAAAAGTATATGAAACAGGTGAGCCGTTTGTTGCAAATGAATATCCTTTAGTGCGTCATCGTGATGGGAAAACTGTTGAAACATATTCAAAGTTTGCGTATGTGCCTTTACGCGATGAGAACGGAAACATTACCGGCATAATGGTAATTGGTGATGATATTACGCCGCTTGTAATTGCACGAAAGAAGATCGAAGAAAGCGAAGAGCGTTTTCGTTCTATGGCAGATGAAGCTCCTTTGTTTGTATGGGTTACAGATGAAAATATGCAAACCACATTCATTAATAAATTGGGGCGCATGTATTTTAATCTCGGTGAAAATGTGAATGTGTCTGATATCTCATGGAAAAAATATATTCATCCGGATGATATAGATATGGTTTTAGAAGTGATGAAAAATGCAGCTGAAAAACGTCAACCGTATACTTTGGAAATGCGATTGAAAAATGGAGAGACTGGAAATTATCAGTGGTTTATTGACAAAGGAGTTCCGCGTTTTGAAAATGATATGTTGATTGGCTTTATCGGTTCAAGCCTCAATATTCATGACAGAAAAGAAGCAGAAACAGCTATACGCGAAAGTGAAAATAGTTTTCGCACACTTGCAGAAACACTGCCGCACATGGTATGGGTACGAAATACGGAAGATGGAATTGTTGAGTATGGTTCAAAAAGCTGGGAAGAATATTCGGGAATAAAAGACATAAGCACAGCATGGAAGGAAATGGTGCATCCTGATGATTGGAAACTGGTAATGGATGCATGGGAAAAAGACTCACTAACAGATAAGCCATTCAGGTACGAGGTAAGATTGAAAAACAAACAAGGTGAATACCGCTGGCATTACACTGCAGGCGAACCTCTGAAGGATGGTTCAGGCAAAATAGTAAAGTGGATTGGTGCGATGACGGATATTCATGTTCAGAAAACCTTTACAGAAAAATTAGAACAGGAAGTGGCGCAACGAACAGAAGAATTAGTGAAAGCAAATAAAGAACTTGAATCATTCAATTATATAGCCAGTCACGATTTGCAGGAGCCGCTAAGAAAAATACAAACATTTATTGCCTTAATTGATAAAAACCGTGATGACATAAACGTAACAGAGCGGTATTTTGAAAAGATAAGATCTTCTGCGCAGCGCATGAGCGAGCTGATACAATCAATACTTACTTATACAAGGCTTTCAAAACAAGATGAGGCTTATTCGCCAACTGATTTAAATAAAGTTTTAAATGATGTTGAAAACGATTTTGAATTGTTGATTAAAGAACGCGGCGCTAAAATAAAAAGCAGCAAATTGCCTGTTATAAAGGCGAATCCTTTGCAAATGCACCAGCTATTTTCAAACCTGATAAGCAACTCATTAAAATTTTCAAAAGAAGATCCTGAAATAAGGATCACGTCAAAAATTGTTACCGGCGATAAGATAAAACTTGTTGCATTAACTTTTACCGATAACGGTATTGGTTTCGATTCAAAATTTAAAGAACAAATTTTTCAACTCTTTCAGCGCCTTCATGGCAAAGAAGCATATGCTGGTACAGGAATTGGATTAAGTATAGTAAAAAAAATTGTAGAGCAGCACAAAGGTTATATAACTGCAGATTCTGCTGATGGCAAAGGCGCAACATTTAATATTTGGTTGCCTGTTGAACAGTAATATTACTTTAATGTAACATATTTTATGTCGTACAAAAACACTGCATATTGGGATATGCTTAATTTTTATTGAGTATTACCAGGATGCTATTAATAGCTGTACCATGTGCATAGAGTTGAAATAGTCTATTCCTTTTTTTTACCACTTTATGCTTACATATATCATACACTTCATTGTTAGTGCAAAATGATTTGAACGAATTTCCATCAAGTAGCATTTGATACATGGATTGAATTTCTTCTTCGGCAGGCGTCTTTATTTTGAAAAATTTTAAGTCCATAAAAAATAATTTTAATAAAATTATTGGTTACAAAAAAGAATTGTATGATTATGGTTAATTGTTGAGGTGATTTTGATCAATAAATCGGGGATGAAAATGATAAGTAAATCATATGGCTATTTTATCGCCTTAATAAAAATATAAGAGCCTTTATCATAGCCTGGTTGCGCAAGTTCAATTGCATCAATTTTGTTTAGCGCATGAAATAGTGTTTGCGTGATCTTGCTGATAGTAAAACCTGCTTTTGTTAAAGCTTTGAACACTTCATCCGGTTCATAAAATTTGGCTTCGTTATAAAAAAAGCTTTTGGCTGCACGGCTCTCATAATCTTTTGCAATAATGCTGTTCTCTTTTACAAAACCTACAATTAAGCAACCATCATCTTTCAAAATTCTATATGCTTCTTTAAATGCTTCATGCAAGTTTTTAAAATAGCTGATACAAAAATTCATCAACACATAATCAAATAAATTTGTTTTGTATGGAATACTTTCCGCTGTTGCATGCAGCACAGCAATACCTCTTTTTTCTGCAACGATTCTCATCTCTTCTGCAGGCTCAATGCCTTCTTTTATATCCAATGCTTTTGCAAATCTTCCCGTACCGACGCCTATTTCAATTCCTTTCGCATTTTTTTCAGCCGGAAGCAATTGCCTGATGGCAGCGACTTCAGATCTAAAGACATAAAAATGCTTTTTGAACCATGCTTCGTATTCACGCACATGTTCATTCATCGAAGCGATATGTTCTGCATTCTCTTTGCCGTTTTTAAAAGGCATTTTGATTATTTTATGATTTGATATAAGAATTCCTTTCATAAAAAAAATTTTTAAAGTACCATCCTGTTTTTACCAATGCTATCTTCAATCAGTTTTTTTATTTCAACAGGCATTACAGCAATGATATCTTCAAATTCACCTTCAGATAAATAATAATTCAATGTTCTGAAAACAGCCTTTACAGATTTTTCAACTGCTTCATAGTTTTCAAAATCTTCTAATACTGTTCCTTTATCATAATGGCATACTTCATTTAAAAAATCGTGTTGGGTATGCAACTTTTTTACAGTAGCATCAATATGCCATTGCTCAACATATATCCCTTTTACTGCAACCGGCAGTTGCGACATGATTTGCATTGATTCATTAATGCTCACATGATCGCGCAGCACATGCAGCACTGCTTTTAATATGCGAAATGCTTTTTCATTGGAGATTTGCAAATCTTCTGCGAGAAGATGCAGGAATTCATTTCCCTTTGCAGCATACTTATCAAAAGGCGTTGCCATATTATTTTGTTTTGATGATTAAAAAACTTTCAGATAAAAATATATTTATGAAATGCCGGTTTTAATGATTTAAATCAGGTGTTGCTATAATTAAGGTCATATTCGCAATTTTTAAAGCGATGCATTTGTAAACCGCAGTTTCATATCTTTAATCATGCTGTCATTTTCAATTAGCGGAACGTATACCGATTTGTATGAGATTACAATGGGCGAAGCTTATTTTATGCAAGGCAAATCAAATCACGCCGCAGGCTTTGATTACTTGTTTCGCAAGCTGCCGTATGGTGGTGGCTATGTTGTTTTTGCAGGATTAGATGAGGTTTTAAGTGTACTCGAAGATCTTCACTTCACAGAAGATGATATTTATTTTTTAAAGCAACTAAATTTTAATAAATCATACATTGAATATCTGAAGCAATTTAAATTTTCATGTGATGTATATGCCTGCACGGAAGGCGAAGTTGTTTTTCCAAACTGTCCAATTTTGCGTGTTGAAGGAAATATAATTGAAGCGCAATTGGCAGAAACAATGCTGCTGAATATTTTAAATTTTGAATCGCTTATTGCAACAAAAGCAGCACGTATAAAACAAATTGCAGGTAATGCCAACCTAAGTGATTTTGGTTTAAGACGTTCACAAGGTTTGGGTGGAATTCTTGCAACTAAAGCTTCTATCATTGGCGGGTTTGAAACAACAAGTAATGTGTATGGTGCAGAGATTTATGGATTGCCCGTTGCAGGTACAATGGCGCATGCATTCATTCAAAGCTATGATGATGAACTGGAAGCTTTCAGAGCATTCGCAAACACAAGACCGCATGATTGTATTTTTTTGGTTGACACATATAACACGTTAAAAAGTGGTGTGCCCAATGCGATTATTGTTGCAAAAGAAATGGAAGCGAAAGGTTATAAAGCAAAAGGTATTCGTCTTGACAGTGGCGACCTTGCTTATCTTTCAAGAGCTGCACGAAAAATGCTGGACGATGCGGGCTTGCAATACATAAAGATTGCTGCATCAAATCAATTGGATGAATTTGTAATTAAAAGCTTGCAGGAGCAGGATGCTTCTATTGATATTTTAGGTGTGGGAACAAATTTGGTTATTGGCAAACCCGATGGTGCGCTGGATGGTGTTTATAAATTGACGATGTGTGAAAATAAGCCGCGTTTAAAATTATCTGAATCATTAGAGAAAACAACTTTACCGGGAATTAAACAAGTCTATCGTGTATTGGATGATGATGGATTATTTTTTGGTGTTGATGCAATTTTACTGGCTGATGAAAATGCACCTGCGGAAACAGTGTTTCATCTTTTTGACGCAACAAAATTTATGGATGTAAAAAGAATGAAACAGCAGCCGTTGTTACAAAAAGTAATGAGTAAGGGAAAAAGAACTTCACCTAAATCATCATTAAAAGATATCGCCGATTATGCAAAAACAAGATTAGCATTATTACCTGCAGAATATAAACGTTTTGAAAATCCGCATACATATAAAGTGAGCATCAGCGAACGGCTAATG
>JBEHXR010000061.1:0-13513 GCA_048498595.1 Bacteroidota bacterium
CAAATTGTAAAACAGGTTAGCAATTTAGATGCTTTAACTGCTGCCGCAGAAGTTTATTATGATGATGCGTTAAGAAGTATTAAAGATGTTTGGGTAAAAGATAATTCATCAGCAACATTAGCGGGTGTTTTAATCGGTCATCAATTTTTACTAAACAGATTTACGTTTTCGCAACAATTAGGTGTTTATGTTTTTAAGCAAACTAAAACGTACGACACGCAATATCAAAACCTGTTTCATACAATTTATCATCGCTGGGGATTGAATTATAAACTAAACGATCACTGGTATGCGGGTATAATGCTGCTTGCGCACAACCAGATTGCAGATTTTATTGATGCAAGAATTACTTACAGAATAAAATAATCAGCTGCTTTCATTTTCAGGATAAACAATACCCAACTGTTCACGCACTGAATCCATAATTTTTACTACATCAAGACTTGCACTGTGCGGTACAATATCGCTTTCAATTCTTTTTTCATTCAAACATTTTATTACTTCTTCTATTTCGTATTGAAAGCCTCTGCCGGGCCATGAAGGAATATGTTTGAATGATGATTCGTTATTGATGATCACTTCAATTTTTTCAGGCGTTTCTGTCCAGGGTTTTTTTATGCGGATTGTTCCATCGCTTCCATAAATCCATGCGCTGCCTTCTGTTTGTGTAACGATGGATGATTCAAGCAATGCGAAATTTCCATTTCTATATTTCAGCATCACGCCACAGGTTTCATCAATATGTTGTTCTGTTAGTTTGCCTGCAGCAAAAATTTCATCAGGATTTCCTAACAAAAAATAACTTAGATAAATTGTATAAACACCCACATCCAACAAAGAACCGCCGCCTAATTCAGGATTAAAAAAACGATTGTTCTTATCTTTCTCTGCAATAAAACTCATGTCTGCATGCAAGTGCAATATTTTACCAATTGTGTTTGATTGAATGATCTGAAATAAAAATTGAAAGCTCGGTAAAAAGCGCGTCCACATTCCTTCCAATAAAAAAGTATTATTCTTTTTTGATGAATCTGTCAATTCTGAAACCTGTTTCGAATTTATCGCCAACGGCTTTTCACACAACACCGGAATTTTATTTTCAAGACAAATTAATGCCTGCTGATGATGCAATGGATGTGGCGTTGCAATGTAAACTGCATCTGGTTTTTCGTTTATAAATTCTTCTATATCGTTTGCTGCGCAAGAGCAATTGTATTTTTCTACAAATGCTTTCGTATGTTCTAATTTATTACCCAATACTGGTCCAACGGCGCATTTTTTAGTTTCAACATATTGTAAATCGTTAGCGAAATCGTGTGCAATATTTCCAGGTCCTATAATTCCCCACTTCATAATTATTTAATTTTTTCCAAAGCTGTTTCTTTCATCCATATGCTGATGCTGCCTGCTTTTACTGAAAAGAAAGCAATGCCTTCATCGTTTGTAGTAACAGGATCTTGAAAGCTTTCTGTTACATCAACAAAAGTTTTACCACCGTTGTGTTTTCCAAGATTAATTTCTTTAAATCCATCTTCACTATTTGAAAGCACTACTACAAAACCGGAATCCTGGTTTTCTTCTGTGCCTCTGATACACCATGCAATAACATTTGGATGATCGAAATAATCAACCTGCTCTCCTTCTAAAAACTGTTGCCGTATTTTAAGCATTTTATATAAATGCGGAACCGGTGCAAGCTCAATCGTGTTTTCGCCATGTGTATATTTTGCGCCGTAATAGCTTGCATAAAAAACACAGGGAATACCTTGCTGTCTTAAAAGCGTTAAAGCGTTTGCGTGTGGCTTAAACCAGTAATCAACAAAAGACTCAAGCGACTGTGTGGGTTGTGTGTCGTGATTGTCAACAAATGTAATGGCTGATTGTGGGCGAGATTGCACTAATGTGCCATCAAAGATGGTACTTAAATTAAAGTCTTTACCTTGTTTGGAAGCATCAAAAAACTTGTGATGCAACGGTACATCGAACAACTGAACACGACCTTCCATTACATCAAGGTATTCGTGCAGAAAATTTAAGTCTGAACTCCAGTATTCGGCAATAGTAAAAAATTTCTTTTTGAAGGCAGCATTCAGATAATCGAGCCAGTCTTTATAAAAATCTGGCGAGATGTGCTTTACCGCATCAAGCCTGAAGCTATCTACACCTGTTGTTTCGATATACCACTTTCCCCAATATTTTAGTTCTTCTCTTACAGCCGGGTTGCGAAATTCAATATCGGCACCCAGCAGGTAATCAAAATTCCCAAACTCATTGCCAACCACATCATCCCATAAATCGCCATAGCCATTTAATATTTTAAAAATGCATTGCCCATCTGAATCGGAACAGGTATCCACACCGGTGAAAGTTTTCCAGTCCCACACAAATTCAGAATATTTTTTATTGCGCCCGGGAAAATAATATTTGGTTGGAATTTCTTTTTCTGCAGGTTCTGAAACTACTTTGTTGCGATCATTTGTATCAACCTGTATAACCGTTGCCTTATCATTTTCATCTGCACCGTTCTTATGATTTAAAACAATGTCTGCCATTGCATTTAACTTATGTTCATGCAATGTTTTTATGGCGTTGATGTATTCATCTTTCGTTCCATAACGCGTGGCAACGGAGCCTTTTTGATCAAATTCTCCTAAATCAAAAAGATCATAGACATCATACCCAACTCCATTATCACCGGCAGATGATTTATATGCAGGAGGAAGCCAAACATGCGAGATGCCTGTAAAAGATAGATGCTCTGCCTGTTTTGCAACTTCATTCCATAATTTTTTTTCTTTTGGAAAATACCAGTGAAAGAACTGGAAAATAGTTATCGGCATATATAAAATAAATGTGTTAAGTGGAGGGATGATGCTAAAATCATACCATCGCGCAGGGCATAAAATTTGTGGTAGATAATAAACATAAAATGCTTGCCCCATGTTATTCGTTAAACTCACATCCCGCCAGGTAGCGGATTATTCTTACGCCTGCACTAAACTGCAAACCACGCTGCTTAAAATGCACAAGGCCCGCAAAGTTTTAGAAGAGATTGCAGCATCAAGCTATAATAAATCGCTTATAAAAGGTATACAATTATTTATCTCGGAGTCGTTGCAATTTGAACAAGAAATTTCATCGCAAATGAACTCTTTTAACTGCATGCAATTTCATAAACATCTTCCAAAAGAGGAGAAGGAAAGCGATGTTTTTTTATTGCCTGACGACATAGAAAAAGTTTGCAACTATGTTGAAGAAAATTATATAAAATGTCACAGAAGATTATTAAGAGATAAATATTTAGACAACTCTTTAAAGCGTTTAATTGATAATCAACTACAGACATTTCTTTTCAATATTACTCAGCTGCGCCTTCTAAATGAAGTTGAGCCAGCTTTAAATGTGCATGTTGCCATAAATTAGTAGAAGTGGTTCTACATATTAAAAAGATGCGGCACAATATTTTCAGTTAACTGAACAAATTTGAGTTATGAGATCTTTATGGACAGGCTCCATCAGTTTTGGGCTGGTAAATATTCCTATAAAATTATACAGCGCAACGCAAACAAGTTCTTTAAGTTTAGATATGCTTGATAAAAAAGATCACTCAAATATTCATTTTAAAAGAGTGAATGAAAAAACAGGTAAAGAAGTAGCGTGGGAAAATATTGTAAAGGGTTATAAAGTGGATGGAGATTATGTAATTCTTTCCGATGAAGATTTTAAAAAGGCAAGCCCCGAACAAACAAAAACCGTAGACATACAGGAATTTGTTGAAACGGAAGAAGTGCCGCCGATACATTTTGAAACGGCTTACTATATAGAGCCAGAAAAAAATGGCAGTAAAGCTTATGTGTTATTGCGTGATGCATTAACGAAAGCAAAGAAAGCGGCATTGGGAACATTTGTTTTACGTAATAAAGAAAGCTTGTGCCTGATTGTACCTTCTGAAAAAATTTTAGTGCTTCATAAAATTCGTTATGCGCAGGAAATAAGAAGCACAGAAGATATTAAAGTACCCGAATCGAAAGTAAGTAATGCAGAAATGCAAATGGCTACAAAACTTATTGATCAGTTAACCGGCGAATTTGATATTTCAACATATAAAGACACTTACAGTGAAACCTTAATGAAGTTTATTAATGCAAAAGCAAAGGGTAAGAAATATTCTGCTCCAAAATTGCATGTTGCACATTCACGTTCTAAAGATTTGATGGAAGAATTAAAAGCCAGCTTATCAAATATTAAAAAGAAAGCATCGTAAATTTTAAAACAAAAGGTGAGAAAGAATTTTAAATATTCTCTCTCACCTTTTATACAGTAGGTAAGTTGTTTTTACTTTTATATGCCTAAACTCCAGCCTTCCCGATAAGTACGTTTTACAAACTGATTTGCATCATCAAAATTTGTAATCTTCATATTTTCTCCATCCCAAACCAGTTGTATATGCTGACCCGGATAATCCCACTCACCTTGCGCATTTTGTTTTCTTATGTTGTAACTTCTAATTGCAAGATTACCCATCAATACGCTTTCAGTAAGCGGGCCTGCAACATCAAACCGTGAACTTAAATTATTCGCTGCATCACTGCCGTAACCTGCTATTGCTGCTTCAACCCATGCTGCATAGTGACCTTCGTCTCCGCCGGGTACACGCGGCAAGGTTTGCGGCACTTTTGTAGTAGCTGTTTTTGAAGTAGGTAATAATTGCGGATTAATACCATAAGTACCCGCCATCATACTTCCTTTTGTGCCCATAAAAATTATTCCGTTACCGCCATCACCCATTACTTCATTCGGGCCTAATTCTGCCGGACGTTCAGGTTGTATACCGCCATCCATCCAATGCAGTTTAACCTCGTGTGTTTTATTTTTATGTTTTTGATTGTGCGCTTCAAAAGTTAGAATGATATGAGATGAAACCGGACCACTATCAGGATAATATGCTTTATGCCAGTTTTCAATATATCTTGTAGAAACGCTGCATTCAGCAAATTTGGGATAACCTAAACCCAACACTGCAAAACCGGGCTGCATAATATGGCAAGCCATATCACCCAAAGCACCTGTACCATAATCCCACCAACCACGCCAGTTAAATGGAACAACATTCTCTTCATATTCCCTGTAAGGCGCAGTGCCTAACCATAAGTTCCAGTCAAGCCCTTGCGGAACCGGAGGTTTATCTGTTGGCCACGCAATGCCTTGCGGCCACACAGGTCTGTCAGTAAAACAATAAATTGTATGCACGTCGCCAATTACACCTGCTTCGTACCAATCAATTAATTGGCGCACGCCATCTCCGCTGGCACCCTGGTTACCCATTTGTGTAACCACTTTATAATTATGTGCTGCCTGTGTTAGCATACGTGCTTCGTAAATATCATGCGTTAAAGGTTTTTGCACATACACATGTTTGCCCAATTGCATAGCTGCCATTGCCGCCACTGCATGGTTATGATCTGGAATTGAAACCGAGCACGCATCAATATTATTTTTCTCCTTATCGAGCATCTCTCTAAAATCTTTATAATATTTAGCGTTGGGAAATTTTTTCCTGCTGTCTGCAGATTGCCTGTCATCAACATCGCATAACACAGCGATGTTAGCTTTGCCACTGGCAAAAAAATGATTAATGTCGTCTGCTCCTTTACCACCGGCACCAATTGCCGCGATATTTAATTTATCGCTTGGGGGTGTGTAACCTCTTCCTAATACGTGTCTAGGAACAATATAAAAACCTGCAGCAGCAAGTGATGTGTTTTTAATAAAATTTCTGCGGGATGTTTCTTTTAGTTTATTGTCATCATTTTCCATGTGGCGTTAAATATTGTAGTGAAAAATAAATTGAACGCACGAAAGGTAAAAACGATGAAGCAAATGAAAAAATTTGTTATTGATTTATGGTTTTTGTGCTGCAGGGTGTGGTAACATAAATTGCTGACCTGGAAATGCAAAATCAATACCCTGGTCGGAAAAAGCTTCAATTATTTCAAGATGAATATTTTGTTGAATATTTAAAAACGTTTTATAATCTGCGGTTTCAATAAAATATAAAACTTCATAAGACAATCCATAATCGCCAAAAGCAACGAGATGACAACGATCAAACGTTGTATGTGGCTGTTTCCTTATTATTAATTCAATAAGCTGTGGTAAAGTTTTTAATTTATTTTCCGAAGTATCATAGCGAACATTTATTTTAAAAATTATACCGCGCCGTTGTAAACGTTTAAAATTTTTTATGGTTGATTTTACCATGTCTGCGTTCGGCACAATTAATTGTTCACCTGAAACGCTTCTTAAATGAGAAGTTTTAATTCCTATTCGTTCTACTGTTCCTGAAAAAGTATTTACCGTTATAAAATCACCAATCTCAAAAGGCTTATCAAAAAATATTACGAAGTAGCTGAAAAGATCTCCTAAAATATTTTGTGCTGCCAACGCAATAGCTATTCCACCTATACCTAAACCCGTTATAATGGTTGTGATGTTATAACCAAGGTTTTCAATCAACATTAAAATACCAATAATCCAAACAGTGGCTTTTATAACAAGCAAAATACCCGTGAGCTGTTTAAAACGCTCAGGCGGTTCCTGCTTTCTGTGCATGTATAAGATTACAGTAAGCTGTAATGCGTGATTGATGAATCGCACAAAATAATAAGCCGTGATTACAGCAATCACCACTTTTAAAACATGCTCTGTGTGTTCTGTGAAATGCAGTTGCTCAACGATGCCATAAATAATGGTGAGAAATATATAAGGAAGAATAAATTTTTCTGCAGCGTTAACTACGGCATCATCTGCCTGTGTAGCTGTTTTAGCGGTGATTTTTTTTAAAGTAGTTACAATAAATCTTTTAAACAGTTTATAAATTATCCAAACAATTATTATTTCGCCTAAAACAATTGCATACTGCTGTAAAGAATTACCCCACCATATTTGCTGTAAAAAATTTTTCATAAACAGTTGCAAAAATATCTGCAATCTGTCATAACAAAAATATAAGCATCCCAAGCTTTAGTATGCATGGCTTATTTTTGAAACATCCATGAAAAAATACCTATGCTTTTTTATTTTGATTTTTGTTGAAGGTTGTTTCTTAAAAGCGCACGCACAAAAAACATATCCTCAAAATTATTTTCGCGACCCGCTTAATATTGCCATTCAGCTTGCGTCAAACTTTGGCGAATTAAGAACGGACCATTTTCATATGGGACTTGATATTCGCACACAATCAAGAGAAAACCTGCCAGTATTCGCTGCGGCAGATGGTTATGTAAGCAGAATTAAAATTGAAAAATATGGTTATGGGCAGGCGATTTACATAACACATCCGAATGGTTATACAACTTTATATGCGCACCTGAATTCTTTTTATGATGCGCTTGAAAAATATGTAAAAGACAAACAGTATAAAGATGAAAGCTGGGAGCAGGATTTTACTTTGCCTAAAGATTTATTTCATGTTACAAAAGGACAGTTTATTGCATATAGTGGTAACACCGGCGGTTCACAAGGTCCCCATTTGCATTTTGAAATTCGCGATACAAAAACAGGTAATAACTTAAATCCGCTGTTATTTGGCTTGCCGGTACCTGATAGAAAACCGCCGCTGTTGTTTGGTTTATACTGGTTCGACAGAAGATACAGTGTTTACGATGTGCAGCCGCAACAAATTTCTATCACGCATAAAAACAATATTTATAAAACAACTTCTGCTGTGGTAAAAGTTGGTTCACCTGTCATTGCGCTTGGTTTTCGTGCAGAAGATGTAAGTAATAACTCGCCATTTAAATTTGGTGTGTATCACGCAGCATTAAGCATGGATGATTCTTTGTTGTTTGAATGTAAGCTGAATGATTTTTTGTATGATGACAGTCGCTATGTAAATGCCTGTATGGATTATGGTGAGTGGGTGAGTCATCATGTGGGCATTCAGTATTTAAACATATTGCCCGGAAATAATTTAAAAATCTTTACGCCGCTTGAAAGCGATGGAACCATTCTTTTAAACGATACATCAACACATAAAATTCATATTGAGTTAAGCGATGTAAATAATAATGTTAGTGCCGTTGATTTTAAATTGAAGTATGACGCTGCATTAAATAAAAATTATTCTATTGACAGCAGTGCTTTTGTTTGCTCGCCGGGCGAAGAAAACAATATTCAAACAGAGGATGCAATAATTCATTTTGATGAAAGTGCTTTTTACGATGCGCTTGCGTTGCCTGTTACAGAAACACCGGCAACTTCATTAAAACAAGTTTCACCAACCATTCACATTGGTTCGCATTTAATTCCTGTGCATGATGCTTACGACATTTCAGTAAAAATGAGTAAAGATGTAAGCGATTCTATCAAAAACAAAATAGTAATGGAACTGCAAAGCGGTTCTTCAAACTATGTAGAAAAGGGCGACTGGAAAAATAATTACATGCATGCATCTTTTTATGATTTGGGACATGTGCGTTTATTAATCGATACCATTGCACCTGTTATTACGCCTGTTGGATGGAAAGATGGTTCGTTATTTAATGCAACAAAAAAGCTTGTTATTAAATGTGCAGATGATTTAAGTCGCATTGAAAATTTTCGCGCCGAACTTGATGGCAACTGGTTGATGTTTGCGAAAAAGAATGATTACTTTATTTACACCTTTGATGAACATTGTGCGAACGGAGACCATACTTTAACTGTAACAGCAAAAGATGTTGCAGGCAATTCAACAACACAAACATTTAATTTTACAAAAGAATAAATTGGTATGATAACATTAACACCCGGCATGAAAGCGCCGGCATTTAAAGGCAAAGACCAAAACGGTAAAACTGTTTCGCTGGCAGATTATAAAGGCAAAAAAGTTGTTTTATTTTTTTATCCTGAAGACGATACACCAACCTGCACTATTGAAGCGTGTAACTTGCGAGATAATTATCCTTTGCTGAAGAAAGAGGGCTTCGAAGTTATTGGTGTAAGCCCAAATGATTCAACAAGCCATAAAAAATTTGAAACAAAATTTAATTTGCCTTACACTTTAATTGCAGATCCTGACCATGCAATTATTGACAAGTACGGCGTGTGGGGTGAGAAGCAATTGTATGGCAGGCATTATATGGGTTTGCATCGCACAACATTTTTGATTGATGAAAAAGGTGTGATACAAAAGGTTTATTTAAAGCCGCGCAATAAACAACATGCAGAAGATATTGTGAAGTTTTGGAGAGAAAGCAAATTATCTTAATGGATGAAATGAATTCTTTTAAAACTTTAAATAGTAATTTTGTAGATAAGTTTAAGTATAATGGGAACGCTTACAATAGACAAAAAAAAATTTGTGGTAATTGAACAAAAAGAATTTGATAAACTTCAATTATTAGCTGCTCAAAAAACATCTCCTGTTA
Organism: Bacteroidota bacterium; assembly: GCA_048498595.1. Classification (GTDB taxonomy): domain Bacteria; phylum Bacteroidota; class Bacteroidia; order Chitinophagales; family Chitinophagaceae; genus Parafilimonas. The sequence goes on from JBEHXR010000061.1 coordinate 9,411, forward strand.
AAAAACTTTCTCTTTCTGAGGGGAAAAAGCTTGCCTTGAAACTCATTGATGAATGGGGAAAAGAAAAGTAACGATCCTTGAACCATCTGCAATTTCAGTTGCTGAAATTGCTTTCTTTATTGAAAGTAAAGGCATGCCGCAAACGGCAAAAAAATTTGTAAGAGATGTGTTTGCTTTTTTTGAAAAACTTTCAGATGATATAATTGAATATAGACCTTGTACTTATTTACAGTGGAAAGCTTTAAAATATCATTGCATAAACTACAAAAAGAAATACGTTATTGCTTATTTAAGCCAGGAGAAAGAGATAATAATTTGTGATTTTGTTTCAGCAAAGCTTTTAAAATGAACTTTTTTATTAAATCAAATTTTTACCTGTTCTAAAACATGTTCCTTTAAACAAAGCCACTTGTTGATTGTTTTGATTTATCACATTAATTGAATAAACACCTGTGCTTTTTCCGTTATGAATTTCTTTTGCTTCAACAGTTAGCACATCGCCCACATTCACTTGTTTTAAAAATGAAATATTGCAATCCATAGCTAATGATAAATTGTTTCTGTTATTACATGCAAAGGCAAGCGCACTATCAGCCAAAGAAAAAATTATTCCGCCATGCGAAACATGAAAACTATTTACCATTTCTTCGCGAATCGTCATTTTAATTTTGCATGCGCCATCTTTGGTTTCTAAAATTTCTATTCCTAACCATTGAGAAAATGCATCACGTTGCATCATGTGCTTAACAACAGCACCAGGATTAATATCTTTCATATGATTAAGTTGATTCGTTGACAAGTTGACGAGTAAGAAGTTGATATCTTATAAACCTCTCAACTAATCAACTGTGTACTTATTCTCCCTTAAAATCGGGTTTACGCTTTTCTAAAAATGCCTGCACACCTTCTTTAAAATCTTTTGTTTCGGCGGCGCGCTGTTGCAGCTTGTCTTCATTTTCCAGTTGTTCTTTCCATGTATGACTGAATGACCATGTTAATGCTTGTTTGGTAAACCATAAACCGCGTGTTGGCATCTGCGCCAGTATTGCTGCAATTTTTTTTGATTCTGCTTCAAAGACATCATCCTCAAAAAATTTATAAATCATTCCCAACCGCTCGGCTTCCTCGGCTGTTACTTTATCACCCAACATCATTAATGCACTTGCTTTTTGCCAGCCAATTAGCCGTGGTAAAATAAATGTTCCGCCACTATCCGGAACCAAACCAATTTTACTAAATGCCTGGATGAATAATGCAGATGATGCAGCAACAACAATATCGCAATTCAATGCAATATTTGCACCGGCACCGGCGGCAACGCCGTTTATTGCAGCCACAATTGGTTTTTGCAGTTTGCGAATTTTATAGATGATGGGATTAAATTGTTCCATCAAAATTTTCTGCATCATCATGCTGTTGCCATCACCCACTTCTGCCAAATCCTGACCTGCGGAAAATCCTTTTCCATTTCCGGTTAAATACACGCAACGTACATCAAGAAGATCAGCACACTCATCTAATTTTTCCTGCAGCGATAGTGCCATTTCCCGATTGAATGAATTTAATTTTTCAGGACGATTAAGTGTTATAAAAGCGATGTTATCTTTTACTTCAAGCAACACTAAAGCCATATAAAAAGTTTTTTTATGATTGAATTTACTATGCGAATTAAGGACATTTAAGACAATCGAGCGCTGATGTTGATTGTTGCGTTTGGATAGAGATCCGGTTGCAGTAAAATCAAAGTAACTTAAATTTGATGTTTTAGTGATGCGCAGTGATTTATTTTACCATCCTAAAATAACAGGCACTTCTGATAAGTGCATAAGAAAGATATTTAAGCGTGGATAAGCACATTGTTCAAACGCTCCACTTTATTCTACCTGATTTAATTTTAATTATTTGGAAAGATGAACGTAAGATGAACGTAAGATGAACGAAGGATGATCGAAAGATCCCAGAAGTAGAGTACAAGGAGACCACAAGCAGCGTACAAGGAAAGCAGAACAAGCATATGCAGCACGGCGGGTATGCCCGGACGCTATACCTAATGACATTTAAAATAATCGAATGGTTCCTGGCAATCGTTGCATTTATATAAAGCCTTGCATGCAGTAGAACCAAAGCGGCTAATTATTTGTGTATTGTACGAATTACAATGCGGGCATTGAACAGCTTCATCTTCCTGGAATGCATCAACTGTGCAAACAATTTGCTTTGCATTTGGCGGTGCAATGCCGTAAGCTTTTAATTTTTGTTTACCGGCTTCACTCATCCAATCGGTTGTCCATGCCGGCGATAAAACATTTTTTATTTCGATGTTTTTAAAACCATTTTCAAGCAATACCATTCTTATGTTCATATTAATTACATCCATTGCAGGGCAACCTGTGTACGTTGGTGTGATGGTAACCCCCACACCCCCTGAAGGAGGCTTTTGAACAGCATCATATATTTCAATCTTTCTGACAATTCCTAAATCAATAATTGATAATACAGGAACCTCTGGATCCATTACAGTTTCTAAAATTTTCCAGATTTCTTTTTCTTGTATTTTAAATTCATCAATCATAATAACTCCCTTTAGGGTTGGGGTTAATGTCCGGCATAAATAAAACTTAAACCAATAAAATCATAGAATGCATGAAAGAAAATTCCAAACCATAAGTTACGGTTATTTTTTAAAATGAATGCATGATACGCACAACCTGCGATGCCGGCGTTTATCATTCCTAAAATTCCCTGTTGAAAATGATAAGCTGCAAAAATGATTGCTGTTAAAATAAATGCGATTAAAGTTTGATGCCTGTTAAAAATCTTTTCAAGCCTTGTAAAAATAAAACCATGAAAAACCAACTCTTCATAAAATCCGCCAACAATTAAAGCAGCAATCATTACCCAAATATAATTTACAAGATTGCCTTTGATGAAATCATAGTCATGTAAATTGATTGTTTGATTTGGAAAATTTTTTTGAAGCAAAGGCATTATCGCATACTGCAACAAAACGAATAGAATAATAGCTGCAACAGCGCCTTGCCAAATTGCTTTTGATTGAAATTGTTTAAAGCTGAAAAAGATGTCTTTGAAACTTTCTTTCGAAATATATTTTAGAAAAAGCCAGGTAACAACTAATACAATTATTGTGTAAGAAAAAAAAGGAAAGCCTGCGTAATGCGGAAATAAAAATGCAAATGCAATTACAAGAACTGAAATAATTTTTTGTGTTGTGGATGAAAGTTTTTGCATGATAATATTACCAAACTGAATTGGGATAAGCTCTTTGCATGAACTGCATTTCTGCAAGGATATAACCTAATCTTTCTGTATGAACGCCTTGTTTGCCGCCCGTTCTTGCAAACACATTTTGCGGAATTTGTAAAGTGGCTTCATCAAAAACAGATGCGGTTTTTTCAAGCCATTTATTTTTTAAAGATGAAACATCAACAGAAATATTTTCTGCGAGTAATTCATTTTCATAATCAGCATTAATAAACAATTCATCAACGTATTGCCATAACTCTTCAATGGCATTTACCATGCGCTGATGACTCTCATCTGTTCCATCGCCTAAACGAATTACCCACTCACTGCTCCACCGCAAATGATAAGTAACTTCTTTCAATGCTTTAGTTGCAATAGCTGCGAGTTGTTCATCTCTACTATCCTTCAATTTTTCATATAATAAATATTGATAGTTGCCGAAAATGAATTGACGCAAAATTGTTTTTCCCCAATCGCCATTTTCCTGTTCAACCAATAAACAATTTTTAAACTCTCGATTATCACGTAAGAATGCGAGTGAATCTTCTGAGACCTCACCTCCCGCCCTCTCCAAAGGAGAGGGAGCTTTGGCAGCGTTTATAATTTCAGCAGCATACTGATAAAAATTTCTTGCCTGTCCTAAAATATCCAATGAAATATTGGTGATGGCAATGTCTTGTTCCAGCACCGGCCCGTGACCACACCACGCGCTGTTTTGTTGTGCAAGAATCATGGCATTATCTGCGAGATGAAGTGTGTAGTTTATCAGTGCATCATTCATAAATAACTCCCTTTGGGTTGAGCATATTGATACCATGGAACATATGCGCCAGTCAGTG